>NZ_JARXOW010000001.1:1203308-1504135 GCF_030182585.1 Pedobacter faecalis | reverse complement strand
CATCAGACCAGATCGAACTTTCAGGTGGTTTCGGCGGAGGCAATATAATTGGAACGCTTGGGTTAACATTCAATAATTTTTCGTTGAAGAACCTGTTTAACCTGGACGCGTATAAGCCGCTACCAAAAGGCGACGGGCAAAGGTTGAGTCTCCGTGGGCAGACGAATGGTAAATATTACCAGTCATACAGTTTTTCGTTTTCCGAGCCATGGCTTGGTGGTAAAAAGCCAATCAGCTTTGGAATAAGTGCTTTTACTTCCTTACAATCGAATGGTTTTCGCAATAGACAGAGTCCAGAGTATTCTAAGATCCGTTTAAACGGTGTAACGGTTAGTTTAGGAAGAAGATTAAATTTCCCGGACAATTATTTCCAACTCACTCACGCGATAAATGCACAACAATATATTCTGAATAACTACCCAGGCTATCTGTTTAGAAATGGAACGTCTTTCAATTTCAACCTTACTCAGGAACTTAGCAGGGATTCCAGAAATTCGCCGATATTTCCTACTGAAGGTTCAATCTTCAGATTTTCTATACAAGCCACTCCACCATATTCGTTGTTAAATAATGTTAACTATGCAACAGCTTCCGATAAAGAGCGTTATAAGTTTACTGAATATCATAAGTGGAAGTTTGAAACCCAATGGTTTCAGCGCTTAGCGGGTAAGTTTGTAGTGAAGGCTCAGGCCCAGTTCGGCTTTCTTGGTTCTTACAACCAAGCTGTTGGACAGTCGCCGTTTGAGCGGTTTAAGTTAGGGGGAGACGGAATGCAGGGATTTGATTTCTTACAAGGGTCTGAACTAATCGCAATGCGCGGTTATGCTAACAACTCTGTGATACCGGTAGGATCTAATCCTACTGTCGCGCAGCAGTCCGGCAGTCCGATATTTACCAAATATGTCATGGAGCTTCGGTATCCTGTCATCGCCAGTCAGCAGGCTACAGCGTTTCTTGTTGGCTTTGCAGAGGGAGGTAACACATGGGATAAGTTTGGCGACTTCAACCCTTTCAACATTCGTCGTTCGGTAGGTTTGGGTGCAAAAATATTTTTACCGATATTCGGCATGCTTGGAATCGATTATGGATATGGGTTTGATAAGATTCCCGGTATTCCTGACGCCAACAAGGGTCAGTTCCATTTTAGTATAGCGCAACAATTAGGAGGATTTAATTAACAGGAGAAAAGTGATGAAGAGGATTTTATTTGCGGCGTTGCTGCTTTTTTCAGGGTTTAGTGCATTTGCACAGAAGTTTGCTTATGTAGATACCGAGTATATCTTAAAACATTTACCGGAGTACAAGTCTTCACAAAACCAACTTAGCGTAATGTCAGAACAATGGCAAAAGCAGCTTGACCAGCAGTTTGTAGCGATCGATAAGATGTACAAAGCCTATCAGGCGGACCAGGTTCTTCTTACAGAAGATATGCGTAAAAGAAGAGAGAACGAGATCATAGAAAAGGAAAAGGAAGCTAAAGACCTACAGCGTAAATTTTTCGGGCCTGAAGGGGATCTTTTCCAGGCCCGCGTAAAGCTATTAAACCCAATTCAGGAAAAAGTGTCGAAGGCAGTAGGGGAGGTAGCGAAAGCAAAGCTTCTTGACTTTATCTTTGACAAGAGCAGTGAAGCAACGATGATGATCTATGCGAGCAGTAGCTATGACGTAAGCAATGATGTAATAGTAAGATTAGGCTATAAGCCAGGTTCTCTGGTAGGTAACACACAGTAAAAATTAAGAAAACAAAAAGAGAGATGAGAAAATTAATGACCGCATTGATGGTAACTGCAGGATTATTTGTAGCCGGCAGTGCTAATGCACAACAAAAGTTCGCACATTTAAATTCAGCATTGGTGATTGATGGAATGGCCGAGGTTAAGGCAGCCAGAACTACGCTTGAGGCTTTCCAAAAGGAGAAAACTGCCGTGATTGAAAAAATGTATACCGAGTATCAGACTAAATTGAAAGCAGCACAAGACAAGCAGAAGACACTAAGCGAAGCAAACAAAGAGGTTGTGGGCAAGGAGCTACAAACGATGGGCACAGAGCTGCAGGACCTTGAAAAGAGAATCGAAGACGCTAGGACGAAGGCACAACAGGAACTTGAACAGAAGAACACAGAATTGTTTAACCCGATTCAGGTAAAGGTAGACAACGCCATTAAAGCTGTCTCTAAGGAGAAAGGTTATGCATATGTGTTTGACACTACAAATCCGGCTTTGGTTTATTTCGACGGAGGTGACGATATCACACCATTAGTAAAAACAAAACTGGGCGTAGCTCCAACGGCAGCAAATACAACTGCACCAAAAAAATAAGGTTAACTATAAAAACGTTAAATTGCAGGGCTGACTTTTTCAGCCCTTTTTTTATGAAAATTGACGAAGCACCTATAGGAGTATTTGATTCTGGTTATGGCGGGCTTACAGTACTCAAATCGATTATGGGGAAGTTGCCGAAATACGATTATCTTTATCTGGGAGACAATGCGAGATCGCCTTATGGCGATCATTCATTTGAAACAGTCTTTCAGTATACCCTCGAATGTGTCGAGTGGTTCTTTAACCAGGGCTGTCAATTGGTTATTCTCGCATGCAATACCGCTTCAGCTAAAGCATTACGGACGATTCAGCAACGTGTGCTTCCATTTAAATACCCAGGACGCCGGGTTCTTGGGGTCATCAGACCAACAGCGGAAGTTATCGGGACCTATACGGATTCAGGGAAAATCGGCGTATTAGGAACCAGAGGAACAATCAATTCGCAATCTTACCTGTTGGAAGTCCGTAAATTTTATCCCCACATCGAAGTATACCAGCAAAGTTGTCCAATGTGGGTGCCGCTGGTGGAGAACAACGAACACCTGGAGCCTGGAGCAGATTACTTTGTGCAGAAGTATATAGATCTCATCTTTGAACAGAACAACAAGATCGACTGTTTATTATTGGCATGTACTCACTACCCCTTGCTTGTGCCTAAAATCGAACAGTATATACCGGTTGGGGTTAAGCTTATTGGTCAGGGTGGGATCGTGGCAGACAGCCTTTGCGACTACCTGCGCAGGCACCCGGAGATTGCCAATCGCTTAAGTACAAACGGCGAGGTTAATTTTAGGACCACTGGTGATTCAGCAGCTTTCGATAGACAGGCTTCAATATTCTTTGAGTCGACGGTCAAGTCCAGTCATCTTTCATTAGCTAAAGTGCTTTAGGATGGCTACAACCAAGCATCAAGTCTAGTACCGGTATGATCTTCATGTGAATATCATACTTCGTGACGTTCAATTTCCTTCTAGGTTTTTATTATTATTAGCGGTAAATTTGCGGCTCAATAAACCACCGAATGAGTGATTCAATAAAACATGAATGCGGAATTGCTTTTATCCGCCTTTTAAAACCGCTCTCATACTACCAGCAAAAATACGGAACAGCGCTTTATGGCTTAAACAAGCTATATCTGCTCATGGAGAAGCAACACAATCGCGGGCAGGATGGTGCCGGTATTGCTACCATTAAGCTAGATATGAAGCCAGGTAGCCGCTATATCAGCCGTTACCGGTCTATGGCGCAAAATGCCGTAGCCGATATTTTTGGGTACGTTCAAAACAAGTTTGTGCCTATTCAAAATGAGGCACCGGAGTTGATGGCTGACGCGGAGTGGCTAAAAGCTAACGTAAGTTTTGTTGGAGAAGTTTTATTAGGTCACCTGCGGTATGGTACGCATGGTAAAAACAGTATAGAGAATTGTCATCCCTTTCTTCGCCAGAACAACTGGATGACCAGAAATCTTGTCATTGCCGGTAACTTCAACATGACCAATGTGGATGAACTGCTGGAGCAACTATACGAATTGGGTCAGCATCCAAAGGAAAAGGCCGATACGGTCACTGTATTAGAAAAGATCGGTCACTTTCTCGACGATGAAAATCAAGAGCTTTTTGATTCTTACAAGAAGGAAGGCTTGACTAACGTTGAAATAACACAAAAGATTTCAGAGCATCTGGACATCGCAAACATATTACGCCGTTCGGCGAAGAACTGGGATGGCGGCTACGCCATAAGTGGTATAGTAGGAAACGGCGATGCCTTTGTATTACGTGACCCTTCCGGCATCAGACCGGCGTTCTATTACCACGACGACGAGATTGTTATCGCGGCATCTGAACGCCCGGCAATCCAGACCGCCTTCAATATTCCGTTTAAATCCGTCAAAGAAATACAACCAGGCCATGCGCTTATCGTTAAAAAGAGCGGTAAAGTAACACAGGAGGTTTTCAGGGAACCTCAGGAAAAGCGCGCCTGTTCATTTGAGCGGATATATTTTTCAAGAGGCAGCGACGCAGAGATTTACCGGGAAAGAAAGCATCTGGGTGCGCTTTTGTGTGGGCAGATTCTGGATGCAGTGCAAAGCGATCTGAAAAATACGGTATTTTCTTTCATCCCTAATACTGCTGAGGTTTCATTTTACGGTATGGTAGAGGGGCTCTATGCCCATATCCGTCAGATTCAAAAAGAGGCTTTGCTGCATCGTAAGGATAAGCTTACAGACGCAGAACTCGATGAATTGCTGTCCATGACTCCCCGCGTCGAAAAACTGGCCATAAAGGATGTGAAATTGAGGACATTTATTACTCAGGATGCAGATCGGCAGGACATGGTCGCCCATGTTTATGATACGACTTACGGTGTAATTAAGAATCACACAGACACGTTGGTTGCGATAGACGACTCTATTGTTCGCGGTACCACCTTAAAGCAAAGCATCATCAAAATTATCGACCGCTTGCATCCAAAGAAGATCATTATCGTTTCCTCGGCTCCTCAAATCCGCTATCCGGATTGTTATGGGATTGACATGTCGAAAATGGGACAGTTTGTTGCTTTCGAAGCAGCAATACAATTGTTAAATGAACGGGGACTAAGCCATATCATTGAGGATGTTTATCAAAAATGTAAAGCCTCCCTGCTTCTTCCAAAAGAAGAAATTATCAACCACGTTAAAGAGATCTATGAGCCCTTTACTCAGGAAGAGATTTCTGCCCAAATCACTAAAATCATCACCCCTGACAATATAGACGCTGAAGTTCAGGTTATCTACCAGACTCTTGAAAATCTGCATGTGGCTTGTCCGGCACACTCCGGCGACTGGTATTTTTCAGGGAATTATCCCACTCCAGGCGGAAATAAAGTGGTAAATAAAGCTTTTGTCAACTGGAAAGAAGGAAATAACCAGCGGGCGTATTAAGACACGGTCAATGGGTAAGGAAGCGAGGTGTTTTCTTACCCCCTGATTACTACCTGGAAGAAAAGGCGTAAAGCAAAGATAAGAATAACGCTCCCGGCTATACGGTTCAAAAGCTGAATGGTATGAGGTTCGATCTTATGTCTTAGTCGCGCAGCATAATATGTTTTCACGCAGTCAACCAGCAATTGTGTAGCCATCGCAACAGCAAAAAAGAGTATTTTTTCGTTGAAGTCGTAATGGAGTTGCATCGATATTATTCCGCCCACCATAATCCAGAACATCAGTGTGGTAGGGGATAAAAGACACATGAAAAAGCCCTTTAGCAAGTAGCCACGTTTTTTAATCCTTGTCACTTCGCTTAAGCTGTAATTAACCTCCACCTTTTTGATCAGATAATATAATCCTATCGCAAACAGGAAAAGACCGCCAATGATCGATACATATTGATTATAAGCAGCATTATAGTCAACAAACTGGGTACTGAAAATGGTCAGAGAGATAAAGATAATATCGCTCAAAACCACACCTACTGCAAGCGAGAAACCGGCTTTAAAACCCTTTTCAATACTCGTTTTGATCATAGAGAAGAATACGGGGCCAGTTAAAAACGAAAATAATATTCCAGCGCCTACTCCATGTAATATTGCCTCAAACATTCAGCTTCTTTATAATTAATGTGCTAATATGCGATTTATAACTCGTCTGTCGTGTGATTATTACACTTTATGTTCTGGTTTTTTTTACTAAGTTTAGCCTTTTAAATAACCAATCTAAACATGAGTGCAGAAAATTTACAAACAAAGTGGGGCCAGTTTATTCCTTTGGTCACGGTTTTCTTTTTTTGGGGCTTCGTTGCAGCTAGTAACGATATCCTGATACCCGTATTTCAGAAAGCTTTTGATCTAACCCAAAGTCAAAGCCAATGGGTTTCCCTGGCCTTTTATATCGCTTATACAGTGGGTTCATTAATCTATGCGGGAATATCTATACTTATTAAAAAAGATATCGTTAACACCATCGGTTACAAAAACTCATTAGCCCTCGGGCTGGTAATTTCTGCAGTAGGAACACTCCTGTTTTATCCGGCCGCGAATACGGGTTCATTCCCTTTGATGCTCTCAGGACTGTTTATCGTGGCCCTCGGCTTTTCGCTTCAGCAGACCGTTGCTAACCCATTGGCTATTGCGCTGGGTCCTATCTCTACCGGTTCTCAACGTCTGACGCTTGCCGGCGGTATCAACAACTTTGGTACTACGATAGGTCCGCTAATTGTAAGCTTCGCAATTTTCGGGGCCAGCACAAATGCTACGAGCTCAATCAGTATCGAAAGCGTAAAAGTACCTTACCTTATACTGGGCGCTGCCTTTATAGCGGTTGCTATCTTCTTAAAATTGTCACCGCTTCCCGATCGCCCGCCACTTGTAGAAAGCACCATCGAAGACGCATCGTCAATCAAAGGATCTGCGCTTAAATACCCACAGTTGGTACTCGGGATGATCGCAATCTTTGTATACGTGGGCGTTGAAGTATCTACCGCTAGTAATCTTCCTGCTTATATGGAGCGGGAACTTGGTTTCGAGATAAGTGACATTGCACCGTATATTTCACTCTATTGGGCCAGTATGATGATTGGTAGATGGACAGGTGCAGTAGAGGCGTTTACCGACAAAGTCAATATACAAAAAGTACTTCGTTTCGTAGCTCCATATCTGGCATTTTGCATCTTCCTTGGAGTCAATGCCATCGCAAATCATGATCTGGCACCCTTTTATATCTACGCTGCGATAATCCTTATACTGATCATTGCCGATACAGCCAGTAAAGGAAGTCCTGCAAGGATGCTCTTAATATTCTCATTTGTAGGGATCGCGGCGCTGCTAATAGGTATGTTTACCACCGGTATGGTCAGCGTCTACGCAATCACGAGTGTCGGTTTATTTTGCAGTACCCTTTGGCCGTGTATATTTACGCTGGCGGTAAGCGGCTTAGGTAAGCACACCAGCCAGGGAAGCAGCTTCCTGATCATGATGATCATGGGTGGAGGTATCGTGAGTTATATACAAGGGTACGTATCCGAGTTTACAGGGCTGCAGTACAGCTATATAGTGGGTATACTCTGTTTCGCATACCTGGCGTTTTATGCATGGAAAGTCAGTGGTATCCTGCGTAGCCAGGGTATCAGTTTTGACAAGAAGGTTTCAGGCGGACATTAATTTTTAATCATATATATTAGCCCTGGAATTTTACCGTTCCGGGGCTTTTTTAATTATAGAATGACAGAAAAACCCAGTTTCAATCATATTTTTATGAACCTGGCCTCCGAGCTGGCCTTACGTTCACATTGCGTTCGTGCCCACGTGGGTGCCGTACTAGCAAAAGATACCAGGATCATATCAATCGGTTATAACGGACCTCCTGCCGGTACGCACAATTGCGATGAAGAGTGGCCTCAAACAGGCTGTGCGCGTGATTCCAGAGGCAGTTGCTCGCTGGCCCTTCATGCCGAAGAGAATGCCATTTTGTATGCGGTTAAAAACGGTTCAAAAATATCAGGGTCAACTCTATACACCACACTGTCGCCCTGCATCGCCTGTGCCAGGTTAATTTTATCCTCCGGGATAAAAACCGTGTTTTATCGGGATTCCTATGCAGAATATAAAGGGCTCCCAAGCGATGAAGGCGTGGATTTTTTAGAGCGGTTCGGCGTCGAGGTCATTAAATTTTCTTAACTTTGGCCATGCTAGAAAAAATCATCATTCTCGATTTTGGTTCCCAATATACACAGTTAATAGCCAGGAGAGTACGCGAGTTAAATGTTTATTGCGAAATTCATCCATTCAACAATGTTCCAGAGATAGGTGCCGATGTTAAAGGTGTCATCCTGTCCGGTAGCCCATATTCGGTAAGACAGGAAGATGCACCTCAGATCAGTCTGGAAATGTTCCATAAAAAGTTTCCGGTATTGGCCGTTTGTTACGGTGCGCAATACATCGCTCAGCATTCCGGAGGCGAGGTTCAGCCTTCATCAACCAGGGAATATGGTCGTGCACATTTAAACTATATTGCATCAGAAAACAAACTCTTCAAGAATATCCCTGCAGAGTCGCAGGTTTGGATGTCTCACGGCGACACCATCACCAAGGTGCCTGATAACTTTGAGCTGATCGCCAGCACAAGCAGTGTAAGAGTTGCAGCATACCAGGTCAAAGATTCCGATACCTATGCCATACAGTTCCACCCTGAAGTTACACATAGTACAGATGGAAGGCAGCTTCTGCAAAATTTCCTTGTCGACATCTGCGGATGTAAGCAGGAGTGGACAGCAGATGCATTCGTGGAAACAACCATTGCATCACTTCGTCAGAAACTGGGCGATGATAAGGTAGTGCTCGCATTGTCTGGAGGGGTAGACTCCAGTGTGGCGGCTATCCTGTTGCACAAAGCGATCGGTAAAAACCTGCATTGTATTTTCGTCGACAACGGTTTGCTCCGTAAGGGCGAATATGAAGCGGTTTTAGAACAATACAAGCATCTTGGATTGAACATTAAAGGTGTCGACGCTAAAGAGCGTTTCTTGGGGCAGCTTGCCGGCGTTAAAGATCCCGAATTAAAGCGCAAGGCTATCGGCCGGGTATTCATCGAGGTATTTGATGACGAGGCTCACCTTGTTAAAGACGTGATTTGGCTGGCGCAGGGAACCATCTATCCGGATGTAATTGAGTCGGTCTCTGTTAAAGGTCCATCTGCAACGATCAAGTCGCATCACAACGTGGGTGGCTTACCTGATTTCATGAAACTCAAGGTGGTAGAACCCCTAAATACACTCTTCAAAGACGAAGTCAGAAGGGTAGGACGTTCGTTAGGATTGGAAGACTTTATCATTGGACGTCATCCTTTCCCTGGTCCGGGCCTGGCCATTAGAATATTGGGCGAAGTAACAGCTGAGAAAGTAGCCATTCTGCAAGAGGCTGACGCCATTTACATCAATAATCTGAAAGAAGCCGGACTATATGACAACGTTTGGCAGGCGGGGGCCATCTTCCTGCCGGTTCAATCCGTGGGTGTGATGGGCGACGAGCGCACTTACGAAAATGTCATTTGCCTGCGTGCCGTCGAGTCTGTAGATGGCATGACGGCCGACTGGTGCCATCTTCCTTATAACGTACTCGCAAAGATCTCTAATGAGATTATTAATAAGGTAAAGGGAATCAATCGCGTAGTGTATGACATCAGTTCAAAGCCACCTGCTACTATTGAGTGGGAATAGATATCAGTTTCTTGTTTTATTGTGCCTATTAATATCTGCGTGTTCACCGAAAGTTCAGCAGGCAGAAAATAAACCGGCACAGGTTGGCGCGCAAAAAAAGGTAATTGAAGCTAAACCAGTAGAGAAGTTTACGCAGGCAAAGATCGCCTTGCTGGTACCTTTCAGGCTTGAATCTGTGAATCTTCGTACGGCTACCAAAGCAGATGTCGATAGATCTGCCATGGCTATCGACTTTTACCAGGGATTCAAACTTGGGGTCGACTCAGCAGCCTCGTCTGGGCTTAATTTCACGCTGAATGTACATGACACGGGCGACAGTCAGGCCCAGCTTGAACGCTTGATCACCACGGGTCAGTTAAGGTCTGCGAATCTGATCGTCGGACCGGTGTTTCCCGATGGGCTTAGGCATCTAAAGAACTACAGCGTAGACAGGGGCATTCCTATCGTCAATCCGCTGGCGGCAACGCACCCGGCAGAGTTCAACAACCCTAACCTGATTTCCATTGTGAACAACATAGATCAGCACGCAGCCAAAATCGTCAATTATATCGTTAAGCGGTATGATCCGGCAAATACGGTTGTGGTATTGATTAGCCGGAAGGATCCTGACGACGAGATTATGGCTACGCCGCTTAGGATGCTTTTCCTATCAAAAGGTAGTAAGTTTTCTTTTCAGGAGTACGCTTCGGTATTCACCATGGAAACCAAGCTCATCAAGCAAAAAAAATATGTCGTTATTGTCAGTTCTTCAGCACGCGACTTCGTCGCTCCAACAATCGACAAGCTTGTAAAAATGAAAAATGTCGGGCTCAACGTCGACTTGTATGGGCATCCCGATTGGGTTAAACAGAACTATACTGTCGATAAGCTCCAGCTCCTGCGCACGGCTGTTACTTCATCTTACCGGGTCAACTACACCGATCCGAGGGTTAACCAGTTTGTGAAGAAGTATCGTGCCCTTTACCAGTTTGAGCCAGATGAATTCGCTTTTAAAGGTTTTGACATCGGGTTCTATTTTGGGAAGATGCTGTCTAAATACGGCACCGACTATGCAAAACATTTGTCTGCGGAAAAATATACCGGACTGCACAACCGGTTCGTATTTGACCTTGATGAAGCACTCGGATATATGAATACAAGCCTGATGCTTTTACGGTATCAGAACTACCAGTTAAGCGAGCTTGAATGAAAATCCACCACCAGTTACGGGCATTTCAGCAGATTTTAGAACGCTACCAGGGCGACATCCCTTTGCATCGCTTTCTCTTCGGTTATTACAAGCAAAATAAGCAAATGGGCTCTTCCGACAGACGTTGGGCCACACGCTATATTTACAGCTATTTTAGATTGGGTAATGCCTTGGCCACACGAAGTCAAAATCTAAGGCTGGCTGTCGCCGATTTTCTGTGCAATGACACACCCAGTCTGATCGTTGAAAGCGAGCTGCCTTTTTACGTCGACCAAATGAAGTCTGCTCTCCATGATAAGTTCAATCTGCTCACTGAAACCTTCCCGGATTTCAATCTGCAAGACGTCTTCCGTTTTCAGGAACACTTAAGTGCCGGTGTGGATCGAGCGGCTTTTGCGGCGTCGCATTTTATACAGCCTGATCTTTTCATACGCGTTAAACGTAGCTACATGCCACAGGTGCTCAACGAACTATTAGCACACGAGGTGCCCTTCCGGGAGCTATCTGAAACGACAGTGGCGTTGCCAAATGGTACCAAGCTAGAGCAGATATTGACGGATCAGGCGCTCTTCGAGGTGCAGGATTTATCTTCTCAGGAAACGGGCAAATATTTCGAACCTGGCAAGTGGGAATACTGGTGGGACTGCTGTGCGGCATCGGGGGGCAAATCGCTTCTTCTGCACGATTCAGAACCTACCGTTCAATTACTGGTAAGCGACCTGCGTTCCAGTAGTCTTGACAACCTGGAAGAACGCTTTCGCGCCGCAGGTATCAAAACGTATCAGAAAAAGGTACTTGATCTCCTGCAAAATAACGAGCAGGTTCTGCATCATTACGAATTTGACGGGATCATCCTGGATGCGCCGTGTTCAGGCTCCGGAACATGGGGGCGTACACCCGAAATGCTCCATTACTTCGATGCCAATAAGATCGAGGCATTTGCAGCGCTGCAAAGGGCGATCGCGACCAACGTTTGTAAATACCTCAAAGCGGGCGCCCCGTTGATTTATATCACGTGTTCTGCATTCATGCAGGAAAATGAAACTTCAGTAAAGTGGCTCACTGAAAACCTTCCGCTTTCCCTTGAAAAGGCAGAAGTCATTAAAGGCTATGACCACAAAGCCGATACCATGTTTGTTGCCCGACTGATCAAAACCGAGGCATAGTTACAGGCCGGTGTTATTCCTGAACAGTTTGATCGCTATGGCAAGCAGTATGATGCCAAAGGCCTTTCTGAGTACGTTCAAACCAGATTTTCCAAGCAGCCGCTCAATACGGTTTGTATTCTTAAGAACAAAATACACAAAAAGCATATTTACTACAATTCCGACAATGATGTTTTGAGTCGCATACTCTGTCTTAAGTGAAAGCAGGGTAGTCATGGTTCCTGCCCCGGCAATTAAAGGGAAGGCCAGAGGAACAATAGATACTGTTTCAGGTGCGTCGCCTTCCTTGAAGATGGTAAGACCTAATACCATTTCCATCGCAATAAAGAAGATGACAAATGAACCGGCAATCGCAAATGAAGCCACGTCAAGCCCAATCACTTTAAGTAACGATTCGCCCGCAAACAAGAAGATGATCATTAATATCGTTGCCACTATGGCCGCCTTCTCAGACTGTATATGCCCCGCTTTTTTCCTAAGTTCAATAACCACAGGGATGGAGCCCAATATATCAATGATAGCAAAGAGGATCATTGAAGTAGATAATATCTGACTAAAACTAAAATTCATATGTCGGCATATAGTGAGTAAATATAACCATTTAGGATATTGTATTGCAGATAAAAAAAGCCGCTTTTCAAATTGAAAAACGGCTTTAATTTTTTCGCCCTTATCCCGATTAATCCAGTTTCGGCGCAGGTGGGTCTTTAGGTATTACCGTTTTACCTGTATTATTTAGCACAGAGTGCTTGCGGCTGTAACCAAAATAAATCACAAAGCCCAGAGCAAGCCATCCGAAAAGTCTTAACCAGTTGGTCCACCCAAGGCCAAATATCATTGCACCACACACCAGAACGCCTAGTATAGGAATTACGGGTACCCATGGCGTCTTAAACTGGCGTGGCAAATCAGGATCAGTTTTCCTTAAAATGATCACCGCTACGCATACCAGCATAAACGCAAACAAGGTACCAATGCTCGTCATATCGCCAACTACATCGCCTGGTACAAAAGCAGCGAAAAGCCCCACCAGGATCAATATAAAGAGGTTTGCTTTGTACGGGGTTTTATATTTACTGTGAAGGTCGCTGAATATCTTTGGCAGCAAACCATCACGGCTCATTGAATAAAATACCCGGCTCTGCCCGAGGAGCATAACAAGGATAACTGAAGAAAACCCGGCAAGTATCGCTACTGTTACCAGTTGCGCAAGCCAGCCGTAACCGGTCATGTATTCGCTTATCGCCGCTACTACGGATGCTTCACCACCTTTTGTTCTAAAGAACTCGACTGGTGCGATCCCTGTAAGGACATGAGCAAACAGGATATAAAGCAATGTACATACAGCAAGAGAGCCCAAGATACCTATCGGCATAGCAGTCTTTGGATTCTTTGTCTCCTGAGCAGCAGTACTCACCGCGTCAAAACCGATAAAGGCGAAGAACACTGTTCCTGCCGCTCCAAGAATACCCATGATGCCGCCAAAAGAGTGACTGATACCGGCACTGTCAACGTACTCACCAGCAGGCGGGATATAAGGCGTATGATTTGCCGCATTCACAAAACCCCAGCCTAAAACGATGATCAATATCACGATGCTCACCTTGGTAATCACGATCAGCCCGTTTACGAAGGCAGATTCAGATGTTCCTTTAATCAGCAGGAAGCTCAGCAATGTCACGATAAATAGCGCCGGGAGGTTCATAATACCCGATGTGCCGTCAAGGGAGGTCTGCAACGGCGAATGGCACCATTCATAAGGTATGGGTGCAACGTGCAATACCTCTACCAGCAGTTTATTTAAGTATTCGCTCCAGGCAATACCTACAGTAGCTGCCCCAACAGCGTACTCAAGCACAAGGTCCCAGCCAATTACCCAAGCCATAATCTCGCCCATGGTGGCGTAGGTGTAGGTATAGGCACTTCCCGAAATTGGGATAGATGAAGACAGTTCCGCATAGCATAAGCCGGCAAGCGCGCAGCCTATTGCAGCGATCACAAAACCAATCGTAACTGAAGGACCCGCGTTTTGTGCCGCAGCGGCCGCGGTGCGTACAAATAAGCCGGCACCAATAATCGCCCCAATACCCAAGGCCACCAAAGCACCCGCACTTAAGGTACGTTTCAAACCCTTGCTCGTCTCGTCTGCTTCCGCAAGCAGCAGATGCATGGGTTTTTTCTTAAATAAACTCATATTTTAGGTTTGTCTAGTTTGTTAATGAATAAAGTTTCAAACGTAAATAAAATCTGTTTAAAAATAAAGGGGATTTTGTCTCAAAACCCCCTTTGTTTTCTTAAACTATCGCTATTGAGCGTCCGTTTCGTCCGGCAACGAAGCTTGTACAGCTCTTTCTAACGAATCCATTTGTTTTTCTAGCTGTTTTTGCATCGAATGCATGCTTTTTTCAAGTTGCATCACTGGAGCTTGCATAGATAGCCGCTCACTCGCAGATACAGCAATATAAGGTGCAATAACCAGGGAGACAATCGACATAAGTTTGATCAGGATATTCATTGAAGGTCCAGAAGTATCTTTAAAAGGATCACCAACAGTGTCGCCCGTTACGGAAGCTTTATGTGGTTCAGATTTTTTGAAGTGCATCTCCCCATTAATTTCAACACCCTTTTCGAACGATTTTTTTGCGTTATCCCATGCACCGCCAGCATTGCTCTGGAAAATCCCCATCAATACGCCCGATACGGTAACTCCGGCTAAAAGTCCGCCCAGAATTTCTGCCGAACTTACTTCCGGGAATACACCTTTGAAACCGAATCCCACGATAATCGGAACCAGGATCGCGATAGCGCCCGGCAGCATCATCTCACGGATAGAAGCATTAGTCGATATGGCGACGCATTTTTCATATTCCGGTTTAGCTTTGTACTCCATAATACCGGGGATATCACGAAACTGTCTGCGAACCTCCCTAACCATATCCATAGCGGCTTTACCCACGGCTGCAATGCATAATGCGGAGAATATAAACGGTATCATAGCGCCGACAAACAAGCCCGCCAGCACCGGTGCTTTATAAATATCGATGGCCGATATCCCCGCAACACCGACAAAAGCGGCAAACAATGCCAGGGATGTAAGTGCTGCCGAGGCGATTGCAAAGCCCTTTCCTGTTGCAGCAGTGGTATTGCCAACCGCATCCAGATTATCGGTGCGCTCGCGCACCTCAGGAGGAAGTTGGCTCATCTCTGCAATTCCGCCTGCGTTATCGGCAATCGGTCCGAACGCATCAATCGCCAACTGCATAGCCGTAGTGGCCATCATACCAGCGGCTGCAATAGCCACTCCGTAAAGTCCGGCAAAAGCATAGGAAAGAATTATTCCCCCCGCAAGCACCAGGATAGGGGCCACGGTAGATTTCATACCCACAGACAAGCCTCCGATAATATTCGTAGCATGCCCCGTGCCCGACTGCTGAATGATAGAATTCACAGGTCCTTTACCCATCGCGGTGTAATATTCCGTGATAATACTCATCAGCGTGCCTACAACCAAACCGACGATAATGGAATAAAACACATCCAGACTTGAAAAATCCACACCGCGTAAGTGAAGCTGTTCAGGTAACATCCCTTTCACAACAAAAAACGAAGCAATAGCCGTAATGACTATAGAACCCCAGTTGCCCAGGTTCAATGCATTCTGAACATTGGAATCCTCACCCTTGATGCGGACGAACCATGTACCTATGATCGAAAAGATAATGCCGAGCCCGCAGATAACCATTGGCAATAAAACGGGCGACATGCCATTGTAATCGTCAGTTACCTGAATTTCCTGTCCCAAAACCATCGTCGCCAGTATAGTTGCCACATAAGATCCGAAGAGATCGGCACCCATACCTGCCACGTCACCTACGTTATCACCCACATTGTCAGCAATGGTCGCAGGGTTTCTCACATCGTCTTCCGGGATACCAGCTTCCACCTTACCCACCAGATCGGCACCCACATCAGCGGCTTTGGTGTATATACCACCACCCACACGGGCAAACAAGGCTATCGACTCTGCGCCAAGTGAAAAGCCGGTCAGCACCTCAATAGCGGTCTTCATTTGCGTGCTGTTTGCTTCAACAACATCGAAAATGTTCAGGAATACAATAAACAGACCTCCCAAACCAAAAATAGCCAGTCCTGCTACACCAAGTCCCATTACAGCACCGCCGGTAAACGATACCTTCAAGGCCTGCTTTAAACTTGTACGGGCAGCTTGCGTGGTTCGTACATTCGCTTTGGTCGCAGCCTTCATGCCGATGTAGCCAGCCGTAGCTGAAAAAACAGCACCGATAATAAAGGCAATGGAAATAATCCAGCTAGAGTGGAGTTCTACTCCGTTTATCTCATGCACTGTGCCCGAATAGGCCAGGAGAGCAGCCGTAACAAGTACAAAAATGCTCAGGACACGCCATTCCGCTTTCAGAAAAGCCATTGCGCCGTCGGCGATGTAGCCGGCCAGTTCCTGCATGTTTTTGTCGCCCGCATCCTGCTTGTTTACCCAGGCACTTTTAACCGCCATCACCACAATACCCGCAAGCCCCAGTGCAGGGATGAGATAAATTAAATTCTGTTGTAAAAACTCCATAAATGTTCTCGTTTAAATTTCTGATAGGTCTTTAGATATTTGGTTGTTTTAGCCCTACCCTCTATTCAAAAGAAAATCAATCGAATACGGGGTGATGGGCTATTGCAAAAATAGCGGTGTTTGCGTAATTACCAAATTTTTGAGGCTCCGACCGCAAATATTTATTTCGGCGGTCCAATCCGTCCGATTTATGCTAAAAATGATTCACATACAGTCGCATTGAACTTAACTGACTTTTAAATATATTAGCCCAGAAAATATTCAATAAAGGTAGTTTTAGCAAACAAACATATGGAAGCACAGTCGCACGACGGCACGTTTAAAAGAGAACTTGGGTTACTCGACGGAACCATGCTTGTAGTCGGATCCATGATAGGGTCGGGCATCTTTATTGTCAGTGCGGATATCGCACGCAATGTAGGTTCGGCGGGCTGGCTGATACTCGTATGGGTTCTCACAGCGGTTATTACCATGATCGCCGCAGTCAGTTATGGTGAGCTAAGTGCAATGTTTCCAAAAGCCGGTGGACAATACATCTACCTAAAAGAAGCTTACAACAAACTCATAGCCTTCTTGTATGGTTGGAGTCTCTTCGCTGTCATACAAACCGGAACCATTGCAGCGGTCGGCGTCGCATTTTCAAAGTTTGCCGCATACCTCTACGAACCTTTCAGCGATGAAAATATTCTCTGGACAGCAGGCTCCTTCCAGCTCAATGCCGCCCAGATCGTATCTATCATCACTATTGTGCTGCTTACTTATCTGAACAGCAGGGGAGTTAAAAACAGTAAGATGCTGCAGACTATCCTCACCATCATTAAGATATTATCACTATTTGGTCTCATTGTTTTTGGATTCAGCCTGGCAGCAAGTTCCGAAGTATGGAATGCCAACTGGGCCGACGCCTGGCAGCCACGTGCTTTCGACACCAGCTCCCTGAGTTGGGCAGATGTGAGCGGTACCCTCCTTGTGTCAGGTATTGCTGCAGCTATGGTAGGTTCCCTTTTTTCCAGCGACGCCTGGAACGGAGTTACTTTTATTGCCGGAGAAATCAAAAATCCCCAGCGCAACGTCGGATTAAGCCTCTTTCTTGGAACTTTTATCGTCAGTGTGATTTATATCCTGGCCAACCTGATGTATATCTCCGTTCTTCCCCTGAACGAAATAGCCACAGCAAAATCTGACCGGGTTGCAGTAGTGGCCGCTCAGTCAATTTTCGGGCCTGCAGGAACCGTCATTATTGCCCTCATGATTATGATATCCACCTTTGCGTGCAACAACGGACTTATTATGGCAGGGGCTAGGGTATATTACACTATGGCCAAAGACGGGTTGTTTTTCAAACAGGCAGCACGTCTAAATTCAGCAGATGTACCCGGACGCGCATTGTGGGTACAAAGTGTTTGGGCCTCCGTACTATGTCTCACCGGGAAATACGGCGCATTGCTCGATTTTGTGGTGATTATCGTGCTCGTCTTTTATATTCTGACTATATACGGCATTTTTATCTTAAGGCGGAAAATGCCAGAGGCCGAGCGGCCCTATAAAGCGTTTGGCTATCCCTTTCTTCCTGCCTTCTATATCATCACCGCATCCGCACTATGCATTGCCTTGCTGATATTTAAGACAAGCACATGCGGATGGGGTGTTGTGATTATGTTAATCGGAATTCCGGTCTATTATTTAACCGGCCGCAAGACTAGTTAAATTCTGAAATATCTACGACACGGTCCTTACCGGGCTTAAAGAAATACACGCTGGTATTGCCTTGCTGCTGCCAGGTGTAATTTTGCTGCACAGTTCTGATGATGTTGTCAGCCTCTTCAGGCCTGTAAGGAACGTTTAAAGTTTCATTAGCTACATAATTCACCTGGTATAGCGAGTTAGGCGTTAAAAAAACCAGTGTAGTCCGGTCAGGAGAGTGTGTAAGGAATTCACCTTGTATGCGCTCTTCCGGATTTTGTCTTTTAAGCACATATACTTTCGCATTTACATTGGCTACAAAGAAGTCATTGTTCACCACGTAACCATTGCGGCCAATCTGGTTAATTCCCTTTGTAACATCTTTGTCGCGCTTGCCGTTTGAAGCCCTGTAAAGGCTGGCCACGTCAAGCTTGCCGTCGTTAAAGGCAACGATAAAAAAGGGTGCAGTAAGTCCCGAGTTATCCGCCACCTGCACCAGCATCGCCGTTTTTTGTGTATTGATAAACTCTGCAAAGCCAAATTTTTCAGCAACAGCTCCAGTATCTGATTCGCCCATCTGGATTTTAACAAGCGTATCCCTAAACTTAACCGTATACACTGGTTTGCCGTCCGACCCGGCATCTTCCCCCTTATAAGGATATATTTTCAGAACACTATCAGGAGCGCTGCTGTTAAATTTCTCATTTACTGTCAGCGGCCGGGCCACATAAGTAGCGCTGGTGTCACTTTTACCACAGCTATATAAAATAGCCGATAAACCGATCAGGTACAATACTCTCTTCATCAGAATAACTGTTTTAATGGTGTTTTAATTGGTTAGTTTTTCTGTAAAAATAGAATTTGCCCCGAATTGTGCCTAAGAAAATCTGAAATAAAAGAGAAACAGGGATAAGCTAAAAGCTATCCCTGTTATTAAAGATGGTTGACCCACCACAGATCAACCTAAACCAAACAAACCGAATATATAACGTGAGGCACTATAAAAAGTTTTAAAAAAACTAAAAAAATTATGGAACCTCTTTCAGGTCGGCTTTATTAAGCCAGCCTTTTGTAACCTCGCCATCATTATTCGTGTGGGTTACATAAATAAAACCATTCTGTTCATCTACTACGCTAAACTTATTCATGGTCCATAAACCGAACACCCCGCGCTTAGACGCATCCGTTTGAGGGGCATCGTAAAAGAACAGGGTGCCTTTGGGCAGCTGATAACGAACACCTTCACTAACCAGTACAATGTCTTTGTTTTTTGACGTGTTTTCTTTTGGAATTGCAGACTGCTGCTCCGTTGGCTGCTCGGCACCCATTTGCGCCTCATAGATTTGTTTAAGACTGTCTACATCCGTGCTGCCCTGTAGCGCTGCCGTATCTGTAATGATAGGCTTAATGGTATTTACCGTGTCTTCCGGTATCGTTTCCGCGACAAGCGATGTCGTATCTGGCGTATTGCTCAGGCTATCTGTATAGTATGCAAGCTGCCGCTGATTAATATCGTTCAGATAGATAGAATAAGCCGCAAATAACGTCAGCGCAACCAGCGCTAATACCATCACGTAGAATATTGGCTTGGAAACCCTTACCGCGTCTGGCGAGGCCTCCTCAGGTTCGGGTAAAGCCAGGCTAGGGGTCTCCATAGGTGGGGCGACAAGTTCTCTGTGATGAATCAGCGCATTTTGAAGCGCTATGCCGTCTGCATACCTTTTTTCAGGAAGTTTTTCCAGGCACTTCCTGATCAGATTAAGAAGCCAGGCCGGCACGTTCATCTCCTCAGCTTTTGTTTCGGCCGACCAGCCCTCGGGGATGTTCTGACGCCGAAGGTCTAGCAAGTCGGGCACTGGCTTTTCCATATGGGAAAGCATCACCGCATTCCGGTGTGTCTCACTGTTGTTGATCTGTGGGAAGGGTACTGAGCCTGCAAGCAGTTCATACAGAATTACACCATAACTATACACATCCGTCTGAAAGAACATTTCTCCATCATGCTGTTCGGGCGCCATAAATTCAACCGCACCGGCATAGCGTATACTACTCCGCCGCTGCTCGTCCGACATGATCGACAAGCCAAAGTCAAATAAAATATAGTTGCCTGTTGCCGTGTTAAACTTCACGTTATTGCTCTTGATATCGCCATGTTTAACACCCACTTTATGGCAATGTGCTAAAGCGCTGGCTAGGTGCTCGGCCACCTTAATCGTTTCCCTTATTGTAAATACCGGCTCATGAGGAGGTTTCAGTAGATCACCAAGATCTGGACCCTCTATATAGTCCATTTCTATGAACGGGAAGGAGCCACTTTCGGTGAGCCCGTAATTCATGATCTTAACTACGTTCGGGTTCGGAACCTCATTTACCTTCTTTAGCTTTTCCACCTCATTTTTAAACGTGCGGTAGTTCCTGTCCGACATGTCCTCCGAGAGGATCGGCGTAGGCAATATCTTTACCGCAGTAATGATTTCGCCCAACCGCTTACCCTTATACACAGAACCTTGTCCGCCCGTACGCAGCGCACCCAGGTTTTCAAGCCCCTCTGCTATGGTAAATACTTTGCTCATAGTTTGAATATTATTTTCTAAAAATAAGGTACATCATCAACTAATCCATCTTTTGTCCGCCTATTTTTCTTCGGATCCTTAGGCTTTTTATTCACAGGTGGCGGCTGTACAACCGTATTCCGCACTGTATCGCTTTTAGGCGCGGCTGCAGTATCAGCCAATTGCTGTGCCTGGGTGCTGGTGTCAGGCAGAACTCCATTTTGGGGCAAGTCAGCCCGATCGTCGAACAATGCCGCCACTCCCAAAAAGCTTAACACGAGAAGTATTACGGCCGCCGCAGCTATCCACCACTTCGCTTTGTTCAACCTTTCATACCGTTTCACCGTAGCCAAAAGCTTTTCATTCTGCTCCTTGTAAGCGTCAAGCATGATGGCCGCATCTTCATTCCGATCAGCAGCTTCCATATAGCCGCAGATAGTCTCATAAAGTTCCGTGCCGTTGGCAAACCGGTTCTCCGGGCGCTTTTCCAGGCATTTGTAAATGACCTGCAGCAACCAGGGTGGAACCCGCATTTCGTGACTTCGCTTGTCGTCCGACCAGCTTTCAGGCAAGCGCGCCTCTCTCAAAGCCAGCAGATCCGGTATTTCTTTTTCTATATGCGCAAGCATCACCATGTTGCGCGAGGTATCGTGACTGTTAATGAGTGGGAAGGGTACAGTACCAGCCAGCAATTCATATAGGATAATACCATAGCTGTAAACATCGCTTTGAAAGAGCATTTCGCCTTCATGCTGTTCAGGAGCCATAAACTCCACGGCCCCAGCGTTCCGCAAACTCGTTCTGCGCTGCTCGTCCGACATCACGGCCAGACCAAAATCCAGCAGTACATAGTTGCCTGTGCTCGCGTTAAACTTCACGTTATTGCTCTTTATATCACCGTGCTTCACGCCCACACGGTGACAATGCGCCAGCGCAGCGGCCAACTGCTGGGCAAGCTTCAAGCTTTCCCTGATGCTGAACACCGGCTGATGCGGCGGTTTAAGTAATTCCTCCAACTCGGGGCCCTCGATATACTCCATCTCTATAAAAGGGAGGGCACCGCTCTCGGTGAGGCCCGAGCTCAGGATTTTCACGACATTCGGACTTGGGTTTTCGTTAACCTTCTTAAGCTTTTCCACCTCATTCTTGAAATCCCGGAAATGTTTGTCCTCGTGATCCTCAGAATGGATGGGCGTAGGCAACAATTTTACGGCGGTAATAATGGCACCCGTTCGTTTACCTTTATACACAGAACCCTGGCCGCCTGTACGCAGCGCTCCCATGTTCTCGAGCCCTTCCGTTATCGTAAATACTTTCGCCATCAGACTGTTGCAGATTGGTGTGAGCTATAACTAAATTCCAGCACGGCCGACTCGCCCAGAATAATCTGATCACCCTCCTGCAGCGCATGTCCCAGTTCAGTAAAGGTCAGTTTCACCGGGTTATGCTCCGAGGGCGATTTTACCTTTACCTTGTTCCTCGGCGGCACGCCTCCGTCGTCGGCAAACAGCATGAAGGCAGCGCTCTCCTCATTCCAGATGATATGTGCGTGCTGTCGGCTCACATACTTATTGGCCTGGTTGCTGCTGCCGTCCGGAAAGGCAATGTGGTTTTCACGCACAAAGCCATCCTGATCCTGCGCCATCCGTTCCCTGCCGATGTTAATACGTCCGTCGGCAGCACTTATGGTATATTCTTGTTGTTCCGCTTCGCCGTTCAGAACGCGCAGAAAAGCGGTGTCCGACTTTTGTGTAATGGTGATCTCCGGCATTTTTATGCAGAGTGCCACATCCAACTGATCCATTTTCACAGCGCCTTCTGGCAATTCATCCAGAAAGGCAATATCCAGCGTCCAACGTTCGGGCAGGTCAATAGCAAAATCATCCGCCAGCCGCTGCAGCTCCTGTTTAAAGCGATTCTCTTCCGCTGAGAAAACCGCAGCGTCGTATAGGTAACGCTCTTCCGGCAAACAGGCGATGCACAGCTGCAAGCCTTTTATCGACCGTCCTTCGCCGCCCTCCATTTTCTGCATCTCCTGTTTTATGAAAAACAGCATGGCTTCCCTGATCGCTTTTATATCCCTCGGTTTATCCGGGGTGTTCTTATTAAAAAGATTGAACATACTCATCGGCTTTAATCTTATTTGCTGTTTGCTTTTTCTTACCTTTTTCCAATTCCTCTTTAAAATCCTTGATATATCCCAGCTTAAGCAGGGCAGGGATCACATGCTGGCCAGCAAGCAACACCGCTTTGCTGGAACCTTTGGTCGATTCAATACGAATGCAGGTCACCACATGTCCCTGACCATCTTTCTTTGGCACAAAGAAAACGTACCAGCCATCGTTAATCTGCTCCTGCTTCCATATCCGTTCCGGTGTACCCGTTTTTCCGGCAACATTCATTTTCAGCGTCCACACTTTACCCGCACTCTGCTTCAGCATATAATCTTTCATTAGTTCAGCATACCTAGGGTTTTCAGCAAGTTTTATACCCGGTTTCACTGAAGTTGCAGAATCACTTACCTTCAGCACATAACGATTCGGTACCAGCGTGCCCTTGTTGGCAACGCCCATCGCCACGCGCGCCACGGCCGCGGGGGTAGCAATCAGTTCACCCTGTCCCCATGCCATGCCCGAAATCCCCTTCGCCCGGGTCCGGCGTATCCTTGCCGGATCATAACGCGGTTTGGTGTTAAACTCCGTCTCCCTCCACAGTGAAAACCATTCCTTCTCCTGCTCGGCGTTTTGCGCACCCTTTTCATAATAATAACCGCCAACCCCATGCAGGAACATTCCTGTTTTCAGATAAAGGCGGGCCATATCCTCCTCCAGGTGCTCCTCGTTGGCCAGTTTGATATAGTACACGTTGTTCGACTTTACCAAGGCCCGTTCAAGACTGATCAAGCCAGTCTCATCAGGTTCCAAGCCTTTAGTCCGGATCCTTTCATGCGCAGCCACCGGAAATTTTCGCTCGGCCGCCGCCAAACCCAACTTGTTAAACGCCGCCATGGTGGTCACCAGTTTGGCG
The DNA here is from genome assembly GCF_030182585.1 of Pedobacter faecalis. NCBI lineage: Bacteria > Pseudomonadati > Bacteroidota > Sphingobacteriia > Sphingobacteriales > Sphingobacteriaceae > Pedobacter > Pedobacter faecalis. The sequence goes on along the minus strand of NZ_JARXOW010000001.1, from coordinate 1,480,410 downwards.
GTCGACCCCGGCTGCGTAGCGTAAGTAAAACCAAGGTCGCTGTTGGTATACCATCCCGACAAGCGGTTCTGTTCTGCAGCGCTCATGGTCAGAAGCTCCCAGTCCTTCACCGGTGGCAGCGGATACACCGCCGAGGTAAGCACATCGCCGGTATTGTCTTCCATAATCACCACCGATACCCTGTTGTTCTGCAGCGAATCATCTTTGGCTATCGACTGCTGTATCGTGGCCTGCAACCTGGCATCAATCGTCAGTTTCACATCGCGGTTACGTTTTTTGAAGGCATCCACATCGGCACTGTTAATGCCCGCCAGCAGGAGCGGGGCCAGGGCCGCGTAGTCGCGCTTACTCACCGTCATCTCTTTAACACCCCGAGGCAGGAAGCGGTTTTCGCGGTATTTGCTAGCCTTAGTGCTAAACGAAGCCGTTGGTGTCCGGAAACCCCGGAGTTCCGCAGCGTGTTCGTACTCGGCAAAATAGCCGTTCGTACTGCCGGTAAACACACCGGTATTCATGTCGCCGGTCCAGAAGAACGTCTGCTCTTCAAAAGGGTAGTAGCGGTCTACCCGTTTATGTTCTGCCGAGTCCAGATTGTAGTTTACGCCGGCTGCCTGCAAAGTTTTACGCTGCTTGCGCACAAAATCAGGATTGCTTGTAGCCAGTATGCGCCCTTTACGATCGTACAACTGCCCCGCCTCCAATTTATTCATTAAGATAGAGATGCGCGGATTGTAGCTAAACATGCGAAGCCCGCTGCGGTCGGCCACCAGAGCCGGTTGCACCACCCATCTTTTATTATCAATAATATAACGCGAAACCGTGAAAGTCAGCAGCAGTATCGCAATACTGGCCGACAACAAAGCAGGCACGAGGTTGCGGTCCTGCTGCCGGGTAATAAACTCCATCTGCACCGGGGTTCCCCTGATCACAGAGATGGAAAGCAACGCACCCGTTGCCAGCATGTTCGCCACCAGCGAGGAGCCGCCGTAACTGATAAAGGGTAGGGCAACGCCCGACAAAGGCAGGGCTCCTGTAGAACCCCCTGCAATCAAGAGGAACTGTACAAACATACTGATGCCAATGCCCGAACATAAATAGAAGAGGAAGGGCGTACCCGTCTGCCGACCAATCACTACAGCCCGGTTCAGAAAAATAAGGAACAAAATGAAAATACTAACCACACCTGCCCAACCAAACTCTTCACCTATAGCCGGAAGGATCATGTCCGTATGCGCCTCAGGTATATTCTTAGCGAAGCCCTCGCCAACACCCTGTCCGCTGATGCCCCCGCCAGCCATAGCCCAAATACCGTTCGCCACCTGGTCGCCCCCATACACCTCGTTATTCCATGGATCCTGCCAGATCGACTTTCTCTCATTCAGGCGGTTCACCGGCCCCGGTATCAGTTTATCCAAATACGGAATCTGATCGATAAGCAGGAAACCAGCCATAACCATAATAATCATGATGGCCGATTCACTGGTGCGCTTTTCATAGAAAATCATCGCAAGCGTCAGTAACACAGCTGTAAGCAGACTGCCCAGCCAGATGTTCAGGAACCAAACCGACAAAGTATAGGTGATGATGGCTACCATCATCATCGCAAAATCGCCCCTTGAAAAGGAGAATAAAATAATAAATGTAAAACATACCACCATCGCCGGACCCAAATCACCCAGGGTGAGATACAGGAGAATGGCGAGCACCATCGCCACCAGCGCGAAAGAGAAGAAGTACCAGCGCTTGTGCCAGCTGCTGTATTCTGTGATGAACTTTTCATTGCTGGCGAAAAAGCCGGCAAGGAATAAAATAATGCCATATTTTACCAGTTCGCTGGGTTGAACGCCAAACAGGTTTACCTTAACCCCGCTACCTTCCGGACCGCTGCCGAAAGCGACTGTTAAGCCAAGAAGAACGAGCGAGGCAATGGCCCATTGCCATCCGCTGGCCTTCCCGCTGCTCCGGCCAAGAATAAACATCCGGTAAAAGCCAGAGTCCACCGTAAGTCGCCTGAACTTAACCATCAGCATGACAATAATGCCGCCTATACCTATACCAAAAAACGTCAGTGTATCTCTGGCCAGAAAGCGGTCGCGCAATGGGTCCTGCAAACTGAGAAGAGAGATGAACGATAAGCCCGTCATGAGCATAATTACCGGAAGGAGCAACTGATCTGCCTGGGGAAACTTCCATGCCAGGATAGCCTTGAGCAGGAAGAAACCAAAGAAGAAGGATCCGGCAATAATGAGGAACCACTGATTAAACTCTTCCGCCGTCCGTACAATGAGTGAGCGTTCTTTTTTCAGAATTTTAAAATCCCTTACCGAAAACAAGCGTATGCTATGCGGACTTTGCCGGAAAACAAAAGACACATCACTGTCGAGCACTTGCACACCCTGGGAACGGCCAAACTGCGAGCCCGGCTGCAGAGGCAAAACCTGGTAAGCCTTACCATCAGGCAGGTGCATAAAGGCATAGCTGCCATTCCCATCTGTACGTACATAAGCAGTCAGGCCCAGCGTCTTTATACCCACTTCATCTTCAGCGTAGGTGCTGTCCTGAGGCAACACCATGTGCAGCTTAACCAATACACCCGCCACCGGTCGGTCCAGCGAGTCCACAATCTTCCCGGTAATGCTGTATGCCCCCTTCTTCATATCCGCAACAGCAGGAAGCTTAGGCGGATTTGTACGCTCCTGCGTAAAACGCAGCGAATCTTCGCCCGTATAGCCCAGTAGCGCCCTCGAGTCGAGTACCCGGCGCTTAAAACTTTTACCACCCTCTGCAAAAGCCATATCGGCATCTACGAAATACCGGCTTTTATTAATCTCACCCACATTGTCGAGTACCAGTCCGGCCGGTTTACTAGCCGTTGCTACCACACGCTCCACCAGCGCCATATCGCGCGGGTCCTCAAAATAATAACCCTTCTCGAGCAACTGGCGCATTCGTTTTCCCGGTTGCTTGTCGTTCAGGTTTATCATGGTGCCGTTCCTTAAACGCGAGGGCACCTCGTCAAAACCATCCTGAAGGTGGTTATATAACGTAAAAAACAGTGCGCCTAAAACAATAGATATGATCAAAAACAGAAAGCGCATAGTTAATTCATCTTTTCAGGTAAGGAATCGGTTGTGAATGTGCTGGCAGGAACAGATCCGCTAACGGAGCTGCCGGATGGAAAGCGGAATACGCTTTGCACAGCGTTGGGCGTGTTAATAAACCGCACCTTCCTGAATTCAAGCGCATTGCTGCCCGAGGTAATCGCAGTCGAAAAGTTCTGAAAGGTGAAGTTCTCCAGACGCAGGTGCTTATTGGCCGGCCTCACATTGATCGGAATGCCTTTAAATGTAGAATCTGCCACCAACCTAATATTCTTTTCTGCAATCAGGTACAGTGTATCGCGATCAATCTGTAAGGGCTCTGTGATCTGTATCGGCGATTTAAACAGAGAATCCGTCAAGATCAGCACATTCTGGTTCAGCTTATTGATCGTGTCCTGCAACTTTTTCTCCTGTGCATTCCTCGGTGGCTTTATGACACTTAGTTTACGCTGCTGCATACTGCGAAGTTCTGCGCGATTGTTCTGCCAAAGCAAGAAAGCGATCACGCCCGCCATAGCAACGCAGAGAATAGAGAGCAGCGTAATCCAGCCAGTATTGCTGCGTACGGTCTCTTGCCTGGCACCCTGCGTGGCAGAAAGCCTGTCGCCTTCCCACTGCGCCGTCCGGGGGTCAGAATTTTCGACCTTATCCGCAAGCGGCGTAGGGGCGACACGCTGCTTCCGGTTTTTGCTCGCCGGCATGGCTGGTTCGTGTTGGGCCGACTGCTTATCATTCTTCACAAGCACTACTGTGATATTATCCAGACCACCGTTCAGGTTTGCTGCCTTAACCAGGGCCTCCGCCTTTTGCTGCAGCGAAGCCGGACTGTTCAAAATGTCCGTCATCTGCTGCCGGTTCACCATATCACTCAGTCCGTCACTGCACACCAGCAACACATCACCGGGCAAAAAGGGAGAATGACCCGTTTCAATATAATCCTGCTGGGCGGCAATACTTATCCCGAAACCCAGCGCCTTGTTAATCTCATTGCGCTTCGGGTGGCGCATGGCCTCCTCTTCGGTCAGCCGCCCACTGTCCTCCATAAAACCAACGAACGACTGATCTTTGGAGATCTTGACCAGCGAGCGGTCGCGCAGCAAATACAGCCGCGTATCCCCAACATGGGCATACCAGAATTGGTTTTTGTCCAGATCAGCTACCGCGAGGGTAAGCACACAGGCCATTTGTTCATGACCGTTGTTCTTGATTTTTTCAGCGCGTATATCCTCATCCGCGGCAATAATGGCATCCCGCATCAGCGCAGGATAATCCGCATTAGGACGGTTCAGAAATTGTATGATTGATTTCCTGGCAATAGCCGAAGCGATTTCGCCCCCGGCATAGCCCCCCACGCCGTCGATCACGCAGGCAATAACAACATCATTGTTTTTGGTTTTCTCCGCAATGAAAGTATCCTCATTGTTGTCCCTAACCCGGCCCGGGTCTGTTAGTCCAAAGTAACTCTTATCCATTCTTTTTTGGCGAATTTTTAATGTTCCTGAAGTGTGCAACCAGCAAAAGCACACAAATGAAGAAAAGCGCAAGCGCTAAAATCTGCGACATACTAAGATTTAAATATATTCATACCAATTATGCCGTTCAATATAATCCTTGAGTTTACCGGCAGCTCATGCCATTTAGGCTCCTCCGCATCGCTCCGTTCGACCAATAACTCATTTACTATCGTTTTCTCCCCGAAAGAAGCCAGATAGAACTTCTCTTCATCGGCCGCATAACGAATGCGGAGATGCGGTGTATTTACCCATTCCGAAGGAATCCGGAAAACGCTCGATTCCTCTCGGATCTCTTCATCGCCCGACACGGTAATTTCGGCCGCTTTCATGATATATTCCAGCTTCTTGCCTGTATAAGCCTTATCAGGTATGGTCGTCTCAAACCTTGCAAGAACAGCGCTAACCGCCTGGGTCACCTTTTTTTCGTCATGTTTTAGCGTATCCACATACGGAATTTCATAATACCCTTCGCTATAATAGATGAAGTCCTTCAAGATATCATTATTGATATCAAACGTCTGTGCCATACCCGTTTGCCGCGGAATAAACGTTACCCTCAGGTTTTCCTCCTGCTGATTGCTGTCGGGCAGCAGCTTGCCGATAAAACCGATATCCCCCTTGCGGTAGTCGGGGTGCGACACGAAGCGAAACACCCACTTGTTACTCGCAGGTTCCACCCGTTTCCCGCTTTCAACCATCTTATTCAAAATCTCATAAAATTTCTTCACCGTTTCATGCGCTACAAGTCCGAGAATCCCTTTCTTGTGTGCCATAAATTCGCGGTAATCCTCCACGTTCAGACAAATAATAAATTCATGATAAAAGATCACCCGTTCGGAGAAAGAAAGCTCGGAGATCGACTGCTCAAATCGGTCGATAATGTACTTGTATACCATATTCGGCGTAAGCGGCTTAGCATTGCCAGGTGTAGTCCCGTCATTGGTCAGAAACCAGTCCTGTATGCCTATGCGCTGCCAAAAAGAAGGTTTTGTCGTCATCGAAATGCGTAAATTGGTGATGAATGAAAGATAATAATAATGGTCTGTATTCTATTAACAAAAATCCGTTAATGATGTTTGCACTTCTATCCTTGCGAAACCTCACTGGCTGGCTGCGTATGATGAGGCATCAGCCAGACTATATTTATCAGCTACTATGCAAAGCCAGATCAGATAACCAAAACAAAAAAGCCACTTATAAGGGGCTTTTTTGTTTTGGTTTGGCTCAAGTTCAATCATAATTGCTTTTCATAAAGATATCACGTTTATGGCTCTCGTTTCTTTTTACTTTTCTTTATGTGCTTATTGGTACGATCTGTTTGTTCTGTCTTACCCACCCCTGTATAATAGCTGGGTTTCAGTTGGGTGAGTATTAACATAGAATGGGTACTTCATCAGCACTTGATCAGTGAGGCATATTTCCCAACCTCTTTTCCATATATAACCTCACCTCATTCTGAATGAATTGGCTATTTGGCTGCTTCTCAACGATGGTTAGTAGATAAAAACCATCGAAATTTTCCTGATGGTCATGCAAGGCGCTCTCCAGTTCCTTCCAGGACAGATATCTGCCAACTGGTGGCTTGTCATAGAATTTAATCTCGCCGCGAGGAATAGTATACTGGAAGATAGGGTATAAGTATTTGTGCTTTTTTATGCATCGACAGAAAAACTGATAATACCGCTTTTGGCGCGACCCTCCATTTTCGAGACCAATTGATACAATCCTGTTATTCGGGCTGACGTCGATTGTATCAACTAGATAGTAAACCTTTTGCTGCGCTTGAACCGAAGCGCCGATTATTGAAGATAAAAAGGTGATAAACAAAAGCAATGATATCTTCATACTCGCGGGCAATTAGTGGGTGTTCGCTGTAATTATAAGGACTTTTTGTACAGCTAAGTCAACCTTTATTTAATAAGTTCTCTTTGCTTGTCTTTGGCTGTCATGGACGGTGAGCGTTTTTATAGGACCAAGATATGAGTTTCTTCCGATTATAGGGAGTATACTAAATTCTAAATAGGACTTTAGAGTCTATGATATGATGGATCGTCGAACAGTTCGATCATCATATCGTTATAGCGGTAGCTTATTTTCCTGTTCATGTCGAAATTTTGGTAACGGATTTTGTGCACGTATAAAAAAAGCCTCTCAGTCGAACTGAAAGGCTTTGATCTAGTGGAGAATAGCGGAGTCGAACCGCTGACCTCTTGCCTGCCAGGCAAGCGCTCTAGCCAGCTGAGCTAATCCCCCGTGTGGCTACGGCAACAAAACGTTACCAGAGTGGGGGCAAAAGTAAGGATTTTTAAAAAGTATGCAAATAAAATGTCAAAATGCTGCTTTTTGAGACGTGCACGCCTTGTTAAGCGTCCAGAGTTAGACTGATACTAGAATCGCTCCTTTAGAAGCCTAAACATCTCAATGATATTTACACACATGCCAGAAGTCTGACAGGCGTCTGGGATTTTAATTTTGCTTTTTCTTTGAGGTTCGCTAGTTTCATGTGTAACGATTTTTAAGTTTTTAGCTTGCGCATATGCCACCAACCAGGCGTCTGCTTCATCAGCATCCAAAAATTCATTTAACGCCGAGAGATTGTAGTGATTGCTCATGCCATTTGCCCAAGCACATACCGCTGCATAGTGCCCAATAATACTCGTAGTATCTTCAAAAAAATCTTTAGGCAGATTACTCCTACACCAGTTACTTAACTGGTCGTTGCCAGAGTACAACTCTGCCTGAACTTTATCGATAGAACATATTATTTTTTTCTCAGCCAGCTCAATTACCTTGCTCCAGAAGCCCGGAACGACATCAATAGGATAATGCATCCGATGGGCTTGTATAAAAAAGTTAGCATCTGAAACAAATAAGGGCGACACGTTAGTAGAGGTAGTTACTTACAAAATTCTGATATGTATCTCCCTTCAACCCGGTAATCTTATAAGCATCTCTATAAAGTAAGCGTTCTTGTTTTACGGCCTTATCTACGTAATTAGCAAAACTTACACTAATTCTTTTGCGGGCAGTTAGATAGAAGTCGCCGCCCCCTGTTGCTTGTTCTTTTTTTAATTTGACGCCTGAAATGTAATTATGGTAAAAGTTAAAGAAGTCTTTTTTAGACATTAAGCCGAGATCGAGTGCTCTTCTTGCTATCACAATTTGGCTTACCTTGAAAAACCTGGCCACGGTAGCCGGATTTGGGTTGTTTTTCCAAAGTTCCAAGAAATAATCTTCTGGGACTAAGAACTCGGCGGCAACATGATCACATAGTAACTCAATAGGGTCCACCATTAAAGTTGACTATTACTCCTACCTCCTCAATTTTTCCGACAAGGAAATTTAAACTGTCTTCAAAAGTCTTAAAATTCTTAGCCCAATCTGGCTGTAAATTCAATGTATTGCGAATATTGGCTACAATGGAATGTACGTCTGCATTGGCATTGAAGCTTGCGACGAACTTCAAGGGTTTGGCTCCGGTGTCAAGTAAATAGTCTGTGAGCCATTCTGTCTACGCTGCATGATCAGTATGGTATCATATACATTTAGGCTTACTTTTGCCGTAGGCTTGCTGCCAGTTCTAAAAAAAGGAAACGGTATTGCTTCTTGTGGCGGGTCATTTAGAAATAGATAGCCGAAAGGAATATGAACCCTTTTGGAGAAGTCCTCAAGTTGCTTTACAGTCGGCCTTTTGACCCCATTTAACCATTTGTGGACAGTAGGGTTGTTATCCAGAAATTCATCCACACGATGTCCAGCCCGGGTAATTGCCCAAGTAAGCATTGTAGGGTTAACTTCAATTTCTGCTCTCATTATTGCAAATATACTCTAGTTTGACTCGTAAGGTACAAATAACAACGCTGAATTTTTCAAAGTAATTTCACGTGCGACGGTTATACCCTTGTCCGGTCATTTTTCGGGCATAATCAAAGCTTTCTTCGGGAAAATGGGGTGCTTTTCCGAAGAAAGTACGGATAGTGCCTTGATTAAGGCCGAATCAGTCGAAGCCCAGATACCTGGGATATTCCTGCCTTGCTACTTTGCAACTGTCAGTTTTAATATCTATTTTACGACGATAATTGATCAGGGGAGATCATATTCTTAATCAGGAATGAATTATAAAAATATCAGGGGGAGTATATTTTATTGCCTCTTATTTTTCATAGCAATTGTCGTTGTATTTCAATTGTACAACCTGTCCGCAATTCATTCGAACCAGAGATCGGCTGTCAAGCTCCAGGTGCTGCTCAATCTTTCGGAAGAAGCGAACGACAATCTGGGTTCAGTACAGCAAGACTACCGGTCTTATCTTTCAGAGCCTTCTCCTGAAATGCGGGCAACCATTTTCGCCCATCAATTCATTGTGCGGCAGTCGCTCGACAGCCTCAGGAGTCTTTCAGCGACAAGTTCGGTGCTGAAAAAATATTCCCAGAGGATCAAGGAAGCTTATATGACAGAAGAGGCCTTAATGACGGCCGACGTAAATGGTGTGCGAAATACCGACAGCGCGCTTAGGGCCGTGGTTAATCATGAATTGAGAATGGATGTGGTCTGGACGTTGTTGTATGACTACCGGAAAATCGTTAAAGGGCAGCTTCAGAATACCAACTATAACATCTCCAGACTTGCGGAGACTTCAAGAAATACAGGATATGTATTGGCCCTGCTTGCTCTGCTGTTAACAGCGGCTTTCGTTTCGGGTAAAAGAGAAAATAAGCGAAGCGCCGCTAAATTATCCAACGACGCACTGTTTATGCAGTCGCTGCTCGACACCACCAGCACGGCCATGCATATAGCCGACCAATCCGGGCGCATACTTTACGTCAACAAGTCCTTTTGTGAATTTTTAGGCCTCGAAGCAAATTACATTACGGGGAAATTGTTCAAGGAACTTCATCCAGGCAGGTCCCTTAATTTTGAGAACCCATCGTTGCGGGCCGACCCCCATCTTTCGCCTTTCGAGACTGAGGAAGTCGTCCATATAGATGGTGAGAAAAATTACTTCTTTACCCGTAAGTTTCCGCTCCGCGATGCTGCCGGTCAGACCTACGCTTTTGCAATCATCAGCAGGAACATTACAGAGCGTATCCTGAACGAGGAGGGGCTACGGAAATCACGTGAGGAAGCGGAACATGCACGGCTTACCCAGGAACAGTTTATGGCCAATATCAGTCACGAGATACGTACGCCCATGAATGGGGTGATGGGAATGGCCGAATTGCTCAAGGCGACACCGCTGACCGAAGAACAGGCTGAATATGTCGGAATCATCAGCCAGTCATCCAATAATCTCATGGTGCTTATCAATGATGTTCTCGATTTTGCCAAGATAGAGGCTGGGCGGCTTGAACTGGAATGCATTTCCTTCAAGATATCAGAAGTTCTCAATCAGGTGCTCTCTACCATGCGGTTTAAGGCAGCCGAACGCAAACTCGACCTGTCGCTCCATGCAGATCATAAAGTGCCCCTTGGCGTTCTGGGCGATCCGCTGCGGCTTTACCAGATTCTTTCCAATATCGTTTCCAACGCCATTAAGTTCACACCTTCAGGATCGGTTACCATCGACGTCACAGCCAGGAGCCACGACTCCAGCCGGGTCATGGTTATTTTCAGGATTACCGATACAGGCATTGGGATACCGGAAGACCGGATCGACTATATTTTTCAGAGTTTCGCCCAAACCAGCCTGGACATCAGTCGCAAATACGGTGGCACCGGGCTGGGTCTGGCCATTGTAAAACAACTCGTCAATCTTTATAACGGGCGGATATCTGTAAGCAGCAAACTAAACGAGGGAAGTTGTTTTGTTGTGGAAATCCCATTCGAGCCGGCACCTGTAGGCGTGCGCACCATAGCAGAGGCCAATAAATTTGAGCTGCTGAAAGGTAAGAGCATACTTATCGTGGAAGACAATATCATCAACCAGAAGGTGATCGTCAAAACACTGGAAAATTCCGGAATATCCACAACGCTTTGTGACAACGGTTTCGACGCACTCGAGCGACTTAAAACCCAGCGCTTCGATGCCGTGATCATGGATATTCAGATGCCCGAGATAGATGGGCGGGAAACCACCAGACGCATCAGGGCTGAACTGAACCTTGATGTGCCGGTCATAGCCATGACCGCCTCGGTTCTCTCAGACGAACGCGATCGCTGTAAAGCCGCGGGGATGAACGAATACATATCAAAACCCTTTGTCAAAGAAGATCTTTTCGAAAAACTACTGCTCTTTATGTAGCTATTCCGGGTTGGTCCTGGAGATCCGGGCTATAAATACCATTAAAGCGCCCGAAAGTAAGATCAGCAGCAGGTAACTCAAGCTCAGGTTTACCCCGCCGCTGGCTGGTATAAGGTATATGATCCCATAACTCAGGAAGGAAACCACTACATAGTTAATACCGCCGGTTAACCCGCTGGCTATACCTGCATTTTTTGGGAAGCGGCTCAGGCAGTAGGTAAAGAAGCTGTTAAACGTGTACCCTGAAGCTGCGTGGATAATAAAAGCAAAGATGATCAGCGTATACAGATTTTCCGCAGAACCCATCACCCCAAGCATCAGCAGTCCGGCGGCGCATTGTATGCCAAGGTTTACGAACAGCTTTTTGTTAAAAGGCCGGTTTATCGTCGATTTACTGATCATCCCGCCGGTCATCACCGCCGCGCCCAGGATCAGCGAACTGTAACCCGCAACAATAGGGGTCATGCCCAACTGGTGTTCAATAATGAACGGACCGGTCATGTTATAGATCATCACCATGCTGTATGCCAGTCCCAGCATCACGATGCCTAGCGTAAAACTCGGCGTTTTCAGCATGTTTCCGTACACTCCGGAAATGGTTTTCAGGTTAAAACTCATTTTCTGTCTGATCGTCTCTCCGCTGAAGATCAGTTCGAGCAGAAGAATAACGACGGCGAAAACGGTAAGAAAATAGAAGTTTGCCTGCCAGCCAAAATACGTCTGCAAATAACCGCCAGCAAAGGGCGCGATGATTGGTGCCGTAGCCCAGATAATGGAAAACATGCTCAGATAATGCTTCAGTTTGTCGCCCGAAAACAGGTCTACAAAATAAGCTCGTTTAGATACCACTACTGCGCCGACCGTAATGCCATGTACAATGCGCATCGCATAAATCACATAAATACTCGTGGTGTTGGCAATCGTCAGGCTGGCCAGCGCGAATACCGCCAGGCTTACCAGGTTGATCCGGTAACGCCCAAAGCTGTCGAGCAAACTGCCTACAAACAATTGTGAAACGCCATAGCTTATCAAGAACAGGCTGAGCGTCAGCTGCACCTGTATGTCGCTGGCCTTAAGTGAAGCCGCCATGCTGGGCAAAGAGGGTATATATACATCGGTAGCGAAACCCGACATTGGAATAAGTGCAAATGCAAGCACGGTTGATATGCCTTGATTTTCCGGCTTAAGTCTTTTAGCAGTACGCAAGTTCTGATCTTTTTGAGGGCGCAAATTTACGGTTTAGCAAAGTTTCTCATCCCGTCGGTCAGACATGCCTGTGTAAAATAAAACCAAGCCCGGCCCATTTTGTTATTAAAACAAAAAAGCAGCTATGAAAAAATTAAATCAATCTCTACTTGTTCTGGCTATAGGCTCTTTATGCTACGCCTGTACCAACAACAGCAACAAAAATACAGTAGCCGTAGAAACGCGGACCGACAGCCTTTCCTCTTATGATTCGGCCACAACCGTTCACAATGCGGCCGATACGGCATCTAACCCGCTGGTTACCTTTGCCCTTAAAGCAGCCGCTGGCGGAAAGATGGAAGTCGAACTGGGTACCGTTGCCCAGGAAGTGTCAGACAATCCACGTGTGAAGGCCTTTGGTGCCATGATGGTCAAAGATCACAGCAAGGCAAATCAGGAACTGACGACCCTGGCAGAACTTAAAGGCATCCGTCTTCCCTCTACCATGCCCGAAGAAATGCAGCATCATATCAATGACATTAAATTTCTCAAAGGCAAAGAATTCGATACGAAGTACATGGCCATGATGGTCGACGACCACAAAGATGACGTTAATTTATTTGAAGATGCGTCGAAGACATCCAAAGACGCCGATATTAAAGCCTTCGCTTCTAAAACCCTTCCTATTTTGAAGATGCACCTTGATTCAGCTAAATCCGTAAAAGGTTCTATCAAATAAGATAAAAGGTTCTTAAACTAAAAAGGCGCCTTCCGCAAGGAGGCGCCTTTTTAGTGTTTTAGCGCTTTACTAAGCTTTCACTACTGCAGTTTCTCTACCGCAGCCATATGGTTGCGAAGCGAAGGCAAGTGTTTTTCCGCATAGGCCTTTACCTGCGCATCTGATGATTTAGCGCCAAGCTCATGCAGGGCAATCGCCTTACGATGATCATTCAGCATGGTCGTCAGGTACACGCGGTCAAACTGCTCGCCGCTTAGTGCGTTAAGCTGCTTGGATGCCATAGCGATGTCCATATCTACAGGAATAGAGTCGGGCTGCATTTTGCTGATGTTTTTCGATGTAGCCAGGGCCTGCAGTTCTGCGTTCGCCTTGGTATGATCTGTCACCATCATTGCACCAAAACTTCTAACCTCGCCACTTTGTCCCTTTTGCTGGGCAATGCGACCCAGCTCTACTTCCTTCTTTCCCGCAAGCGCCGCGTGTGCAACAAAATCGGCAGCGCTTATCTGTCCGTTTTGGTCTGTCGGAAAGTTTAATGCAAGGGTATCCAGTGTGATCTGGCTTCCTGCTGATGTTAAGGCTGTCGGTTTATCCGGCGTGTTAAGATTTTCCGTTACAGCTTCAGCGCCGGTTAAAGGTGCAGTACCTGTTGTGGTAACTGCCGTTTCCCGGGCTCCGGAACAAGCGCCGATTGCACAGGCAGCAATCAAGGCGACCGACAGGTTTAATATGTTAGTCTTCATCGTCTTCTCCGTTTAATGCGTCCAAATCATCTTCATACAGGTCAGTATCCGGATCATCGCTTAAGTCCAGGTCCAGATCTTCCTCCGTGTTTCCGGTATCTTCCGATGAGTCATAGTCGCTCATCTCGTCAGCGTCGTCAACCGGTCGCTCCGGTCGTTCACCGATGTTCTGCTGTGCCGACATGAGCAATACATTGTCCACGTCCTGCTGTGTTGTTTCATTCGTTTTCATAGGGTTATGTTTTTTTAAAAAGAACAACTTACATAGTCTTTTAGTTTATTTATATTAGCATATACAAAACACAAAACATCCCTTAAATATCCGTATGAGAATTTTGATTGCTGAAGACGATGAATTAATGCTTAAGACCCTAGAGTTCCGTTTAAAAAAGGACGGACACGACGTTGTCATTGCCAGGGACGGTCGCGAGGCCCTTTCTAAAATTGACACCATGAGTCCGGATCTTGTCATTTCAGATATCATGATGCCTTATAATTCCGGGCTCGAAATCGTAGGTGCAGTTAAAGAAAAGCTCAACACACCTATCATCATCCTCTCTGCTATGGGGCAGGAAGATGTCGTTTTAGAGGCATTTAAGCTCGGTGCAGATGATTTTATCACCAAGCCATTCAGTCCGAATGAGCTCTCCGTCCGCATCAGAAGATTGGCCATACAAGTCCCCAAATGATCTATCTTGGTGTTTCCCTGATATTTCTGCTTGGTACTGCAGTTACATTGACGGTATTTATGAGCGTTTATCTGCTTGTCAGAAAGAAACGGCGACAGAAATACGGTAAATGGAACCACATGTCCGACCTTCTGGTTCGCAAGGCGATCTTTTTTGATGAAGATGATAAGCATCATATTATACCGATCACCACCAGGTTAAATGAGCTGTTGGCGAACCAGCGATTCAGGCATCATCTGACCAGAAAAATTGTTTCAGCCTCAAGAAGCCTTTCGGGGCAATCGTTCCGCAACCTTCAGAGGCTATACATACAGCTTGGGCTCGACAAGTTCGCGCTTAAAATGGCGGAGAGCTCGCAATGGCATAAAAAATCGCATGGTTTGCAGCAGATCGGCGCCATGGAACTCACCGAGCATCTGAATCTTGTATCCCGCTTCACCAACGATAAAAATGACCTGGTTCGAGTCGAAGCTCAGATTGCCGTACTTAAACTATCTGGTTTCGAAGGTCTTCGGTTTCTAGACAACGTATCCTACCAGATTTCCGAATGGCAGCAGATCCGCCTGCTGAAAGAACTTTCCCAATTGCCGCACACAGAGCTTAAGGGTGTTGATCATTGGCTACGATCCGACAATGCCAGTGTGATCATTTTTGCACTTAAGCTCGCCCGGAATTATCATCATTTCGAACTGTACGACGATATCATGCTATGCCTTGATCATCCCCAGGCCGAAGTGCGCGCACAGGCTGTCCTGACACTATCCGACATATACACGGAAAACACTTCCGATAGACTTGTTGAAATATTTCCCGGTCAACCCGTCGATATCCAGCTGGTCATTGCAAAGGTTCTCGCCAAAATCGGCGACAGGGAAGACGTACCTGCCCTGATAAATTTTTTGGCTACATCTCACCTCGGCCTAAAACTTGCACTTGTACGC
The DNA here is from genome assembly GCF_030182585.1 of Pedobacter faecalis. Classification (NCBI taxonomy): domain Bacteria; kingdom Pseudomonadati; phylum Bacteroidota; class Sphingobacteriia; order Sphingobacteriales; family Sphingobacteriaceae; genus Pedobacter; species Pedobacter faecalis. Next base: position 1,465,257 of record NZ_JARXOW010000001.1, on the reverse strand, counting down.
ACACTGTTCATTATTGGCGAAGGAACCGACCTCCTCGAACAATACGTAGATACGAATGTCTATCCCATCAATGAGATGGTAGCACAAGTAAAAAATGAAATGAAATGAGCTGGCAGACTATACTACTAGATATCTTTACCTACGGACTTTTGCTCTATTCCGTGCTGCTCCTGTCGGGCTATCTTTTTATTGGTGCGTATTCCATCGGCGAGGTAAGAAATTATCTCCGCAAGAATAGTTTTACCGATTACCGGGTACTTGCCGGCTCCAACGAATCGCCAAGCATCAGCATACTGGCACCGGCCTACAACGAAGGAGCCAACATCATCGAGAATGTGAGGTCGCTGCTGTCTATTAACTTTAATAACCTGGAAGTGATTATTATTAACGATGGCAGCAAAGACGATTCACTGGAAAAGCTTATTAGTGCTTACGACCTTTACAAGGCAGATTTTTTTGTGAATCCGCAGATCCAGACCAAACCGGTACGGGGTGTTTATAAAAGCAATAAGGCTGTTTACAGGAAGCTTATTGTGGTCGACAAGCAAAACGGCGGTAAAGCAGACGCTCTTAATGTGGGGATTAATATTGCTCAAAACAGTTATATCGTATGTATTGACGTGGACTGTATCCTTGAGCAGGATGCCCTGCTTAAACTAGCCAAGCCTTTTCTGGAAACGACAGAGAAGCGCGTCATTGCCACGGGTGGTGTTATCCGCATAGCCAACAGCTGCGAGGTCGAAAACGGTCGACTTGTTAAGGTTAATTTGCCGAGGCAATTCCTGCCAAGGGTGCAAACGCTGGAATATATCAGGGCCTTCCTATTAGGAAGGATGGCATGGAGCAGGCTTAACGGCCTTTTATTAATATCCGGGGCTTTTGGTGCTTTCGATCGGGATATTGTGATTAAATGTGGCGGATACAACCATAATACGGTGGGTGAAGATATGGAACTGGTTGTTCGGATGAGAAGATACATGGAAGAACAAAACGAGCCTTACAAAGTTAGTTTTATTCCTGATCCGCTGTGCTGGACAGAAGCGCCTGCCTCCTTTAAGATTTTGGGCAGGCAGCGTAACCGTTGGACCCGCGGTACGATAGAGACCTTGCAGATGCATAAGGTCATGTTCTTCAATCCCAAATACCGCCTTTTAGGTATGGTCAGTTATCCTTACTGGTTTTTTTTCGAGTTTTTAGCACCGATCGTTGAATTTCTGGGCATGGTGGCATTCCTGATATTCGTACTGCTCGGACTTATTCATTGGACTTTCTTCCTGGGCCTGTTGTTTTTTATATTCAGTTTCGGCTTTTTGTATTCCGTTTTTGCCATTCTTATGGAGGTGTTGACCTACAATCAATATAAACGCAGTCGCGATATCCTTATGCTGGTTTTAACGGCATTCCTTGAACCATTTATTTTCCATCCCTTCGTGGTTTGGTCAGCCGTTATGGGAAATATAGACCTCCTGAGAAAAAAGAATGCCTGGGGCGAGATGACCAGGCAGGGTTTCACAAAAAAGCCGAACTAAGATGATCCGGATAAAAGCAGCGTCACATTTGTTTATCAAGCTTTCATTGGTCTGGCTGATGGCGGTTTTATGCATCGGCCTTTTTGAAATTGTATTAAATGGGCTCACCCATGAGTTTCCTGCAGGTTGGCCTGCCATGGTGCTTTGGTCATGGCTGGCCGGTTTTCTGTTCTGGTTGAAATGGCAGGTTGCAGCGTATATCCTGTTCGTTTTACTTTATTTCGCCAAGCCTCGTCTGGCCAGACTTGTTTTCAGCGTTTTTATCGTTCTCATCATTATAACACATCTGTTGCTTATCCAGTATTTTAATGTGTCGCTGGTGCCATTAGGGGCCGACCTTTTCGGTTACTCTTTGTCCGATATCAGGCAAACAGTCGGCGCTTCAGGCGGTATAGGCTTTCTGCCTCTCATATTTCTTTTGATCTTTATTGCTGCGGTAGCGCTTAGCCTCAGGTATATCCCGCGCAAACTGCAGGTGCCATTCTGGTTGGCTGTCGCCTTCCCGGTACTATCCCTTTTGCTCCACCTAACCTCGGCATACGCTTTTTGGAAGGGACCAGGATATTCTTCAGATTTCAGCAATAATCTGGTGACAAACAAAGCTGATTATTTCTTCTCCGACAGCTACGATCATTTTTTTCCGGGCGACGATGACGTCGATATTTACGCCGATGCTTATATAGGCGATTACATAACCTCGGCTCCAGGTAACGTTGCTTTTAAATATGCAGATGAACAGAAATACCCCTTTTTACACCAGGAGGTCAGCCGCGATGTACTTGGTCCGTTTTTCCAACCGGGTAAGCAGCGTCCAAATATAGTGATCGTCCTTGTAGAAGGCCTGGGCAGAGCCTTCACCAACGAAGGCGCATATCTGGGTAACTTTACGCCCTTTCTGGACTCCCTGGCTGGGAAAAGTCTTTACTGGAAAAATTTCCTTAGTCAGGGCGGGCGAACATTTGCCGTACTCCCTTCCATAATGGCCTCACTGCCATTTGCCAGAAACGGCTTTCTTGAGCTTGGCAACGATATGCCTGAACATCTTTCATTATACAACATTTTAAAGAGGGCAGGTTATCATACCGCCTTTTACTATGGAGGAGATGCAGCATTCGATAATATGAATATCTTTTTGAAAAAGAATGATGTCGACCAGGTCAACGATGCAAAGAGCTTTCCGGCCGGATACAGGAAAATGCCCGCTGTTAACGGATTTACCTGGGGCTATAGCGATAAGGAACTCTTCAGACATTACTTTTCAAAAACCGCTGCAGTGCCGTCTCTCACACCTCAGCTTAATGTAATACTTACCGTTGCTACGCATAATCCATTTATCATAAATGAGCAGGCGCGATATACCGCGGTGTTCGAAAAAAGGATGTCCGACCTGGGCTTCGACGAGTCGAAAAAAGACACTTACCGGCACTATGCCTTACAGTATTCCACCATTATGTACGCCGATCAGGCGCTGAGGGAGTTTTTTGAGCAATATAAAAGGCGTGCAGATTACCAGCAAACCATTTTCGTTGTCACCGGCGACCACAGGATGCCGGAAATCCCGATGAGCAGTAAAATAGACCGGTATCATGTGCCGCTCATGATCTATTCACCGCTTCTGAAAAGAACCGCGACGTTTAACTCGGTCTCCACGCATTTCGACATTGCACCCAGCCTCTTCAGCTTCCTGGAACAGAATTATCAGCTGCCGGCGCCAGCTTTGAGCAGCTGGATGGGGCTGGGCTTAGATACGGCGCGGGCATTCAGGAACATTCACGCTTATCCGCTCATGCAAACCAAGACAGAAATCGTCGACTTCATTATGGACGAATACCATTTAAACGGAAGCCAGCTTTACAAGCTCTCGCCAAACATGAGTGAGGAAGCCATTGAGGATGAACAAAAGAAAAGTCAGCTGAAGCGGGCGTTTGACCGGTTTAAGCAGCGTAACAGCAAGCTGAGCAATGGATCTCCTTTGTTGCCCGACTCCATTTACAAGCGATTTGCGCCCCAGTAACCAGTTACCTGCCTAAGCGATCTTTTTCGGCCTGAAGTATGTTTGTGACCATCGGCCGGTAAAAGTTCCAGAAGAAACTTGAGCGCTCCATCGGGTTGTCGCTGTTGTAAAACAGCCATTTAAAAAAGCCTATACCCTTAAAGTAGGAAGAAGTGATGCTCACCTGGTTGTCACTGAAGTCACCGCAAAAGTAAAAAAAGCGGTAATCCGGTCCGTCATGCGAAAGCACAGCAGGAAAGCGGTGCGGCAAATGGTGCTGGTCCAGCACACGACGGCCATGGTGGTTAAGTCCTATTTCGAACGAGGCCATCTCCTTATTGATCTTCCGGTCAGGAACTACCACGTCAAACCAAAATGGATATTTGACCCGCCGGGGCAGCCCGAGCTTGTTCGCGCCCTCCTCAGTGCTCACGATATGGGGAAGCGGCATGGTCATATGTGTGCTGTCTTCCAGAATAACTACCTGGTCAGATTCACTTACAAACGCGATTCCTGACTTTTGGAAAGGCCAGCGATTGTTGTTGTCTCTTTTGTAATTTCTGATCAGCCATCCGGGCAGTTCCTTGTTCCTGTTGGTATCTAAACTTTCGAAGAAACGCCCTGTCCAGCCTGTCCAGCGCATTGCAAACAATTTCTCGAACGAATGGCGCTCGGATGTATTGGTGGGCGACCCTATGGTATTAAATTCTGTAATGATCAGTTTTCGCTTCGCCTTCATTAACCTCAGGAAGTTCATATCCTGCTCACTCAATCCCCCATATATGAGGCCCGACCGCTCTTTTTCGTCGCCATGCTGCCGCCACTCATTGTTAAAGATGCCATAGGTGTCTGTATAGTAGGCTATATCCGCGTCATTGCTCAACTGTGCCAGCTGCTCCTCACTGAAGCGTTCCAGCCCTTTTAGCCTGTACTTTTCGTTGTCCAAAGGGAAAAATCCGAAGTAGTCTTCTGCTATTTGGTAAGGTTTGGTCCGTGTTTTCGTAAACCGTTCATGGTTTAATATCCAGGTGAGCGATAAATGTTCCTGTCCCCGGCGGGTGAGTACCGTTTTGTCTACAATTGCTGCGACCAACTTCGTTTTAGAAGACAGGGCCCATGCCAGCCACATCCATAAGGGTAGCAGCAGAACCAGTAACAAAGCGATCCCGATGATTTTCTTTTTGCTCATTTCAGAAGCGTCTCATATAACCAATCCCCACATCGATCTGATTGCCCTTCGTGTTCACAAGATATTCCTGGTTATCCAGTCCCACGTTTAAGGTCAACACATTAAACGTCTTAACCGCCTTGCGAAACCCAAGATTAATATTGTTCGACCTCAGTTTAAAATCGGTATTTCCGATCAGCACATTATTCTGGGGGTTATCTGGTGAAACTCCGGTACCCAGACGCAAACTCAGATAATCATCCGCTCCGCCGTAGTAATATCTCGTAGTCAGCGCAAAAGACCTCGAAATATTTTTATGGGCGGGTGTCAGGAAGGTTCTCAGGTTAAACCACAGACTTTTATAATATTTGCCTACCGAAGCAGTGTATATCCATGTTGCCTCACCGAAGTTAAGATAACGAAAACCAGCCTCTGCTTCAAAAGCGGCCGGCAGGTTCGCGTATAATGAAAAGCCTGCACGATACTTTGGAAACACTCCAACGTCGTCCGAATAGCCACCGCTAATATAAGCCTGGAAGGTCTTTGAGATCCGTGGATAGGCATCCAGCTCAAACTGCAGACCGTTACTTCTGAACCGGTTCGCATAGTTTATTCTGGCGGTAACCGAACCCAAGCCTGTTTGTCTGCTGTAATCAAGACTTGCCAAATGCCAGGGGTCATCAAACTGTTTATCGAAATACACAAAATCATAGGTTACACCCATCCTGTTTTTTGAAGAATTTTCCCTTACCCTGGCTGCGAGTGCGCGGGCCTCGGTATCGCCCGGTGTTGCTTTTAGTACAATTTCAAGGTCAGCGTTTGCTTCAGACCACCTTTTGAGATCGTTAAGGATTTTTGCCCTGAGCAAGAGCAGATCCCGCGCCTTAGGATCAATACCAAGACCCTTGTTCGCATATTCAAGCGCCTTAAGTGAATTATTTTCCCAGAATTCAAGGCTTCCGATTGCCAGTAAGGCGTCCAGATGATCCGGTTCAGCAGACAGCACACGATGGAACTCCCGGCGTGCGCTGTCGGGTTCATCGTTCCAGGTGTATAACCTGCCAAGAAATATCCTAATATCCGCATAATCAGGGCTCATAGTTAGGGCAGACTTTGTTATACGAATTGCTTCCGCATAGTTTTTTTCCTCAAAAGCAAGCTTCCTGGCCTGTTGAAACAGTTCGTCGGAGCTTTGCCCGGACTGTGCCCTTGCCGTTACAGCAAAACACAGCATTACTGCAACAAAGAAACAGCTGAAAGGTCTACACATTGTTTTGCGGGATAAGTACAAGAAAAGTTGTTCCCTGTCCGGGTGCTGAGTTAATGCTTAGGCTTCCTCCCAGGCCATTGATGAGGTGGCTAACCAGTGAAAGCCCGAAACCGTAGCCCTTTTCTCCTGAAGTGCCTGCGGTCGACTTAGCCCCGCCGCTCATAATATTGTCTATCATTTCCTGGTGCATGCCCGTTCCTGAATCTGAAACACTGATACTAAGTATATTTTGATGTGATTGTACAATCAAATTCAGTACCACATGCACACGTCCATTTTTACCGGTAAACTTTATAGCGTTAGATATCAGGTTGCCCGCGATTTGCAGCAGCTTGTTGCGCGAGAACGGAATATGTTCCGCACCTTTCATCAGCTCAATGTCCAGCTGAACACCTTTATTAACAGCCTGTGGTGCATAGAGCTTCTGTAGCTTTTCTGCGAACACGTTCAGATTGAATTGATTCTCCTTTAAGTTTCGAACAGCACTTTCCTCGGTCAGTATTTCATCAGCCAGCTCAAGTACCGATTTGCTGCTCCTGTTGATCAGGTTAATGAATTCGAGCACCTCTTCCAGCTTAACGCTTGAACCTTGCTCCGCGATAATCTCCGATAAACCAATAATCCCGGCCAGCGGGCCTCGAATGTCATGCGCCACTTTCTTTTTAGACTCATTCGCATCCTTCACCTTGGTCCGCAACGAATCGATTACCTTATGGACGTTCAAACGGTTTACGATCTCGTTTGCAATGATTTTAAGCAGCTCGACTTTTTCCGGTGTCAGCGATTTCAGCTGCGTGTCAAGCACACAAAGAGCGCCCAGGTTTGCCCCATCATTATTTTTAAGCGGCACGCCGAAGTAGTACCTCAGGGAAAGCGGATCCTTTACATAAAAATTCTCCTTAAAACGCTCATCTGCCGAAAGATCTTTAACCTCAAAATGATCGTCTCCCATGATGGTATACTGGCAGGCCGACTCCTCTCTGGTCATTTGATCTATTTCCAGGCCATGTCTGCCCACGGTCCACTGCGTAAAAGAGTCGATCAGGTTCACTAAAGAAATGTCTGTGCCTGCAACTTTTGCAGCCAGGTGCGTCAGATCTTTAAAATTTTCGGATAAACTAGCATAATCCAGGTCAAGCTCAGACAAGCTGATGATGCGTTCCATTTCGTTTCCCGGAACTGGGTATTGTTTTTCGTTCACTGGTAAATAGGTCATTGATTAAGTAATTCTTTTCCTAAAATAAACGAAATAAAGCAACCTGCCAATACAATCCGCATTAATCTTTTGCTATCTTGCAACAGCATTAACGCTACATAACCTGATGAAAACAACTTTAAACATCCTCGCCCTTTTGCTTCTTTGCCTCTCAGCACAGGCCCAAAAGCACACACTGCAACTTAATCTTAAAAAGGGAGAGGTTTACCCCCAGAGAATGACCATTCACAGTGTAGTTAAGCAGGCCGCTGCCGGTCAGACTATCGATATTACTATTGATATGATCAGTTCCGTTGAATATAAGGTTAACAATGTCACGGCTGAAGGTTATGTGTTTGACGCCACTTATAAGGAGCTTTCCATGAAGGTGGCTTTTCCAGGTGCTGCAATGAGTTTTTCTTCGGGGCAGACCGGTGCCGATGATATGGTATCCCGTCTCCTGAATAACATTGTAGGAAAACCGTTTCAAATCAAAATGACCAGACTTGGTAAAATTACCGATGCAACAAACCTCCAGCAGATATTGGAATCAGCGTTTAAAGAATCCTCCGGTCTCAGCGAAGAGCAGCGGGGTCAGATCTCTGGTGCGTTCGGCACAGAATCCTTTAAAAGAAATCTGGAATCGTTTTCAGGCATATATCCGACCCAGGCTGTAGCTAAGGGTGATACCTGGACGGTACACCACGAAGCACCAGGCAACATAGGAATGAGCATGGACGCGAAGTACACACTTTCCGAAACAACCGCTACCCATTATGTATTGAATGCAAACTCTACGCTCAATACCGACACGCAGCAATCAGTAGGTGGCGACAGGACGGCGCAGGTCGTCCTTGGCGGTACTCTGACAGGCAACCTTAAACTTGACCGCAAAACTGGCTGGGTCTCCGATGGGAAGATCACCACCTCCATGAAAGGAACCACAACCATGAGCAAAGCCGGTGCGGACGGCGAAGACGTTAAGATCCCTATGGAAATGACCATGGAGATGAGCATTAATAAATAATTTTAAACCTTAAATGTACAAATCAATAGCCCTGTTCACATTGCTGCTGTTTGGCCTGTCAGTAAGCGCCCAGCAAACCAATCTTAAACCACTGTTCAACGGCAAGGACCTTACCGGCTGGACGAAATATATACAAAAGCGGGGGCTCAACACCGATCCCAAGAAAGTGATTTCGGTAGCCGATGGCAGCATCTATGTTACCGGAGAAGAGTTTGGATATGTGGCGACCAATAGAGTTTATCATGACTTCCGTCTGCTGCTCGACTTCAAGTGGGGTACTAAGAAGTTTCCGCCAAGGGAGCGCGACAAGCGCGATGCTGGTATCTGCTTCCATGTAGGCGAAAATGATAACCGCATATGGCCGAAGTCGGCCGAGTTCCAGATACAGGAAGGAGACGTAGGCGATCTTTGGTTAATCGACAGCGTCACTACCTTTATTGAAGGCTTGCAGACGGAGCCTAAGGACTATGCCAGGGTTGCGAAAACCAAAGATGCTGAACGGAAAAGCGGGGAGTGGAACTCACTGGAACTGATCTACCGCAACGGACGGTTCCGGTTCATCGTCAATGGCATTATTGTAAATGAAGGAGAATATCTGAGTGTTTCCAACGGCAGGATCCTGCTTCAGTCGGAGGGTGCGGAGATATGGTACCGCAATATCCAAATTGAAGAATATAAAGACTGATCATGAAAATAACCGTCCTCTCAGTGCTTTGCCTGGCAGCTGTTTCGGCAGGCGCGCAGCAGATGAGCAAAAAGTCGCTCATTCTCGATCTTAATGCCGACAAAGGCGTGTTTGCCAATGAACAGAATCTCGTCTACAAGTGGCAAAACCAGGTAAAGACCTTTCCGGCAAGAGATTTTGAGAAGCGCGATGAAGGGCGGAAGGTTCCGGGGTCGGGATGTCCAAAGCTATTAGCAAAAGTACCTGAATTGAACGGACATAACAGCATTGCCTTTAAACAGCAGGAACTGGTCAACATGGACGAAGATGCTTTTGATCACCTGATCCAGGGCACCGGCTATACCTGGTTTGCGGTTCTGAAGCCAGGAAAGCAGCCGGGCGAACTGAAAGACGTCAACTGTTTCTTCGGTAACCTTAGGAACAAACCAAACAACGAAGGCTTCTGGGGTGGCTTTGCCGACGACAATACCTTCTGGATGAGCAGCAGGAATGCCATAACGTTCGGCCGCTGGGATAAGAATAATCCGTACGTAGCCTCCAAAAAGATCCTTAGTCAGAACCGGTACTACCTCATCATGGGCCGCATGGGCAAGGGTACAGATACGGTGATGCTTTCGCTTTACCTGAACGAGGGGGCCGCCCCGATCGCAGTGCACCCCTTTCCCGTTAATCCAAGAGCCAATTCCTCAAAAATGGCGGTCGGACAGGAGAGGGATGCTATTGAACACCCGGGCAGGGAGTCTTTCATAGGCGAAATGGCCAGGTTCATGGTGTACGATCGCCCCTTAAGCGATGAGGAGATGATCATGGCTGCAAAGCAGCTCCGTCACTACTACAACATTCCGGTTATGCCCTAGGCTCAGCTGTAGCGTATACCACTTCAAATCCACCATACATTGCCATATCAGCCGTGTGAAGGACTTTTAGCTTGAGTTTTAAGCGCTCAATAAGTTCTTTGGCAAAAGTGATGCTCCTGTGGATATCATTCGTCCCCCTTATTTCAATGCCTCTGGAAAGCATTTTAAATTTATTAGGTTCAAACTTTTCAATGAATTTCTGCAGGTCTGCATGATAGTTTGTGTTTGGATTTTGCATAGTTTTTATTTCGTATGTATCCTAAAGTCAGAACACCGGCTAATTGTTTGAGATAATTTTTAAAAACAAAATAGTTCGAATCCATATTTGTGTATTGATATTATGCAGATATGAAGAAAAGACAGCCTTTAATATCCTCAGAGTCTCAGTTCGTTGCAATGGCCGCACAGGCCCCTGCAATGGTGTGGGTTTCGGGACCCGATAAACTGGCTGTTTACTTTAATGAGGGCTGGCTTGGGTTTCGGGGCCGAACCCTTCACGACGAGGTGGGTATCGGATGGTTTGAAGGGCTGCATCCCGACGACGCCGAAAGCTTTCAGAACAACTACAGCTCGTCATTCGATGCCCGGAAGGAATTTCAGATCCGCTGCCGGCTGCAAAAACATAACAAAGAGTTCCGGTGGGTTGTACATCATGGTGTGCCGCTTTTTAGTGCAGAAGGCGACTTTATCGGTTATGCCGTAAACTGTATGGATGTGCATACTTTCTTCAGGTCGGCCCTTCCCGAGGAGCAATCTGTCATTAATGAGGAACTGCAGCATTCTAAGCAGGAGCTGTTTCTGCTCAACAGTGAACTGGAAGAGCGAATACTGGAACGCACGCTCGACCTTGCCGAAAGCGAGCATCGGCTGCGTACCATTGTAGAAAGCGCTCCTTTTCCTATCGGTGTTTACGAAGGCCGCGAAATGCGGATCGTAATGGCCAATAAGAGCATCATAGAAGTATGGGGAAAGGGAAGTAACATTGTCGGTAAACGTTACAGGGAGGTACTGCCTGAACTCGAAAGTCAGGGGATCTATGAGCAGCTCGACCGGGTGTACATGACCGGCGAACCTTATCATGCCAGAAATCAGCAGATCGACCTGGTGGTCGACGGGCAGATGGGCTCGTTTTTCTTCAACTACAGTTTCACGCCGATCTATGATACCAACGGGCATATCTACGGTGTAATAAACACCGCTGCCGACGTCACCGACCTGCAAACTGCGTTGCAGAAGATCGAGAAGAGCCAGGAAGAACTTAGGCAGATTGACCAGCAGAAGGACGACTTTATCGGTATAGCGAGTCACGAACTGAAAACACCGCTGACTACCCTTACGGGCATCGTACAGTTGCTTCACAGAAAACTGCAGGACAGTCCCGATCCATTCATCTCCGGGGCAATGATCCGCGCAAATAACCAGATCAAGAAGATGATCAGCCTTATTCATAGCTTTCTGAATATCTCCAGGCTCGAGTCGGGCACCATAGTCATCGAGAGTGAGCGCTTCTCCATCAACAAGTTGATCAAGGAGATGGTAGAGGAGATACAGATGACCTCCCCATATCACGACATTATTTATTCCGATTGCGAGCCGGTTACCGTATATGCGGACCATGAAAAGATCGGATCGGTAATTTCAAACCTGCTCAGTAACGCCGTAAAGTACTCACCGCGTGGTAAAAATATTGAAGTGAAATGTGTGCGTTCAGGCGATATGCTGCTCACCAGCGTCGCCGACGAAGGTATGGGCATAAAACCGGAAGATGTCGAAAAGATATTCGACCGTTACTATCGCGTAGAATCTGATCATACCAGGTCTATTTCGGGCTTTGGCATCGGTTTATATTTAAGTGCGGAGATCGTTAAACGTCACGGCGGCCGCATCTGGCTGGAGAGCGAGAAGGGCATAGGCTCAACGTTTTATTTCACCCTTCCGGCTGCCGACTGAGATTATTTTTATATCTTGAGCCTTCAAATGGCTCCAGGGCCGCTTTTGTAACCAAATTAACTACACAATATGAAGAAAAATTTAGCGCGTATCTTCGGATTGCTGCTAATCGGTATTTCTGCGGGTTCCTCCCTTTCCGCGCAGATTAAAGCAGACATCAAAAATTTTGATCAGAAAAATGAAGCCGTTGTTAGTCAGCAAGGGCACATCCTTAATTTAAGCTGGCCGGCCGGCAATGGGTCTACCGGAAAAGTGCAGTTCGACCTGCAAAATGGCAAGCCGCTTTTTAAAGTCATCAGCATCGGTAAAGGAGCCGCGCAGAAAAACATATCAGAAGGGGTAGATCCGGCGTTCCTGCTCAGTGTGGGGAAACGCGACCTGATGTCGCAAAACGGATGGAACATCTTTTTCGATAAGGTTCCGCTGAGGCCCTACAAGACCTATACGGTAGAGCTTAAGAAAAACTCAGCCTCAGTCAGAACGGTAGGAAGCCGCACCGTCGTGCGCATCGGAAAGGTTAAGGCCGATCGTTTCTCGGGAGATCTGGAAGTGACTTTCTATAACGGAAGCCCAATGTTTAACATCGCTGCCGTAATGAGTACCGATGTAGATGCTACGGCAATCGTATACGATGCAGGTCTTATAGACCGCGGTGGCAGCTGGAAAAACGTGGTGTGGACGAGCACCGATGAGAAGATGCAAACTGCAGCAGTTGTGGCCAGCGATAATGCGACCAATCTGAAAGTAAGATATCGCAGCATTGCCGCACAGGGCAAAGAAGGAACGCTCGCCGTATTCCCGGCCCCGCACCAGTACTTCTATCCGCTCGATGAAGCTTTCAACCTGAAGTTTACCTGGTATGGCAACAAATACCGCGATCAGCTTAACGGCTACGGCATCGGTATCCGGCAGGATCTGGAGGGCGACCGCCGCTTTGTGCCATGGTTTAACGCCCCGCCTAAAACACAGCAGCGGCTCAATTTCTTCTGTCTGATCAGCGATCAGGGCAATGATGATGCCTTTGCGCAGATCAAACGCTTCACCAATAACGATACTTACGCCAAGCTGCCCGGCTTCAAAACCATGTCGAGTCACTTCCACAACGAGTTCATCATGAGTGTTGTACTGGCAGGCAAACCAATCCCTGAAAAGCCGGAGTTTGTCGACGTATTTAAGCGAGGCGGCGTAGATATGGTACACCTTGGTGAGTTCCATTACACGGCCAACCCTAAGGGCCCAGATTCCCTGCGCCTGCGCGAACTGAAAGCATTGTTTGAGCAGTGCGAGCGTTTGTCGGACGACCAGTTTCTGCTGATACCCGGCGAAGAGCCTAACGAATTTTTTGGCGGACACTGGCTGCAGATATTTCCAAAGCCCGTATACTGGGTGATGTCGCGCCGCCGCGATGTACCCTTTGTTGAGAACAAGCCCGGTTTCGGAAAAGTATATCATGTAGGCAACAAGGAAGAGATGCTTCGCCTGCTCGAAGAAGAGAATGGCCTGGCTTGGACCGCGCATGCCCGTACCAAAGGATCAGTAAACGCACCGGATATCTACAACCACGAAGCTTTCTTCAAATCAGACCGCTTTATGGGTGCTGCCTGGAAAGCGATGCCCGCCGATCTCTCGCAGCCTCGTATGGGTAAAAGGGTGCTCGACCTGATGGACGATATGAACAACTGGGGCGAAAAGAAAACAGTAATTGCCGAGGCCGACTTGTTTACCATTACGCACGAAAACGAGATGTATGCCCACATGAATGTGAACTATATGATGCTAGACAAGCTGCCCAAGTACAGCGAAGGCTGGCAGCCGGTAGTAGATGCCATGCAGAAAGGTAAGTTCTTCGTGTCAACAGGCGAAGTACTTATGCCACAACTTACTTTCAACGGTAAGATCTCAGGTGAAACCTTCTCGCTGAATGCTGGCGGACTGGCAGATATGACGCTTAAGCTGCGCTGGACTTTCCCGATGAACTTTATTGAGATCATCTCGGGCGACGGCGAGAAAGTATACCGCGAGCGCATCGATTTATCGAAAACCAGAGCATACGGCGAGCAGGTGTTTAACCATAAAGCGAAGCTGGCTGGTCGTAAATGGGTTAGGGTAGAAGCCTGGGACATCGCTGCCAATGGTGCCTTCAGTCAGACCTTCCACATCAAATGAGACAAAAGATTAAAACTATGAGACGGATCTGAATCCAACATCCTGTTTAAAAGACAATATTTGAGGTTAACTTTTAAGAATAAAACAAACAATGAACAAAAACCTGTTATTATCTGCTGCACTCTCCTGCATGGCTTTGTATGCCAGTGCGCAGACGAATCAGTGGAAGCCTGTCCCCGGCAAAATCATGTCGCCCTGGGCCGAAAAGGTAGATCCAACAAATGTACTTCCTGAATACCCGCGCCCGCAAATGGAGCGTGCTGCCTGGAAAAACCTGAACGGGCTTTGGGACTACTCGATCACCCCTAAAGAGGTATCGGCCAAGCCTAAAAGCTTCCAGGGTAAGATATTGGTTCCCTTCGCTGTAGAGAGCGCGCTTTCCGGTGTAGGTAAAACCGTGGGCAAAGACAGTGTGCTTTGGTACAATACCACTTTTACCGTGCCCGCCAATTTGAAAGGCAAGACCTTGTTGCTGCACTTCGGGGCGGTCGACTGGCGCTCGGAAGTTTACGTAAACGGCAAAAAGGCCGGTACGCATGAGGGCGGTTTTGATCCGTTCAACTTCGACATCACCAAGCTTGTAAAGGGCTCCGGCAAACAGGAACTTACCGTGAGGGTATGGGACCCGACCGATCAGGGTCCGCAGCCGCGCGGTAAGCAGGTGCGCAAGCCAGAAGGAATCTGGTACACGCCTGTAACCGGTATCTGGCAAACCGTATGGCTGGAAGGCGTAGCACCTACTTACCTGGCCAACGTGAAGCAAACTCCGGATATCGACGCGCAAACGCTGACCGTAGAGCCTAAGGTAAGCAATGCCAAGGCAGGCGATCAGGTGCGGATCTCGGCATGGGATGGAGGCAAGAAGGTAGCAGAAACGACCATAGATGCTTCTTCTACAGCTAGCCTGAAAATCAGTAACCCTAAGCTCTGGGATACCAAAACGCCATTCCTGTACGACCTTAAGGTTGCCGTGGTTAGAGGAGGCAAGGCCATCGATAGCGTAAAAAGCTATTTCGCTATGCGTAAAATCTCCCATGCGCCCGATAAGAATGGTATTCAGCGTATGCTGCTTAACAATAAATTTGTATTCCAGTTTGGCCCTCTCGATCAGGGATGGTGGCCAGATGGTTTATACACCGCGCCGAGTGATGAGGCATTGGTTTTTGATGTGATCAAGACCAAGGAGATGGGCTTCAACATGATCCGTAAACACATTAAGGTAGAGCCTGCAAGATGGTACCATGCCTGCGACAAACTGGGTATGCTGGTTTGGCAGGATATGCCAAGCGGCGACCTTGGAAACCGCTGGGACAGTCGGCCAGGTGTATACGGCAGAGCAACAGACAAAAACCGTACTGCTGAATCTGAAGGTTATTACCGTAAGGAATGGACCGCCATTATGGATGCGCTGCATAATTCACCAAGCATCGTGGTTTGGGTACCTTTCAACGAAGCATGGGGGCAGTTTAAAACCGTAGAGATCACGGAGTGGACCATGAAGAAAGATCCTTCGAGATTGATTAACGCTGCCAGCGGCGGTAACTTCTTCCTGACAGGTCACATCATCGACTTGCACCACTATCCGGAGCCGGCTATGCCTACACCCGAACTGTTCGGTAAAGAGCGTGTCCTCGTACTCGGAGAGTACGGCGGTTTAGGATTGCCTGTCGACGGCCACGTATGGCAGCAGAAAGACAACTGGGGTTACCAGAGCTTTAAGACAGCCGACGATATGTTTAAACGCTATTCCACCTTCATAGACGACATGAAGAAACTTATCGACGACGGTCTTTCGGCTGCGGTTTATACACAAACCACCGACGTAGAAGTAGAGACCAACGGTTTCATGACCTACGATCGTAAAGTCATTAAAATACCCGTACAGCGTTTGAAAAGCGTAAACGACAAACTGTATACGGGCAACAATGCGCTAATGCCTTAAAAAGGGCGCTTAACCCATACGCTATTACTCACTTGAAGCCTATCATACGCTATAAAAGCGATATAGGCTTCAAGTGTTTTAAGGGAATACCCCGCTGGCAATTCCATAAAATCACTGCCATCCCGGCGCTTTGCTCCGCTAAGTTCCATAAAAGCTTCCGGAATGCCTGAGCTATTCAGGCCTTGCGGGAAAAACACCAGCAGCATTGCCCGGTTGCGGTGATAACATTGTTCCAAATCATCAGGCATCTCCCAACTGAACTCCACGCCGCCCGGTAAGAGCTCAAGCGACGGATTAACCGCTGGAGGCAAGTCGCCTTTCGAAACCAGCGCCGCGCTGTAGTTCATCTCAATATCCGGATATGCACCCTGCAACGCATGAACCTTATTATATGCTACGGCCGCATTGTAAGGATTGCTATCGCTCTCTTCGGTTACCCCTGCAAAGCCCAGTTTGATGAATGGCACGAAATTCCTCAGGAAGGCATTCACAACCGTCATACGCTGGTAGTTGGCCAGCATCTTTGGTGTAGGTGGTTTGGTTCGCTCACCAATGATGCGCGTTACGTTCTTGCCGTTTAATGTATAGCTCACCAGATTTCCGATACGTCCGTGTACAAAGCCAAACGGACCTGCTGTAAGTTTTCCCATAATGTTCTTTTTACTGTATATGTTGCTTAGGCAAAGTACGGTACAATATTACCCGGGGCCGGGGCAAAGCGCACCAGAACAGGCTTTTCTCCTATTAACTTTTGATGGCGTAGCGATGGTTCAATGAACCTTGTATGATCGTTGAATGATCCGGGGATCATTCAACCATTGTTCAACCATCGGTAAGCGAGCGTTAGTAAGTCGTGTTGTACTAGTTCGCCTTCAATATAAGAACCCGAATAGCCAAAGCGGAACTTTCGTCCCGAATTGTCTTGATATTAAAGAAGCGGCTCCATAAATATCGTTTTTGTTGCTTCAAACATACAAAATATGACCAATTTTGTTGTTTTCACACGACAAAATCGGCAAACTTGTTGACATTCGATAATTGTGTATATTTGAAGCAAATCAATCAGTAGTATAGTTTAATACCGCCAGACAATGGCACTAAGACCATTACATAACGAAGCTGAGCTACTGAAAGAAGTGGTAAAGGGAAACGAAAGTGCCTTTGCAGAGCTCTTTTATGGATACCATCAGCAGTTGGGCGTGTACGTGCAGATGCTTACGGGCTCTAAAGAAATGACCCAGGAGATTGTGCAGGACGTTTTTGTGAAGGTATGGATGAACAGGGAAGCGCTGGGCACGGTAGACAAGTTTACCTCCTACCTTTTTATTCTGACCCGCAACTATACCTTAAACTGTATACGCAAGAGCAGCCGGGAGCAGGCACAGATCAGTTCTTATGGCATCGAAGCACTGAAAGATGAGCTGGAACACCCCGAAGATAAATCGCTGTTAGACGACCCGGAATATATCAGCCTGGTAGAGCGCGCTGTGGCTCAGCTGCCGCCCCAGCAACAGAAAGTTTTCCGCCTGAGGCAGCAGGGATTAAAGAATCCGGAGATTGCCAGGGAAATGGACATCTCTACAGAGTCTGTTAAAAAGTACCAGCAATGGGCGTTAAAGGCCGTAGCCGAGTTTGTTAAGGCCCACGCCGCACTCTCCGTGCTGCTGTTCATAAAATAAATTTCAAATCACATATCCCCTTTTTTATCCCCGCTGTGTCTTTAGGGTAAAGAACATTAAAGAACCGTATAAGCGAGACACAAGGCATGATGAACAATACCCGGCTTACCGAACTTTTTGAACTGCAAGTCAGCAGAAATGCCAGCGATGCAGAGCGGGACGAGCTGCGGGCACTGATGGCCGATGAACAGCACAGCGAGCAGGTAAAGGACTTGTTTGCCGCCTTGTGGACTCAATTTAATCCCGAAGGAACAGTTTTCAGTGCGGAGGAGTCGGAGACAATGCTGAAGCATGTGTTTGCCCAAGCGCCAGCGCAACCCCGCGCAACCCGGAAAACCTTATGGTCTGCCGGTAGAATAGCAATCAGTATTGCCGCTGCGGTAGCGACGATTGTTTTTGGCGTATGGTTTTTTAACTACCGTCAGCCCGACGATAGGGGAGATCTCTCCAACATGACAAAAAATGACGTAGCGCCCGGAAAATACGGGGCAACCATAACCCTGGCGAACGGCAAAGTGATCACGCTGAGTGACGCCAAAAGCGGCGTAGTCATTGGCGGCGGCGCGGGACTGGTTTACAACGATAATACTGCAGTTATACCCGGTGAAGACGGTGAGATTCTGAAAAAGGGGTTAGATAAGGGATCTTCCGCTTCACCCGGGATGACAGCGGTAACACAGAAAGGGCAGACGTACCAGTTTACCCTGCCAGATGGCACCAGGGTATGGCTGAACGCAGATTCAAAACTCGAGTTTCCCGCCAGTTTCGCCAGTAGCAACACAAGAAATGTGCGATTAAATGGCGAGGGGTATTTTGAAGTGGCTAAAGACAAAGCACATCCTTTTATTGTAGAAGGAGGCGGGCAGCAAGTAAAAGTATTGGGAACGCATTTCAATATCAGCAACTATGCCGATGAACAGGGCGTTAAGACCACCCTGCTCGAGGGCTCGGTGCAGGTAGTACCTGCCGTAAACCAAGGCACGCTGACCCTTAAACCTCGTCAGCAAGCCATTTATAACGGTCAGAAGCTAAGCCTTAAAGAAGTAGACCCTGACGACGTCGTTTCCTGGAAAAACGGAGATTTTGTGTTTGAAGATGAAGATTTCAGGACAACCATGCGGAAGATAGCCAGATGGTACGATCTGGAAATAATATACGATCAATCAGTCCCTGTTCATATAGAACTTGCCGGTTGGGTATCCAGAAACAGCAATTTATCTACCGTGCTGAAACGGATAGAAGTAGCCAGCAAATTACACTTTACTATAGAAGGAAGGAGGGTGACCGTAAGGAAGTGACGTATACAAACTGATGAGACAAAAAAAACCAGGAATGCGACAACATCCCTGGTCTGTAGTCTGGCTTAATCAACTAAATGAATACCTGCAGCTGCCCCTAGCTTCGAAACAAAAGGCATGCTGCATCAACCAAACCAAAACGTAAATGTATAAAAATACTAACAGACTTGGTATGCCTGTGAGGCTATACCATAAAATCCTGCTCATTATGCGACTAACCACCGTAATTTTGATTGCAACACTCATGCAGGTCAGCGCAGCGACGTTTGGCCAGCGCATCACTATAAACCAGCGCAAAGCCAGCTTTGAGCAAGTACTCAAAAGCATCAGAAACCAAAGCGGCTATGATGTGATCATGGACAGAAACATCCTGAAGAAAGCAGGTCAGGTAAATATATCCGTCAAAGACGCAACCATAGATGAAGCCATGAAAAGCCTGCTCTCAGGATTGCCGTTAAAGTACACCATAGACGGAAAAATCATCGTGATCGAAGAGAAGTCCGGTACCATAATCGATAACATTATTGCCCGATTTCAGGCCATTGATGTACGGGGTAAGGTGGTGGACTCCCTAGGCAACGGCCTAGCTGGTGCCACGGTAAGTGTAAAAAGCGGCAAAGGCTCTACATCGACAGACGCCGGAGGAAATTTTATGTTGAAGAATGTGGATGAAGGGGCAGTGTTGGTTGTGAGTTATTTGGGTTATGTGACGAGGGAGGTTTCTGTAAGTAAGGAGTTTAATTATGTTCAATTGCAGCAGAGTTCGAGTAAACTGGACGAAGTGCAGATACAAGCTTATGGGGTTACCTCTAGGAGGTTAAGTACCGGGAACATCTCGACAGTTAAGGCGGAAGACATTGAAAAACAACCAGTTAATAATCCACTATTAGCATTGCAAGGTCGCGTACCGGGGTTAGAAATTGTTCCTCTAACCGGCCTAGCTGGTGGCCCTGTCAACCTGCAAATACGTGGTAGGAATTCGTTAAATTTCGAAACGTCTCCCTTAATAGTCGTCGACGGTATGCCAATCGTAAACAATATACCTGGATTAGGGCACCCCGGGTTCACAGGGAATTTACTTTCCTCACTAAGCTTTTTAAGCCCAAGTAGTATCATGTCCATTGAAGTATTAAAAGACGCAGACGCTACTTCTATATACGGTAGTCGCGGAGCAAACGGAGTAATATTAATCACTACTAAAAAGGGCAAGATTGGTGAAACAAAACTAGAAGTAAACGCACATAGTGGATGGTCCAACGTGCCCTCTAGGGTGAAAATGTTAAACACTGACCAGTATTTAAACCTTCGCAAGGAAGCATATGCGAACAGCGGCATTAATATAGAAACATTACCGTATAACAGTTCTAGGCCACTATCGGATCTAAAGTTTTGGAACCAGAACCGATATACCGATTGGCAGGAAGAGTTGATCGGTAGCGCCGCAAGATATACAAATTTCCAAGCTACGCTTGCGGGAGGCACGTCAAAAACGCAATATATAATCGGCGGAAACTTTAATAGAGAAAATACTGTTTTTGAGGATGATAACTTTAATCAAAAAGGAGGGATACATTTCAGTATAACTGGAACAACCGACAATCAAAAGCTTAAAACTACCATTTCCGGAGCTTACATCTCAAACAAAAACACCCTACCCGGTATAGATTTAACTGCACTGTCATTGTCTTTGGCTCCGAATGCACCATCATTAAAAACGGAGGACGGGGAGTTAAATTGGGAAAAAATGCCTTCCGGTGCGAGAAGTTGGGACAACCCGTATGCCGAACTGGCAAAAAAATATGAGGCTACAATAGACAATATAATAGCTACAGCTGACTTATCCTATGAGCCATTTTCCTCTCTTGAATTTAAGACAACACTTGGATATAACAGAACTAGAGGCAACTCAATAAGGAGGTATAGAGTAATTTCAGCATCGCCCCCAGAAACAAAGGGTGCGACTGCCGCTGCAGCCTTTAATGAAAATAATATCATAAATATGAATGCGGAACCGCAAGTTAGCTATAAAGCAAATATTGGGGAGGGGAAACTAAATCTTTTAATTGGCGGATCCTTTCAAACTACTAGTGCGGCAACGGAGTTAATTGATGTCGGAGGGTTTACTCATGATGCCTTAGTTGAGAATCTGGAACTTGGCTTAAGTCCTCGAGTAAAAAACACATCGTCCCAATATAAATACTCCGCAATGTTTGGTAGAATCAACTACAATTTTGACAATAAATATCTCCTCAATATAGCAGCCAGACGAGATGGCAGTTCAAGGTTTGGCCCTGGACAACAATTTGGTAATTTTGCATCAGTTGGTGTTGCGTGGATAATTAGTGAAGAAAAGATATTTAAATCCATGCCGTCTTTCTTTAGTTTCGGAAAAATAAGAGCGAGTTACGGCTCATCTGGCAATGATGGTATCGGAGACTATCAGTACTTAGAGAGATATAGTTCAGTTAATGCAACTGATCCGTATTTAGGTGTGAAGGGTTACCAAACCACTGGCATATTTAATAGCAATTATCATTGGGAAACAACCAGAAAATTCGAGTTAGGGATTGAAACCGGATTTTTTGAGGATCGAATATTTACTTCTGCAAGTTTCTTTAAAAATAGATCTGATAACCAACTGATTGGCCAGCCACTTCCAAGTACCGTTGGTCCAGGAATAGCTTTCACAAATTTTCCTGCAACCGTGCAAATAGCCGGCTTTGAAAGTGTTGTCACGACAGAAAATATAAAATCGAACTTATTCAATTGGACAAGCGCCATTAACTTCTCAACTGTTAAAAACAAACTTGTTTCGTTCGACAATTTTGAACAGTCTAACTACACTACATATCTAGAACTAGGAAAGCCTTTCTATGGACAAGCTTCAGTCTATGAGTCAGCTGGCGTTGACCCATTAACTGGAAGGCTACGGTTCAAAGATAGGTTCGGAAATAATACGTTTGAACCAGATACGACAACAAAGAGCATCAGAACAGATGCGCAATTCTATGGCGGATTTTTGAATTCATTTACATATAAAGGATTCTCATTAAATATTTTGTTCCAGTTCTCAAAACAGGTGGCGAGAAACCCGTTACTTAACTATTTCGGGTCAGCTGGGGGCGGTCCTTTGAATGTCATGGAAGATTTTGCCGATCGTTGGCAGAAGCCAGGAGATGTTTCAAACATTCCCAAGGTTAACTATTTAAAATCTGAAGAAGATTGGGCATCCTTTAGTCTTCTTGAGGCGAGTGACTTTGCATATGTCGACGCGTCGTATATCAAATTAAAAAACATCTCTTTTTCGTACTCATTTTCGGAAAGAGTCTCGAAAAAGATAAAAGCTAGAAACTTGAAGATTTATATGCAGGGTCAAAATCTCTGGACGCTAACGAAATATAAAGGTTTTGACCCTGAAACGAAATCTATCTCATCGTTGCCATTACTTCGGACAATAGTTGTCGGACTACAAATTACTTTTTAAAAAATGAAAAATACCTACAAACGTAGAGATGCAGTTGCTATTGTGACGGTACTCATAGCATTAACAACATTTTATGGTTGCAAAAAACTGATTGAAGTTGAAGCTCCAATTGATCAAATTGTGAGCAAAGAGGTGTATAATTCTGATGCTACGGCAAACGCTGTGTTAATCGGAATTTTCACGAGATTAAGTAACAGCATGTTTACTGGTCAAGGTCTCTCTATGAAAGCTGGCTTATCAGCGGATGAGTTAATCCCAGTGACAGATCCGTCTAACTTATTGTCTATATTATATACTAATTCTCTTACAAATGAAGGAGATCAACTGTTTTGGCAGGAGTTATATGAACTTATTTTTAGGGCTAATTCCGCAATAGAAGGAATAGGGGAATCAACAAAAATGAGCGATAAAATTAGAGGCCAGTTGTTAGGAGAAGCTAAGTTTCTAAGAGCATTTGCCTACTTTTACTTAGTTAACCTGTATGGAGATGTTCCACTTTTGACATCGACGGAGATTCAAAAAAACAGTCTAGCCGGAAGAGTAAGGAAGTCATTAGTTTACGATCAAATTGTCAAAGACCTAAAAGAAGCTCAACTGACACTAAGTGAAGAGTATCTTGACGGCAATTCTACTAATTTCGTAGCTGAACGTTTAAGACCAAATAGAAGCACTGCAACCGCACTTTTGGCCAGGGTTTACCTATTTATTGGAAATTGGGAAGACGCGGAGGAAGAGTCAACGAACCTCATTGAAGATAAAAGTTTATTTAAAATCGAGACTCTGGAAAGGACCTTTCTAAAGGATAGCAAAGAAGCGATTTGGCAGTTACAGCCAACCGAAGCGGGCGTAAATACATACGATGCGCAAGCCTATGTGTTAGCCGAAGGGGATGGTGTCTCAGTACCAGGCCCAAATGGATTCGAAAGGCCTGTATATCTCAGTAATTATATTTACGATGAATTCGAGGTGGGAGACCGGCGTAAAGATATTTGGACAGCAGTAGTCACGGTAGATGGGAATGCCTTTCCGTACTCTTTTAAATATAAGATCTGGGAAAGAAATAAGCCTCGTCAAGAATATCTCGTCATGTTTCGACTGGCTGAACAATTCTTGATTCGTGCAGAATCCCGAGCAAATTTAGGGAAATTGTCAGGAGCCAACTCCGCTCTAGATGACATTAATGTGATTAGACATAGGGCTGGTTTAAAAGACTTTACTGATGGCAGTAAAGAGTCAATAATAGATGAGATATTGACTCAGAGGAAATTTGAGTTTTTTTTAGAGTTCGGACATCGATGGCTTGACCTCAAGAGAACAGGGAAAGTTGATGAGATAATGAGCAAAGTTGCCCCCTCAAAACATGGTGTGTGGCTGCCGTACAAGTCGCTTTATCCAATTCCTGTCACTGATTTACGAACCAATCCGAACCTTAAGAACAATCAAAATCCAGGCTATCCCTCAAATTAGATAGCTGCGGATTTCACTAAATCTAAGATAATGTTGAAATATTTGATCTCGATAATTATTTGCCATTGTGCAATTCCATCTGCTTTAGCCCAAAAAAGGCCACTTGCAATTGACAGCTTTAAATCTTGGGAAAGTTTAGGAGACAAAAAGGAGATCAGCGGCGATGGGAGGTATGTCGGGTATAGTTATGGATCCGTCACTTCTGGAACCTATCTGATCCTTCAAGGAATAAAAGAGAACTATAGAAAACTCTTCGGTGCCTTTAGAGGTGAGATCAAATTGTCATTTACTGACGATAGCAAAACCCTAGTTTTTATCAACGAAAGTCATCTAAATCTCTTCGACATACGGTCTGAGAAGTTGGAGTCAATCGGAGCTGTTCAAGACTTCAAGTTGTTTCGCGCCGGTAAAGAAAACTGGCTGGTATATAAAACGACTGACCAAAGTCTGTATGTGAGGAATCTAAACACAAAACAACTCAAAAAAATATCGGCTCAAACTAACACGTACGAAATCGATGAGGAAAATTTAGGTATTCTTATCTGCACAAGATCATCCATACTTTCCTATCATTTAACCAAGGGCAAATGTGACACGGTGTTTAAGTCTAGTAATTATCTAGCAGTAACTAGTCATAAAAAGACGACCCAGATAGCATTTTTGTCAACCGGGGCAAACGAAAGAGATTACTCTGTATGGTATTATCGTCGCGGTATGAAGTGTAGTACAAAAATAGTCGACAGCACCACATGTGGAGTTAAATCAAAATTTTGCATTGACAACGGTAACATTGCATTTACGTTGGATGGACAGGCTATAATTTTTAATGCCAAAAACGCCGTACCCAGTTCAGACAATTTTAAAGACACTAGTGCCGGAGGAAAAATTTGGAATTATAAAAGTCCATTCATTAATAGATATAAGCAAATGTCAACTATTAGGTTAATATATAGGCTTGCAAACCGTAAAGTTTTTCAATTAAATACGGACACCACTAGACTAACGATGGAAGAAAAAAGTAATTACATGCTTGAAACTTCTAACGATATGAATGAGGATGAATACTATTGGAACAGTCAGACTTACTCATTGAATATTGTCTCATTACTTGACGGAAGCAAAAAGCTGATTAAAACATTCCAAAAGTCACATAAGCTGCCTAGGGCGAACTTTTCACCGTCTGGCAAATACGTCGTATGGGCAGATTATGCGGAGCGAGCGTACTTTGCTTATGAAATTGAAACAAGGGAAACACGAAAGATCTCCGGACAAGTTTCCGAAGCCCTTTTCGACGAACAAACGGAAATACCAGCGCGAAAGTCTTTCTTTGGGAGATGCGGCTGGCTTCCTAACAGTGACAATATTCTCGTCTATGACAAATACGACATCTGGTCACTTGATTTATCCGGAAAAAGGGAGCCTGTGAATATCACACATGGGCTCGGTCGGCTAAACAACGTTCAATTCAGAAAATTGGAAGCTAATAATCTTCCGAGCAGTACCCTTTTAATATCTGCAATAAAAATAGACGACAAGAAATCAGCCATTCTCTTGTGGGACGTAAAGTCAGAATTTAGCTTCGACACCACTCGCTTAAATAACGTTGCTTATTATACTGTGAACACATCAAGGTCGTATGGGGTTTATTACAGCCTCGACAAACCTCAGAAGTCTAGGTACCACAAGACGTACTTAGTCTCGCGTATGAGCGCGACCGAATCACCAAACTTATTTGTCACTGAAGACTTTAAAAGTTTGAGAAGAGTAAGTAACATTTTTCCGGAGAAAAATTTCAATTGGATGTACACGGAATTGATAAAGTGGAGGCTGCCGACCGGAGAAGAAACATCTGGAATTCTTTATAAACCAGAAGATTTCGATGCTAATAAAAAGTACCCGACCATATTCAATTTGTATGAAAAGAAAAGTGATGAAGCAAACGTTTATAAGCCACCCCGCTTAAGCAATGGAGATCTAGACATTTCCTGGTATGTAAGTAATGGATACCTCGTATTTGCTCCAGACTTTCAATATAAGACGGGACGTAATAGTGAGTATATAACAAACACAATAGTCTCCGCAGTTGATTACTTCCGAAAATTTACATGGTTTGATCCGGGAAAACTTGGTGTACAGGGGCATAGCTTTGGAGGGTACGAAACAAATATACTAATTACACACACTCACCTATTCAGGGCGGCACAGCAGTCTGCCGGTGTATGTAACTTGATTAATGAGTTTTCAGAGATTTGGGGTGATCGAACAAGACAAACATTCAATCAATTTAACCAATTAAACACTGGTACAAAACCATGGGCAGATCCTGCTACTTTCATCCGGAACTCACCGATTTTCTTCGCAGATAATGTCACGACGCCATTGCTAATTATGCATAACCCGAACGATGAAAAAGTATATTTCTCACAAGGCGTTGAGTTGTACGCAGCTCTAAGACGACTTAAAAGGCCGACTTGGCTTCTTAAATATGATAATGAAGGTCATGAACTGGGTTCCTCAACGAATAGGTGGGACTTTACTGTTCGACAGCAACAGTTTTTTGATCACTATTTAAAGAACAAGGCGATGCCAAATTGGATGGTAGGCAACTAATCAAAATAAACATAAAATAGATAATGAACAACTTCAAAAAAGGTGTAATGGTAATGCTCTGCCAGATGGCAGCACTGTGTTTGTATTCTCAGGTCAAACTAGGAAAACATCAACTGGACACAAGATGGACCAAGATTTCGGACGACAGGTTGCCCTTAAAGGAGCACCCAAATCCTCAATTCAAAAGGTCTGGTTGGGGGAATCTGAACGGGCTTTGGGAGTACGCTATAATAGAAAAAAATTCAAGTAAGGATCAGGGAGGAAAAATACTCGTACCATATCCCATTGAAAGTTTCATGTCCGGCGTTGGACAAAAACTGTCACCTACACAAACTCTTTGCTACAAAAAAAAATTTAACAAGCCAACAACAAATAAAGGCAAAAGAATATTACTTCACTTCGGGGCAGTTGACTGTGAAGCGACAGTTGTCCTAAATGGTTTAGATATAGGAACACACAGCGGCGGATATACTGAATTTTCATTCGATATCACCGACGAGCTCAAACAAGGCCAAAACGAGCTGGTTGTGAAAGTCCAAGATTTAAGCGATAGCGGTTTGAATCCTCATGGCAAGCAAACATTGGACCCTAAAAACATTTATTACACCTCAAGCAGCGGCATCTGGCAAACGGTTTGGCTGGAAGTTGTGCCCGAAAAGTTCATATCGGGTTTAACAATTACCCCTGATATAGATAAGTCTGTTATTAAAGTCACGGTTAAATCTGCTCATAATGCTGACGTCAGCCTGGAAGTCGCAGGAAAAAAGATCAAAGGAAAAAGCAACACACAGATAATCGTTCCGATTAGGAATCCCAGGCTATGGAGTCCCGACGATCCATACCTATACGACCTAACGGTAACCCTTGGAAAAGATAAGGTATATAGCTACTTTGGTATGCGGAAGGTCGCGATCCAAAAAGACGAAAAGGGTGTCGATAGGATTTTTTTAAACAATAAGCCTTATTTCAATCTTGGTACGCTAGATCAGGGTTTCTGGCCTGATGGCTTGTATACCGCCCCTACTGACGAGGCCTTAGCGTTTGACATCAAAGCCATAAAAGCGATGGGTTTTAACACCATTCGCAAACACATCAAAGTGGAACCTGCAAGATGGTACTACCACGCAGACAAAATCGGGGTCTTAGTTTGGCAGGATTTTGTGAATCCTAATCAGGGACTACCAGAAGGTGCAAAGCAGGCATTTGAGAAAGAGGTTAAGGAAACGCTAACACAACTGCATAACCATCCTTCTATAATAACATGGGTCGTGTTCAATGAGCGCTGGGGAGCATATGACCAAAAACGAATTGCCGACTGGGTAAAAGCTACCGACCCAACCAGGCTTGTAAATGCACATAGCGGTGAGTATTTGTACGTCGACAATAAACTCAGAGAGGATAGCAAAGAACCTTATGTAGGCAGCGACATGACCGACGTGCATTCATATCCGGATCCGAGAGATCCAATGACGATAGCAGGAAAAGCAAAAGTGATAGGTGAGTTTGGCGGCATAGGCGTTTCAGTGCCGGGCCATCAATGGGACGACTTGAAAGGTTGGGGGTATGTGCAGGTGCAACCTAAAGATCTGGCAGACAAATATGCAGGTATGATAAGTAAGTTGAAAGTATTGAAAGATGCGGGTTTGTCAGGAAGTATTTACACCCAACCGTTTGACGTAGAAGGGGAAGAAAATGGATTGATGACCTACGACCGGGAGATCATTAAAATTCCTCTAACGAGACTGAGGGAAATGCACGGGCAGTTGATCGACCTCAGCACCAAGGGTTTCGCACTTGACAAGCAATTTATAATTGGAAAAGATTTAGATGTTAAGGACACCGACGATCGATTTGCCGAGCTTTATGACGTTTATAAAAATGGGCAGGTTGACTCTGCAACATTAAGGCGACTAACGCTGATGGTAATGCGCAAAAAAGACTTCACCAAAGTATTAGAACTTGCAAATGCCTATAAAAAGACATGGAAACAACCTGCCTTTGCAGAGAATCTTAAGTTCGATAAAGCCGTGCTTGATTTTTTGACGCCCGAAATCAAAGCGAAAATTAATCCGGTGTTATTGAGCAAAGAGGTCACTTCAAACACAGGCGAGCTTGAGAAAGAAATTGTTGAGAAATATGGCGAATATGGAGAACAGGTGTTTTGGGACGTAGAAGCACTTAGCCGGTATCTCGCCAAGGACATATCAAGTTGGCTTAAGATCAAAAATAAATTGAATATGAAGTATCCAGAGTTCACATCTGTTTTTATATTAAATAACGATGCTTGGTTCTTGTTCGAAAATTCCTTAGATAGAGCTGCTCTAGAAACGGCGCTGCTATGGAGCAAAAAAGCTGTAGAAAAAGAACCGACAGCTAACTATTATGATACTTATGCGAACTTATTATACAAATTGGGCAGGAAGGACGAAGCGATAGAAATTGAAGAAAAGGCCTTGACGCTTGAGCCAGGAAATGGCTCGATCGAGGATGTTAAGAAAGCCCTAGAAAAGATGCGTGCAGGTCTACCAACATGGCCCACACAGGAAAAACAATAAATAATATCTCCCAGACGGAGGTCATTTAACCTCCGTCTCTAACAAACAAACCTAATTAACACTTATTTTATGATTCTAATGGTTCACGCCTTTGACAGGCTAATGAAATTACTACGCAGTATCAATCCGGATATTGAACTGCCGCCGCAGCTGGAACCGCTGCTACGGAACGAAATGGATGAGATTCACCCTGTGCATCATGAGGTGCTGGTGCATCAGGGGGATCTTCCGCTGTATGCGTATTACATTATCAGGGGTTATGTGTATGTAACGTATATATGCGATGCCGGGGTAAGGCATGTGCTGCGCTTTTACCGCAGCAATAGCATTGTGGCTTTTCTGAGTTTTCTGGAGCAGAAGGCTTCGCCGTATACGATTTGCGCGGGTAAGGATACGATCTTGTCGCGCGTTAGAATAACTACCATGAAAAAGGTTTACCTGATAACGGGTATGTATGAGTTTGCGCAGCGTACGGTGATGCTGTATGATGCTGCCAAGGAGAAGCTCCGCGAGGATATGATGGGTTTGCCGGTGCCGGAAAGGGTGCGGATGTTTTATAAGGTGTACCCTTTTCTGCTTCCGGCCGAAAGTGCGCGTATGGATTTGTTTGTGGCGGCGTTTTTGAAAATTAGTGATAGTACGTTGTATAGGACCCGTTATTCCGTCATTTGACGTCAATTAGCGTTTCGCCCTGCGTTATTTTTAGTTGACAGCTAAATATAACGTAATTATCCTATGGGCAGATTGAATGGTGAAGCGCTTAAAAGGCTTTTACAGCCATATTCTTTCAATAATTTGTACTACAGAAGGCCTGCCGTGTTGCAGCGTGAGGGCTGTGTTCCGAAATATGCGTACTACGTGGCGCGGGGATTTGTGCTGGTGTATGGTTATGATCCGGAATGCAATACCTATGTGAGGGCCATTTACGATGAACACAGCTTCCTGGCGTTGAATTGCTTTATGTTACAGCAGCAATCGGAGTACACTATTATAGCTTGTGCAGATACACTGGTATGGCGTATTAGCTACCCGGATATGGAACGTGCACGTCGCGGCCATGCTGATTGCGAAGATATCTTCTGGAGAGCTTCAGCGGAGTGCCTTGAGTCGGCCGAGGCTTTGAAGAACGGGCTGAGGAGCCAAAATCCTGAAAACCGTGTCTTCGCTTTTTACCGGAAGTTTCCATGTTTGCTGCCGCCCCGGAAGAGTATTGTTAAAAGTCGCGACATTGCCAGTTATCTTTTGCTTAGCCACGACCAGCTTAAGCGCTTTAGAATTCGGTTGAGGGATAAACAGTTGCTGCGATACTAATGATTGTATTGTCCATGTTTTTTTCTGCATTATCCATTTTTATACCAGTGGTATTGGTCTAAGTTTACTAAACCAAATATGACTAAGTATGAGAAGAATTTTATCATTGCTGATTCCGGCGCTTTTGGTGTTCTGTTATAATTCTTTTGCGCAGACCCAGCCCAAGATTACGATTACTGGTACTGTTACAGATTCCGCGGGTGTAGCCATCCCCGGTGCCAGTGTGGTTGTGGAGAAGGAATCGAAAAACGGGGCCATGACTGGCTCCAACGGTAAGTTTGTTATTGATGTGGTGCCGGGGAGTGTCCTCAAGGTATCTTATGTAGGGTATCTCGACAGGCTGGTTCCGGTTACTGCCGACACCAAAACGCTTACCATCATCTTAAAAGAAAATGCCATACAGGTAGGGGAGGTCGTTGTAACAGCCTTCGGTAAACGCGAACGCAAGGAGGCGTTGGTGGGCTCTGTTACGAGCATTACGCCGGGCGACCTGAAGATTCCGGCGAGTAACCTGACCAATGCGCTGGCGGGGCAGGCGGCAGGGGTTATCGCTTATCAGCGAAGCGGACAGCCAGGGCAGGATAATGCATCTTTTTTCATCAGGGGCGTTACTACGTTCGGGTATAAGCAGGACCCGTTGATCCTGATCGACAACGTGGAGCTGACTACCAACGACCTGGCCAGGCTGCAGGTAGACGATATTGCCAGCTTTGTGATCCTGAAAGATGCGAGTGCAACTGCCCTTTATGGTGCGAGAGGAGCCAACGGCGTGATCCTGGTGAGCACCAAAGAAGGTAAGGAAGGGCCTGCGAAGATCAATTTCAGGTCGGAGTACTCCATGTCGCAGTCTACCCAAACGCTTGATCTGGTTGATCCCATCCAGTATATGCATATGTATAACGAGGCTTCGCTAACGCGTGATCCGACGCTGCCTTTGCCTTTTACGCCAACTAAAATCCGCAATACGGAGGCGACGATGGCGGGAGCACCGGGAAGCAATGAGTATGTGTACCCGGCGGTCGACTGGCTGGATATGTTGTTTAAGAAAAACGCGAGCACGCAGCGGAACAACCTGAGTGTAAACGGCGGTGGTTCTGTGGCGAGATATTATATAGCGGGTTCATACAATCGTGATAATGGCGTGCTGAAAACGGATACACGCAATAACAACGACAATAATGTGAAGTTCCAGAACTATCAGCTGCGTTCTAACGTGAACGTAAACCTGACCAAGACCACTGAGGCTATCGTAAGGCTGTCGGGTACGTTCAGCGATTATAACGGGCCGATCACGGCCGATGGTTCGTTTGCGTCCGACTTGTACAGCGTAGCGATGCATGCGAGTCCGGTGCTGTTCCCTGCGTATTATCCTGCCGATGAGGCCAATGCACGGGCCAATCATATTCTGTTCGGCAACATTGGCGGTCCGGATGGTACGGCAACAAACAGCATCCGTTTCCCTACGGGCAATCCTTATGCACAGTTGCTGCGCGGGCACAAGAACTTTTCGGAGTCGCGTATGTCGGCCCAGCTGGAGCTGAATCAGGACTTTAAATTTATTACCGAGGGCCTAAAGTTCAGGGGTATATTTAATACGAACAGGTATTCGTACTTTGATTCCCAACTGGCTTATTCGCCCTACTTCTATAGTTACAGCGATTACGACAAGCTAAACAACAGCTATAAACTGACTTGGCTTAACCCCAGAAACAATGTGCCGAACAATGTGCCTACAGAGTATCTGGTATACAGCAAGAACGAGCCCAATGCCAATTCTTTCTATTATTTGCAGGGGGCGGTCGACTATAACAGGCAGTTTGGAAGTCACAACGTGAGTACTTCACTGATCGGTACCATGCAGCAGACCTTGTATTCGAGTGCCAGAGATCCGCGTACAAATACCACAACGCTGCCTTACTCCTTGCCATTCCGGAACATGGGGCTTGCCGGCCGGGCTACTTATTCTTACAAGAGCCGGTACTTTGCGGAGTTCAACTTTGGTTACAATGGTTCCGAGCGCTTTTCGGAGGAACACCGCTTTGGTTTCTTCCCAACTTTTGGTGTTTCGTGGGTGGCTTCCAATGAAGAGTTTTGGAACACCAATGGTTTCATAAACCGGCTGAAGATCCGCGCAAGCCATGGTCTGGTGGGCAACGACGCCATCGGAAGTCAGCGTTTCTTCTATCTTTCCGATGTTAACCTGAACGGGGGTAATTTCGCGCAGTTTGGCGTCAATAACCAGAACCAGCTGAACGGGGTAACCATCCGCAGTTATGCCAACTCAAACATTACCTGGGAAACATCACGTCAGACCAACCTGGCGGCTGAGATCACTTTCCTGAAAAATTTCAGCATGATAGCCGAGGTGTATAAAAACCATCGCTATGATATCTTGCGAGAGCGGTTTATTCCTTCAACCGAAGGATTTGAAGCGGCAGTGAGCACCAATCTTGGTGAGGTGGATTCTGAAGGTATTGATTTGTCGCTCGACTATAAACAGACTTTTAACAACACGCTATGGGCTGCTTTGCGTGGTAATTTTACGTACTCCACCAACAAATACACCTATATAGAAGAACCCAACTATGCCGAGAGCTGGCGCAAGTTTATCGGTCAGCCCATCAGTCGCGGTTACGGCTATATCGCAGAACGCCTGTTTGTCGACGACGAAGAGGCACGCAACTCACCAAGCCAGATCATGTCGACCACCGATGCCTACAATAACCGGATCAACGGTATTTTGCCGCAGGGCGGAGATATCAAATACCGTGACGTAAATGGCGACGGGAAAATTGACGACCTCGACCAGGTGTTTATGGGCTACCCCACCACGCCTGAGATCGTGTATGGTTTCGGTTTTTCTTCTGGTTTTAAAGGCTTCGATCTATCGGCCTTCTTCCAGGGACAGGCCCGGGTTTCCTTCTTTATCGACCCCAGGAAGGTTAGCCCCTTTCTTGAACGCAACGTGCCTTATATAGACGGCAATACGCAGGTGCTGCAGGCATTTGCCGATAGTCACTGGTCGGAAGAAAACCAGGACTTATACGCCATGCATCCCAGACTGGGCATGAGCAATGCCATGGTGGCCAATAACCTGCAGAACAGCACCTGGTGGCTGCGGGATGGTAGCTTTATGCGCCTGAAATCTGTCGAGATCGGCTATACGCTGCCTGCGCGGATATCCAACTCGCTTAAGTTGTCGAACTGCCGGTTTTACCTGAACGGTTTAAACCTGATTACCTGGAGCCCTTTTAAAATGTGGGATCCGGAACTGGGCGGCAATGGTTTTGCCTATCCGGTACAGAAGGTGTTCAATTTTGGCTTAAACCTGAACTTATAATTCATAACGATGAAAGACATGAGATTCTATCATAAACTGATTTGCCTGGTGCTGCTTTGCGTAGCGGGCACGTCGTGCAAAAAATATCTGGATGTGGTGCCCAACAATGTGGGTACGCTCGACTATGCTTTTTCTAACAGAAACGAGGCCGAGAATTATCTTTACGGGTGCTACAATACCTATCAGAGCCTGTGCCGCGATATAGTGAGCAACCCTGGATTTACCGTATCGGCAGAGGTCATCTACCCTAATTTTGAGGGCAATCCGTTCAACAAGATCACTTCACCGGGCTTTTCGCTCGTGAGGGGCGTGCAGAATGTGTCGCAGCCGGCGCTCGATTACTGGAGCGGTACGAACGGCGGACAGGCGATCTATGTGGCGATCCGTCGCTGCAACATTATGCTCGAAAACATCGATAAACCTATCGACCTGACAGCGACGGAGAAGAAGCGCTGGATTGCGGAGGTGAAGTTTCTGAAAGCTTACTATCACTATTATCTGATGAGGTTGTATGGCCCGATCGTGCTGATCAAACAAAACAGGCCGGTCGACGGCCCGATTGCGGACACTAAAGTGGCCCGCTCTACGGTCGACGAGTGCTTCGCTTATGTGGAAGAATTACTTACAGAATCCATCCCTGATCTGCCGCCAACCATCGAGAACCGGATCAATGAATTTGGACGGGTCACGAAATCTATCGGCATGGCCGTAAAGGCCGAGGTGCTTACCACGGCTGCAAGTCCGCTTTTTAATGGCAATCCCGATTACGCTTCGTTCCGTGATAAGTCGGGCAAGGCCCTGTTCCCGGCAACTTATGATCAGCAGAAATGGGTTAAGGCGGCTACGGCATGTAAGGAAGCAATTCTGGAATTTGAGTCGCACGGCGGCCGCCTTTACACTGCGGTGCCGTCCGACCAGGTGGAAAATGTATCGAACGAACTGAAGAATGTACTTACGCTGCAGGCGGCGGTTACCCAGCGCTGGGAGGAGAACCCGGAGCTGATCATGGCTTCGCAGTATGCTTTTGAGTTTCAGGGTTATGTAATTCCTAAGCTGAGTTCGAAGGCTATTGCGTTCAGCAATGAGCATCCTTCGAATTTTGCAGTGCCGATTTCTACAGCGGAGCTTTTTTATACCAAAAACGGGGTGCCAATAACGGAGGATAAAACCTGGGATTATGCAAACCGGAATACACCGCAGGTAGGTACAGATGCGACGAAGTCTTATATCAAATCGGGCTACGAAACGGCAAAAGGGCATTTCGATCGCGAACTGCGCTTTTATGCCAGCGTGGGTTTCGATGGGGGTATCTGGTTTGGAAACGGAAAGCGGAATGAAAGTGATGCTTTTTATGTGCAGGCACGCGGGCCTTTCGCCTTTGCGGGACCAAAAAGTGTGTTTGCCACCAACGTAACCGGCTACTGGCCGAAGAAGCTGGGCAACTATTTGTCTGTACTGGATGAGAGTGTGGTGTATCAGCCTTTCCGCATGCCGCTGATCAGGCTAAGCGGACTGTACCTGCTGTATGCCGAGGCCCTTAATGAGAGCTTATCAGCCCCATCCGAAGAAGTTTACACGTATATCGACAAGGTTCGTCAGCGTGCCAAGCTGCCGGGTGTGCGCGAGGCTTGGGCGGCTTACGCTAAAAATCCGAACGACCCGGCCGATAAGAATAAGCTGCGTGCCATCATTCACCAGGAGCGCCGTATCGAGCTGTGTTTTGAGGGACAGATTGGCTGGGACCTGCGCCGCTGGAAGGAGCTGCAGGGCGTTTTAAGTCGGCCACTGCAAGGCTGGCATGTGCAGGAGGGCAATGCTGTCGATTATTATCGTCCGCAGACCGTGCTGATCCCCGTGTTTGGCGTAAAGGATTACCTCTGGCCGATCAGGAATACAGATGTGGTGATCAACGAAAATCTTGTCCAGAATCCGTTCTGGTAGTGCAAATATTTGAGATAAATTTTGATTGACTGAGAGATGAAAAATATAGATTTCAAAAGAGTTTTCCGGTTTATGCTGCTTCCCGCGATGTTGCTGGGTGCGCTGGCTGCTTGTAAAAAAGCCGACACGGTTGCGGAGGTGGTGTCTGATGATATGACCAAGCCAGGCGTGGTCACCAACGTAAAGGTGGAAAATTTTAATGGTGGTGCGAGGATCATGTACCGCCTTCCTGATTCGAAAAACCTGTTGTACGTCCTGGCGCAATACCCGATCAACGATAACCGGGTGAGGGAAACCAAGGCGAGTTATTATACCGACACGATTGTGGTCGACGGCTTTGCCCGGGAAAAGGAATATGAGGTCACGCTGTATGCAGTAAGCCGGGCCAATGTAAAATCGGATCCTGTAGTGGTAAAGGTGAGCCCTAAAAAGCCGAACTACCTGCTGATCAACTCGAACCTGGAGATCAGCCCTGATTTTGGCGGGGCGAACTTTTTTGGGTTGAACACTAACCGTGTACCCGTTTCCTTGCACATGCTGGTGTACAACGAGCGGACGAAGTCGTACGAAGAGCAGGAGCCCGAATACATCAATGGCGACACCATCGATGTGTCGGTAAGGAACCTGCCGCCTACCCCGCAAAAAGTTGGGGTATATACGATGGACAGGTTTGGCAATGCATCAGACACGGTGTTTAAAACGCTGACACCCCTGGCGGAGTCGGTGCTCGACAAATCGAAGTTCTTCGTGTACCGCCTGCCTAGCGACGCACCGATCGGCTATGGCTGGGAGTTCCGGTATTTCTTTGATGGTAACCTGGGCGATCCGGGCTGGCATACGTTGAGCGCACCTAAAACGATCGGCACGTTTGGCCTGGGTGTAGAAGCCAAGATCAGCCGTTTTATGCTTTGGCAGCGGCCATCTGAGTATTATGCTTATCAGAATACGCGGAAGTTTACCGTTTGGGGCTCGGAGAAGCAAAACCCTGCCGACGCTTCATTGCCGGGCAGTTCAGCGCCAGGCACGGTGGTGGGCGACTGGATAAACATGGGTAATTTTGCCTTCCCGAATCCGCCATCAGGCTTACCAGCAAATCAAGCCAATGCGGCTGATAAGGAGTTTGTGTCTAAGGGTGTAAACTTTACGATGCCGAGACTGGCACCATCGGTAAGGTATATCCGCTTCCATGTTACCCAAACCTGGGGCGGGCAAGATTATGTGAACGCTATGGAGATCACTTTGTATGGCAATCCGTTGTAAGCAAACTATCGTTAATCTAAACACGACAAAAATGAAAACCATTTTCCATATCGCGTTAATTGCAGTTGCGACCTTCACCCTGGCGAGCTGTAAAAAGTACGCTGACGACTATAAGGAATTTCTCGAAAATAAAGAGATTACCTATCCGGGCCTGGCAACCAATGTGGGCTATCAGGCGGGCAACCTCCGTACGGTCCTGTACTGGAGCCCGAGTCCAGATCCAAGTATCAAAAGCTATCTGGTAACCTGGAACAACGGGGCCGACTCTTTGGTGGTCAATGCCACATCGAACGACCCCGCAGTTAAGATGAGCGTTTCTATTCCGAACCTCAATGAATATGTATATAGCTTTAAGATTGTGGCCCGCGATGCGCAAGGCAACAAATCCGTGGGTCAGGAACTGAACAATGTAAGGGTATATGGCCCGGCTTATATCGCCAGCCTGATCAACCGCTCGCACGATGCGGCCAATCCTTATGTGGTCAACAGCCCCTCCTCGGTGGTGCTTCATTTCAATAAGGCTGATTCTGCGAATTTCTCTACAAAGATCCGTTACACCAACACCTCGGACGTGGTGGAGGAGAAGGTTCTCGCTCCGGATGAAAACTCGGTGACGCTAACCAATTATAAATTTGGTACGCCAGTGCAGTATAAGTCGGCCTACAAGCCCGAAAAAACTGCCGCGGATGCTTTTGAGGTGGGCGCTTACAGTGATTTTCCGGTCATCAAGGCCATCGTGGAGTATGATAAGGCACTGTTTGCCAAGCGCAACCTGCCTACCGACATCCGGTCGGAATACGGCTGGGAACTGCAGTACCTGTGGGATAAAAAGACGGCTGAAAATGCGGGGCCGGGCTTTCATACGCCCGGTACGTCTATGCCACAGTGGTTTACCGTTGATCTGGGCGTAAAAGCCAAGCTTGATCATTTCCGGGTATGGCAGCGCACTTCTGCGCTCTATGATGTGGGTAACCTGAAGCAGTTTGAGCTGTGGGGCAGTAACGATCCGTCGTCCGATGGCAGCTTCAGCAGCTGGACCAAGCTGGGTACGTTCAACTCTTTCAAGCCGTCAGGGTTGCCCAAGGGCCAGGTAAGTGATGCCGACCGCAACTTTGCCGCCGCTGGCGAGAAGTTTACCGTAGAAGGTTTGCCCGAATACCGCTATGTTAGGTTTAAGGTGCTCGAAACCTGGGGCGGGGCCAATTACCTGCACCTGATGGAGTTGTCCTTCTTTAAGCAATTGTAATTTTTTGGCCGGTATTATTTTTTATGCTTCTTGCGATACTCTGATGGCGAAGTGCCCATCAGTTTACTGAAGAGCCTTGAAAAGTAATACTGGTCTTCAATACCGATCAGGTTGCATATCTGCTTAATACTTTTATCTGTGAAGTAGAGGTACTGACAGGAATGCTGGATTTTTAATTGGTTGTAATAGGAAATGGGCGAAATGCCCGTTTTCTGTTTAAAGATCCGGAGGTAATGCGACAGGGATATTTTCTGCTGTTCGGCAAGCTGGTTGATGGACAGTTTTTTGTCGAGGTTGGCCTTCATGTACAATATGGAATTGCTGATCGCGTCCTGGCTGTTTACAATCGGGTTGATCTCCCTGTAATAAATCAGTGAGGTAACAAAATGAAGCACACGGAAGTTCATGATTTCCATGTCGCGCGCATTAAAGCTCTGCTCCAGAATGGTATAAATCTGGTTGAACAGCTGGATGCGGTATTCCTCGAAGGGCACGGCATGTACCTGGTGTACACCATCGCTGAGCGAGCGTTCATAGATGGTTCTTGAGTTTGATCCGCTGAAATGCAGCCAGTATATGCTCCATGGCGCCTTAACCGAACTGTAATACCGGTGGGGTACGTTCTTCGGGATGATAAAGAAGGTGTTTGCTTTCAGGTCGTAGGTGGTATTGTCCATCTCTATGCGTCCTTCGCCGTCTATACAGTACAGCAGGATGAACTCTGCCGAGCCGGTTTTCCGTTCACGGTCGTGCCCCGTAGCATGAGGGTAATACCCGATCGCGGTGAGATAAAACGGGCTGATCAGCGGGTTATTCTTGATGCTCTTCCTGATGTTGGGGGTCAGGACAATCATTTTCTGACCCAGAAAGCCTTCCTTTATTTTCTTTGGTTCTTCCATGTAACCAAATGTAACAAAAAGTCCATGTTTTCCTCCTTATCGTCCATTGATGAGGGCTCTTTTTTAGGCGAGATTTACGTTCATTGAACGAGCCAAATATTCCTTATGAACAAATTGATCACGCTAAGCAGCTGCGTCGCACTGCTGATTTGCCTGCTGTCTGCCCAAAACATAGATGCCGCCGACGGCCGATATGTAGTTCGCTCCCCAAATAAAAGGATGTCGATTTCCGTTGCGGCGGGCGACAGTCTCCGATACAGCGTACGCTATAACGACAGGGAGATTTTACATCCTTCTGCGATATCGATGCGTTTGGGCGACCGCACCTTGGGGCCGGCAGCAAATATATTACGTACATCGGCTGTAAGAGGCAAAGATTTTAATGAGCTGGTCATCTCCTTTAAGGAGGATTTTGACCTGGTGTTGCGCGCATATAACGAGGGGGTGGCGTACCGCTTTGTGACCCGCATCGCGGATTCAGTAACCGTCGTGGCAGAGCAGGCCGACTTCCGGTTGGAAGGCGATCCCGCGGTGATCTGGCAGGAAACGGACAACTATACCACCTGGGAGGGTTCTTATATCCGCCATGATGCCTTTTCTAAAGTGGCCGACCTGAAACGGGCTACTACACCGGCTTTGTTCAGCGACACATTGCAGCGCATCAGGATCATCCTGGCTGAGTCGGACGTGTTTGATTATCCGGGTATGTACCTGCAGAAGCAGGGCGAGATGCTACGGGGCGAGTGGGCGGGGTACCCTGCTAAGACGGTAATGGGCAGCTGGGGCAATTTTGTTTCGGTAGTGAAGGAACGTGCAGGTTTCCTGGCGCGGACCAGCGGCAGCAGGAGTTTTCCATGGAGGGTGGTGATGGCGACAGATGATGATCGCTCTTTGCTGACCAACAGGCTGATTGCAAAGCTTGCGAGGCCTAATGTGCTCAAAGATATTTCCTGGATAAAGCCGGGAAAGGCCACCTGGGAGTGGTGGCACGATGCCTTGCTTCCGGGGGCTCCCGTGGCGTCGGGTATGGGCAACAGGAATACGGCGCTGTATAACTATTATGTGGATTTTGCAGCGGCGGGCAAACTGGAATACCTCATGATTGATGCGGGCTGGTCGGATAATTACGACGTAACCAAAGTAAACCCGAAGCTTGATGTAAAGGCTGTGATCAGTCGCGCCCGCGACAAACAAGTGGGTGTGTTTCTGTGGTGTGTAGCCAGTTCCATTCTGAAGGACCTCGATAAAAGTCTCGATTTTATCGCTTCAACAGGAGCGGTTGGCATCAAGGTCGATTTCTTCGACCGCGACGACCAGTTGGCTATTCGCTCGATGGAAACGATTGCGATGGAATGCGCCAAGCGGAAGCTGATGGTTAATTTTCATGGCTGCCCAAAACCCACAGGTCTGGAAATAACCTATCCGAACATCGTTAACTATGAGGCGGTGCGGGGGGCGGAGTCGCACAAATGGGACTATTCCATTACGCCTGATCATCACCTGATCATCCCTTTTATACGTATGCTGGCAGGGCCGATGGACTACACCCCTGGAGCTATGCGCAATAAAACTAAGGCCGATTTCAAACCGATAGATCCCGGTCTGCCCTCAGGCCAGGGCACCAGGTGCCATGAAATGGCCATGTTTGTGGTTTATCATCAGCCTTTCGGTATGCTGGCCGATTCGCCCACTGCGTATATGCAGTATCCTGATATTATGCAATATCTTTCTCAGGTTCCCGCAGTGTGCGATGAAACCAGGGTGCTAAGTGCTGAACTTGCGGAATATGCGGTGGTGGCCAAACGCAAGGGGCGCGACTGGTACCTGGGGGCCATGACCAACTGGACCGGCCGAACGCTGGAGGTCGACTTTGGCTTTTTACCTGCAGGCCGCACTTACGAAGTGGTGCTGTATACTGATGGACAAAACGCGGAGGTGGATGCGGAGCTGTACGACTGCAAAACGCTGCGGGTGACCAGTAAAACGAAGATCAGCCTTAAACTGGCTCCGGGCGGCGGTGCGGCAGCGGTAATAAAGTCCATCTTTTAACAGCAATTATCTATTTGGTTTTAAACGATAAACAGGCAATTTTAAATCAACCAATATAAACATCGAATGCAGACTGAACAACTCACTTTTAACCACAGGTATATCATCGGTATATCTTTTATTTCGGCCCTCGGGGGTTACCTCTTTGGT
Source organism: Pedobacter faecalis (assembly GCF_030182585.1). Lineage (NCBI taxonomy): Bacteria > Pseudomonadati > Bacteroidota > Sphingobacteriia > Sphingobacteriales > Sphingobacteriaceae > Pedobacter > Pedobacter faecalis. The sequence continues at coordinate 1,424,186 of NZ_JARXOW010000001.1, read as the reverse complement.
TTCGACTTTGCCGTTATTTCCGGTGCGCTGCCTTTCTTGCGGACCGCCTTTATGCTCGATGCCTGGTGGGAGGGATTCCTGACAGGATCACTTGCCCTTGGCTGCATTGTAGGCTGCCTTATTGCGGGTAATATAGCCGATAGGTATGGCAGGCGGCCCGGGCTGCTCATCGCGGCATTGATCTTCGCGCTGTCGTCGCTGGCCATCGCGGTCTCGCCCAGCCTCAGCTTCTTCGTCATCATGCGTTTCGCTGCCGGCATTGGGGTTGGTATGGCTTCTATGCTGTGTCCTATGTATATCGCAGAGATTTCGCCGGCTAAGGTACGGGGACGAAATGTGGCGATCAACCAGCTTACCGTGGTTACAGGTATTCTGGTCACGAATCTGGTCAACTACCTGCTTGCGGGCACGGGCGAAGACGCCTGGCGCTGGATGTTCGGACTGGGTGTGGTGCCCTCGGTGATCTTCCTGATCGGTGTGTTATGGCTACCTGAAAGTCCACGTTGGCTGGTAAAGGCAGGCCGAATGGAACAGGCGAGAAAGGTACTCCTTAAGCTGGGGTCGGAAGGCTTCGTCGACAGTACCTTCAACGATATTGAAAAGTCGCTCAGCGGCGCGAAGAAGATGTCGTTCAAAGCCGTCTTCGAAAAAAGCGTACGGCCCGCTGTGATCGTCGGCATCGTGCTCGCCGTGTTCCAGCAGTTGTGCGGGATCAACGTGGTGTTTAATTATACCTCAACCATATTTGAATCAGTAGGCGCAAATCTCGATCAGCAATTATTTGAGACGATCTCTATAGGCGCTGTAAACCTGGTTTTTACCGTCTTGGCGATGTGGCAGGTAGACAAACTGGGGAGAAAGCCGCTCATGCTTATCGGTTCATTGGGCTTGTCGGCCGTATACCTCATTCTGGCCTACCTGCTGCAGAACCAGTTTCCCGCGGCTGCGGTATCTGTCTTCGTACTGCTGGCCATCAGCATGTATGCCATCTCCATTGCGCCGGTTACCTGGGTACTGATCTCGGAAATCTTCCCGAACCGGGTAAGGGGAGCGGCTTCTACAGTAGCCATCGTATCCCTCTGGGCTGCCTATTTTATCCTAGTCTTCACCTTTCCTGTACTGGCCGAGAAGCTTGGCACCTTCGGGCCGTTCTACTTATACGCCGGAATATGCTTCCTGGGCTTCCTGTTCATTAAAAGCAGGGTGCGGGAAACCAAAGGACAAACCCTGGAAGAGCTGGAAGACAATTTTGTGCGCCACTGACAGGCTCTGCCGGAACAACAACAGTTTAATCATTACTACATCAAAAAATATACAATGAAAGCATCACAAGTGCATGTTTGGGAAGAGCTTGTAAGCATTCCGACCTACGGTATAGGAAAGCCGGATAGGAACCCGATGTTCTTTGAAAAGCGCGTCTACCAGGGAAGCAGCGGGGTGGTATATCCAAACCCGGTGATCGAAAAGATCTATGACGAGAAGGCGGATAAATCGTACAGGGGACTGTTTTTGGAGAACGCTTACCTGAAGGTCATGATCCTGCCTGAACTTGGTGGCCGGATACAAATGGCCTATGACAAGATAGGCGAGCGTCATTTTATTTATTATAACCAGGTCATCAAACCCGCCCTGGTGGGCCTTACTGGCCCCTGGATCTCCGGCGGAATAGAGTTTAACTGGCCCCAGCATCACAGGCCAAGTACCTTTGATCCGGTCGACTATAAAATTGAGGAGAATGCCGATGGCAGTAAGACGGTATGGGTCAATGAGGTGGAGCAGATGTTCCACACCAAAGGTATGGCAGGTTTTACGCTGCATCCGGGCAAAGCTTATATTGAGATCAAAGCTAAGTTGCTCAACCGCTCGCTGCTGCCGCAGACCTTTTTGTGGTGGGCAAACCCCGCTGTGAAAGTCAACGATCACTACCAGTCTGTTTTCCCTCCGGATGTGAACGCGGTGTTCGACCATGGCAAAAGGGATGTGTCTACCTTTCCGATAGCTACCGGTACGTACTACAAGGTAGACTATTCGCCGGGTACGGATATTTCCATGTACAAGAATATTCCGGTGCCTACGTCATACATGGCGATTAATTCAGACTATGATTTTGTAGGGGGCTATGAGCATGACTCGCGCGGTGGACTCCTCCATGTGGCCAATCACCATGTGTCGCCCGGCAAAAAGCAATGGACCTGGGGTCACAGCGATTTCGGGCAGGCATGGGATAGGAACCTGACGGACGAGGATGGTCCGTATATAGAACTGATGACCGGTATGTTTACCGACAACCAGCCCGACTTTACCTGGCTGATGCCAAACGAGGAAAAATCATTTACCCAGTATTTTTTACCCTACCGGGAACTAGGCGTTGTAAAAAACGCCACTAAAGATGTCCTGCTGGCCATGAACCTGGCGGGCGGGGTGGTCGACCTCAAAGTGTATGTCACCTCTGAGCAGGAAAATATTACCCTCAGCCTCACTCGGGAGGCAGAGGTGTTGTTCACCGAAAGCTTTAGTCTGACCCCGCAAACGGTCTATACCAAACAGGTCAGCATCCCAGCCGGCACCCAGGAGAACGAGCTGGTCCTGCAGATCCTCTCAGCCGGAGGCGAAGAACTGATCCGCTATGAACCTGCGCTGAACAGGGTGAACGAAATACCGGAGCCGGCTAGCCCGGCTTTGAGTCCGGAGCAAACGGAAAGCAACGAGCAGTTGTTTCTGACCGCCCAGCACCTAGAGCAATACAGGCACGCCACTTATAGTCCGGTGCCCTACTACGAGGAGGCGATAAAGCGGGACCCTAAAGACCTGCGCTGCAACAACGCCCTGGGCTTGTGGTATTTGCGGAGGGGGCAGTTTGCCAGGAGCGAAGGGTATTTGAGAAGGGCGGTGGAGACCAGCATACAGCGGAATCCTAATCCGTACGATACGGAGCCTTACTATAACCTCGGGCTTTGCCTGAAGTTTTTAGGCAGAACAGATGAGGCTTATGCCGCCTTTTATAAGTCGACCTGGGGCAGGGCCTGGAAAGACAGTGGTTACCTGGGCGTAGCGCAAATCGATATGGCCCGGGGTCATTATCAGTCGGCCCTGGAGCATATCGGCTTATCTCTTGAAAACAATGCGGCCAGCAGCAAGGCTTATGTGATTAGAGCTGCTGCTTTGCGGAAGCTTGGTAGGCTTAGCGATGCGCTCGATGTAACAGAAGGAGCACTGCAGCGCGATCCTTTCAACCTCGGCGCCTTGTATGAACTGGCTTCTGTCTATGGCGCAAATGGGCAGCACTCGGAATGCGAATCGGCGATGGACGAGCTCATCCGCCTTTCCCGCGGTGAGGCACAGAATTTTATCACCTATGCGCTCGATTACGCGGCTTCGGGCCTGTATGTGGAGGCGGCCGACCTGCTTGCGCATGCAGCCGGTAAAGAAACAACCAGTCCCATGGTGTACTATCATTTGGCGGCATTTAACCATGAGCTGGGCAGGGCCGACCAGCGCGACAAATGGCTTGGGGCAGCAGCGGCTGCCAGTGCATACCTGTGTTTCCCGAACCGGTTAGAAGACATCGCCGCACTGGAACTGGCGCTGCGTGTAAACGAAGCAGACGGCCGGGCGCCATACTATCTGGGCAACCTGTTCTACGACAAACGGCAATATGATGAGGCGATCAGGTATTGGGAGCTTGCGGCAGAACGTGATGCAGCGTTTCCAACTACTTACAGAAACCTCGGTATTGCATACTTCAATAAGCGCAATGATGCAGAGAGGGCACTTCAATGTTTTGAGCGGGCCTTTGCACTCGACCCCTCGGATGCCCGGGTATTGATGGAGCTCGATCAGCTCTACAAGCGCCTCAACAGGTCTGCCGAGCAGCGCCGCATCTTTATGGAGAAAAACCTCGACGTGGTTTTTGAAAGGGACGATATGTACCTGGAGTATGTGAGTCTCCTGAACTTTATGGGAGAGCACCGCAAGGCGCTGGATTTGCTGATGACGAGAAAGTTTCACCCCTGGGAGGGCGGAGAAGGCAAGGCTTCAGGTCAGTACGTGTACAGTCTGATGGAACTGGCTAAAGAACAAATCCTGCTGGGCGCTTTTGAGCAAGCCATTGGTATGCTCAATGCTGCACAGCAATATCCGCATAACCTAGGCGAGGGCAAGCTATTCGGTACCCAGGAGAACGATATATTTTACTGGCTGGGTTGCGCCTGGGAAGGTTATGGCGACCGTGAGCAGGCCAGGTATTATTTTGAGAAGGCTACTGTCGGGCTGGACGAGCCTTCGGCGGCGATGTTTTACAATGATCAGCAACCGGACAAGATCTTTTATCAGGGGCTTGCCTGGAAAAAGCTTAACGGGCATGTACAGGCCGACATGATTTTCAATAAGCTCATTGACTATGCCGCTGCGCATATGAATGACGAGGTGAAAATAGACTATTTTGCGGTGTCACTGCCCAATCTGCTTATTTTTGAGGACGACCTGAATGTCCGCAACCAGGCTCATTGCTATTTTATGCAGGGTCTTGGTTATATTGGGCTTGGGGAAATGACAGAGGCTGGTATATCCCTGCAAAGAGTAATGGAACTTGATGCGGTGCACCAGGGGGCAAAAACCCATATCAATATGCCAATTCTGCAAAACAATGTATAAGACGAAAATCTAATTTTGGAACCTGGCCATTAATTTAAAACACCATAAATGACACGACTATCCATATTACTTGCCGGTCTTATAACTACGGCTGCTTCCACCCGGGCACAGCAGGTTACCATACCTATGGAAACCAGGAACAATGCGCTGGTGCTTCAGACCGATACGGCAAAACATCTTTCCACCTTATATTTTGGGCAAAAGCTGTCTTCTAAAGAAGAGTACCTCAACGTTGCCCGGATGTACCTGCAGGGGAGTGAGTACACCGGCATCCTTGCGTCTGCGTATACCCCCGCAGGATCGCGCAACCTGCTGGAGCCAGCTATCGCGGTTACCCACGCAGACGGCAACAATTCGCTCGACCTGCGCTATGTGAGTCACGCTACCAGCCGTGTCAGTGATGATGTGTCGGTCACTAGCGTAGTCCTGAAAGACCCGGTCTACGATTTCCAGGTGACGCTGTACTATAAAACCTATTTCCGTGATAACGTGGTGGAGCAATGGAGCACGATCAGGCATCGTGAAAAAGGCAGTGTTCAGCTGCACAAATATGCATCGGCCAATCTTCATTTAAAAGCAGGAAGTTTCTGGCTCAACCAGTATCATGGAGATTGGGCCAAGGAAATGCAGCCGGAAGAAACGCGGATCACGCATGGCATCAAGACGCTCGACAGTAAGCTTGGCACACGTACCAATCTGTTCCAGCCTTCTGTGTTTATGGTGTCGTTCGACAAGCCTGCTACAGAGGATGAAGGTACTGTGCTTTACGGTGCACTGGAGTATAGCGGGAATTTTCGTACCGACCTGGAACTGGATTACCACAATAACCTGAAAATTATCTCTGGCATCAATAACTACGCTTCGGTGTACACGCTGAAACCCAATGAAGAATTTACCACCCCGGCTTTCCTGTACACGCTTTCTTCAGCCGGTAAGGGCGAAGCAAGCCGGAACATGCACAACTGGGCCCGGGAATATAAGTTGCTGGATGGGAAAGGCGAGCGCCTTACCCTGCTGAACAACTGGGAGGCCACGTATTTTGACTTCAACGAAAGCAAGTTGTTTGAGCTGCTTAAGGATACTAAAAAACTGGGGGTAGACCTTTTCCTGCTCGACGACGGCTGGTTTGCCAACAAGTATCCGAGGAACGGGGATGTGGCCGGTTTGGGCGACTGGGATGAGAACCGGACCAAACTGCCTAATGGCATTTCATCCCTGGTAAAGGAGGCTAAAAACAGCCAGGTTAAGTTTGGGATATGGATTGAGCCCGAGATGGTGAACCCGAAAAGTGAGCTTTATGAGAAGCATCCCGACTGGGTAATTAAACAGCCTAAGCGCGAGGAGCATTACTTCCGTAACCAGCTAGTGCTTGACCTGGCCAATCCGCAGGTGCAGGAGTTTGTCTTTAAGGTGGTCGACGATCTGTTTACTAAAAACCCTGAACTAGCTTATATCAAATGGGATTGCAACGCTGTGATCTACAATGCTTACTCAGCCCATCTCAAAAACCAGAATCACTTTTATATTGAGTATATGCGGGGACTGTACAAGGTGCTCGATCGTATTCGTGCAAAATACCCTACCGTGCCCATGATGCTTTGTTCTGGTGGCGGTGGCAGGGTTGATTATGCAGCCTTGAAATACTTCACGGAGTTCTGGCCCAGCGACAATACCGATCCGCTTGAGCGCATCTTTATGCAGTGGGAGTATTCTTATTTCTACCCGGCTATCAGTTCATCCAATCACGTAACCGACTGGGGCAAGCAGCCGATCAAGTTCCGTACGGATGTGGCCATGATGGGCAAACTGGGCTTCGACATTGTGGTAAGTCACCTGAAAGAGAACGACCTAAAATATTGTCAGGATGCCATTAAGACCTATAACAACATCAAGTCCATCATCTGGCAGGGCGATCAGTACCGCCTGGCCAATCCGAGGGAAGGGAGTGTGGCCTCCGTGTTGTATGTAAATAAGGAGAAGAGCAACGGTGTGATGTTCAGCTACCTGGTGAACAATCGCTACGATGAAGGCAGCAAAGGACCAATACGTCTGAAAGGTCTTGATCCTGCCAAACGTTACAGCGTGAAGGAGCTGAACCTTTATCCGGGTACAAATCCGGGCGTAGATCAAAGCCGCACATACAGCGGTGATTTCCTGATGAAGATTGGTTTTAACCCGGTGGTAAACTCCGGAAGAACAAGTGTTATATTGCAATTCCAGGAAATAAAATAGTAAGTTTATATCTGTATAACACAAATGTATGAACTTCAACTACGTTAAACTCCTGCCTGCTGCGGCAGCACTTTCGGTGTTGCTGATGGCCTCTTCTGCAGAAGGAAAGGTAATACTACCTTCTGTTTTTAGTGACAATATGGTGTTCCAGCAAAAAACCAAGGCTGCCATCTGGGGCAAAGCCGACGCCGGAAAAACCGTCACCGTAACCCCCTCCTGGAACGGCAAGGCTGTCTCCGCCCAGGCAGATGCCTCAGGCAACTTTAAGATCTTTATCCCGACACCTAAATTTGGCGGTCCTTACACGGTCAAGGTTTCCGATGGTGAAATACTTACGCTGAGCAATGTGCTGGTAGGCGATGTATGGGTTTGCTCGGGGCAGTCGAACATGGAGATGCCACTGGCAGGCTGGGGAAAGATCATTAATTATGAGCAGGAAATCGCGCAGGCGAATTATCCGAAAATACGTTTGCTGCAGGGTGTGCATGTAACCAGCAATGTCCCGCTGGCAGATGCCAAAGTAACCAATGGGGGCTGGACGGAATGTAACCCGAAATATGTGGCGGAGTTCTCGGCGGTAGCGTATGCTTTCGCACGGGAAGTGCAGCAAAAGACAGGCATCCCCATCGGGCTTATACACACGTCATGGGGCGGCACCATTGCTGAGGCATGGACAAGTGCGGAAACGCTGAGCGCAATGCCCGATTTTGCAGAGAAAGTACAGCAGATCAAAGCCGCTGCAAACGGCAATGCCGGTCCCAGTTACCAGGAGCGTCTGGCTGCCTGGCAAAAAGATGCAGATGCTAAAGATCCGGGCTTTCAAGGTCAGCTGCCCTCATGGGCGGCGCGGCTAACAAACGTTAGCAGTTGGCAGAGCATGAAACTGCCGGTACTGTGGAACAAGACGGTGATGCCCAATTACAACGGCACTGTGTGGTTCAGGAAGCAGGTTACTATTCCGGCCGACTGGGCGGGACAGGATCTTACCGTGCACATTGGCGGAGTGGACGACGACGAGATCACCTATTTCAACGGGGAAAAGATCGGTGCCACCAGAGGTGTGGGTATACCGCGAAAATATACCGTGAGGGGAAATAAGGTAAAAGCAGGTTCGAGTGTTATTACCGTGCGGGTATTTGATACAGGGGGCGACGGAGGTTTTAATGGTGGCGGAAATGAAGGCATGTATGTAGCCTCGAAAAGTGGCGGCAAAATTTCGCTGGAGGGTGATTGGCTTTATAAAAAAGGCATCAGTATGTCAGACCTCCCGCCGGTGCCAGAGTCTAACGACGGGCCAAACCGCACAACCGTGCTTTATAATGCCATGATTCATCCTTATATACAATTCCCTGTGAAAGGTGCGATCTGGTATCAGGGCGAAAGCAATGCCGACCGGGCACACCAGTACCGTACCTTGTTTGCTGCGATGATCAGCGACTGGAGAAAGAAATGGAACCAGCCGGAAATGCCTTTTTATTTTGTACAGCTTGCCAATTTCATGAAGCGCGATGCGGCACCTGGTCCTTCGGCATGGGCTGAACTGAGGGACGCGCAGCGGCAGACGCTTTCATTGCCGAATACCGGCATGGCGGTAAGTATTGATATAGGCGATGCCGATGATATTCATCCTAAAAACAAGCAGGATGTGGGCAAGAGGCTGGCCTATGCGGCTTTGGCTAAAACCTATGGCGTAAAGGTGCCTTTTTCCGGACCTGTATATGAGTCGGCGAAGGCAGCTGGTACGGCCATGGAGCTTACCTTTAGCGCAACTGAGGGTGGCCTGAAGGCGAGCGACGGTCAGGAGCTTAGCGGGTTTTCTATTGCAGGGGCCGACCAGAAATTTCACTGGGCAAAAGCCAGGATACAAGGTAATAAAATCATTGTGCGCAGTGACGAGGTGGCTGCACCGGTTGCAGTGCGTTATGCCTGGGCCAACAATCCGCAGTGTAACCTGACCAATGGTTCAGGCTTACCGGCTTCACCCTTTAAAACGGACAACTGGCCGGACACAACACAGGGAAAGAAGTAGGCGGTCTTTAAGTAAAAATATTTATACCACCGGCAGGTCTGTCGGTGGTTTTTTTTTGAACACCCAGTAACTCTGCAGTACGTAATTAAATCCGAGCGATACGATAATGTCTACAATAACCCGGCTGATCTTATAATCGATATGCAGATAAGTCGTAAAGAGCCAGGTGCCTGATGATTTAAGGAGAATGCTTCCTGTGACTACGAAAATGAACCTGAGAAGCTGGGCGCCCATAGGATTCTTGCTGGCTTCACTGGCGTTGAAAGTCCAGTAGCGGTTTACCGAGAAGTTGAACACCGCGCCGATGATGCCGCCTATGGCAATGGAAATGGTATAATGTATGTGGAGAACTTCGGTGCAGGCCAACATGACCAGATAGTCGATAATGCCGCCGGCAAAGGCGGAGAACTGCGCCTTGGCAAACACGTATATCGACCTGCGTTTATTCATAGCGTTTACTGCTGCCCGGCGGCCGACCTGCGCAGCTTTTCTTCCCTTTCGGCATTGTCGCGCATATCGCCCATGCGAAGCAGTTTTTTGGTTTCAATGTAATTGACGATCAGCAGGATGACACACATCGTCGCAACAAAATACTCAATCAGATGCCCAAATGATGCTTCCAGAATGAGGATCACTGCGATAATAAGACGTACCTCGGTTGGCCCCACAATGCCCGAATCGATGCTGTAAATATCTGTGATCTTATAGCGTAGCTGTGAAATGATCATGGCCCAGCCATACAGCACCACGAAAATAAACGCAATCAGTTCATATTCGTTGCGGGCATATACAATGTAACCGAGCCCCATAAGCACGGTACTGATCCAGTCCATAATGATGTCGAGCGAGAAACCATACCATTTCCGGGGGATGTTCCTGTAATAGGCCACACGTCCGTCCAGCGAATCGCCCAGCCAGTTGATGGCGAGTCCGGCGATACCGAGCAGCAGGTAATAGCGGCTTACATAGGCTGCAAGTACAAAGGCAAGTAAAACGATACCCGAACCAATGGTTCCTAAGAAGGTGAGGTTATTGGAGGAGATGAAGGCCGGTACGCGCTTCACCAGGTAGGAGATTGTGGCCTGCTCTGCGCTTCGCAAAACGTTTGTTCTTTTTCTGTCTTGAAATATTCTCTTCAGTGTATTGCTTTCTTCCATTCAGGTTTCGCAGAAGCTTTTAGTTGTTGCGGGTACAAAAGTAGGTAATTAAACGCTCTTTTTAAGTTGAAGAACTGTAATTTCAGGCCAGATGCCTACCCGGCCGGAGAAACCTATGAATCCGAAACCCCGGTTGATGTTCAGAACCCGTCCCTGATCGGTCTTAATGCCTGCCCAATGCGGATAGCGGTATTTCACCGGGCTCCAGCGCAAACCAAAAGCCTCGATGCCAAACTGCATGCCATGGGTGTGGCCCGACAGGGTGAGCTGTATCCGGGATGGATATTTAAGGACCTCCGCCTCCCAGTGGGTCGGGTCGTGCGACAGCAGGATCTTAAAATCGGAGGAGTTTACACCGTTCATAGCGCGCTGCAGGTCGCCCCGCTCGCCAAAGCCCAGGCCCCAGTTTTCCACCCCGGCAAGTACAATTTTTTGTCCGCCTTTATGGATCACCACATGCTCGTCGAGCAAAAGCCGGTATCCCAATCCCTTGTGCAGCGACTTGAGCAGCTCCAGGTTCTCGTGTTTGTGCTTCGGTGTAGGCCATTTTACATAGTCGCCATAGTCATGGTTTCCCAACACCGAAAACTGGCCGTATGGCGCCTTGATCTGACTAAAGTGCTCCATCCAGGGAATGATCTCTTCCGCTTTATTGTTGACCAGGTCGCCCGTAAACACAAACAGGTCGGACGCCTGTTTTTTAACCAGATCAATGCCCTTTTGTACAGACTTTTTACTGTTAAAGCTGCCCGCATGCACATCCGATATCTGGGTAATGGTAAAGCCGTCGAAAGCTGATGGCAGGTCGTCAAAATATAACGTATGTTTCACGACCCGGTAGGCATACTTGCCGCGCAGCATCCCATAAAGAAACAGCAGTACCACCACAAAAAACATGAACAAGGCAAAGCCGGTCCAGTATACATTTCGGGGATGATGGGTGGCCCAGCTGTAGAAATCGCCGGGAATCAGGAACATCACAAATACCAGTTCGGCGGCAATCAGAATAAGAAAAGCATGCGTGCTTATTTTAAAGAGCCAGCCCATGCCGTGTTTGCCTACCCTCAGTATGGCCAGAACCATCATACCAGTAATCAGTAATACGAATGCGCTGAACAGCACGGCAACATAGGGTGCGGCGATAAGCGTTTGCAAGCCAGATAGCACGTACCAGTTGACCAGGAATAATATTAGAGCAGCGAATAAGAGCGGGAACAGGTTAAATCTTCTTTTCATCGATTACATCTAAAAAACAACGGTAAGACCCGTTTGTTTAACCTGTGTTACACCTGCAGAGAAAAGCAAAGCAATAATGACTTTGTGCAGATAAAGTCTCCTATATTTAGAAACTCATTATCATGAATATGTCCTCACACCATACAGAACGCAGCGAAGCCGATGCAAATAACCTGATCAAGGCTTCGTCACCATATTTACTGCAGCATGCCTATAACCCGGTCGACTGGTACGAATGGGGCGAGGCAGCGCTGTTTAAGGCCCGCGCTGAAAACAAGTTGATCCTGGTAAGCATCGGGTATTCCGCCTGCCACTGGTGCCACGTGATGGAGCGTGAATGCTTCGAAAACCATGAGGTTGCCGAAGTCATGAACCAGCACTATGTATGCATCAAAGTAGACCGCGAAGAGCGCCCGGATATCGATCAGATCTACATGATGGCCGTACAGCTCATGACCGGAAGCGGGGGCTGGCCGCTCAACTGTATCTGTTTGCCCGACCAGCGCCCGGTATACGGAGGTACCTATTTTCAGCGTAAAGACTGGATCAATGTGCTGCTGAGTGTGGCCAATATGTGGGCGCAGGAACCTGAAAAGGCGATCCAGTATGCCGACAGGCTTACCGATGGCATCAGAACTGCGGAACGTATCGTGGGTGAAGTTGGACGGGCCGATTACACGACGGACGACCTGAAGGCCGTGGTGCATCCATGGAAACGCTATTTTGATGTGGCGCATGGCGGATATAACCGCGCACCGAAATTCCCGCTGCCCAACAACTGGGTGTTCATGCTACGCTATAGTCGACTTTTGGAAGACGATGCTACGCATGTCGCCACGCTGATGACCCTGGAAAAAATGGCTATGGGTGGTATATACGACCATGTGGGCGGTGGCTTTGCCCGGTATTCTGTCGACGGCGAGTGGCATGTGCCGCATTTTGAGAAGATGCTGTATGATAACGGTCAGCTCATCAGTTTGTACACAGAAGCCTACCAGTACGCCAGGGACCCGCTTTTTAAAGAGGTTGCGGAAGAGACGATCGCATGGCTGGCCAGGGAGATGAGATCTCCGGAAGGCCTGTTCTATTCGGCACTTGATGCCGACAGCGAAGGGGTAGAAGGGAAGTTTTACGTGTGGGACAAATCTGAATTTACAAAGGTGCTGGGCGAACGGCAGGCAGAACTGCTTTTCGATTACTTCGACGTAACTGAAGAGGGCAACTGGGAAGAAGAGGAGACCAATGTGCTCAGGAAGCGGTTTACCGACGAAGAGTATGCGCCTGTAAAAGGGCTTACGGTGGTTGCCTTTCAAAAAGAGGTACTCGAGGCCAAAGCTAAACTGCTCGAAGCACGCAGTGTCCGGGTCCGCCCGGGTCTCGACGATAAATGTCTGACGGCCTGGAACGGTCTGGCCATTAAGGGGCTCGCTACGGCGGCACAGGTATTTGGCAACGACGCGCATTATCACATGGCTGCCGAGGCGGCGTCGTTTATTCTTAAAGCCCTGCGTGCTGAAGATGGCGGACTGTGCCGGAATTACAAAGACGGCCGGGCAACGATCGCAGGCTTCCTCGACGATTATGCCTTTTTCATTGATGCGCTGATCGCGCTCTATGAAACTGATTTCAACGAGCAATGGCTCATGGAAGCTAAAGCGCTGGCCGACTATGTGCTGGCAAACTTCTCGGATGCCGAGGGCGCCATGCTTTTTTATACTTCCGCTGCCAGTGAAGCGTTGATTGCGCGTAAGCACGAACTGATGGATAATGTTATTCCCTCGTCCAACTCCGCTATGGCACAAAACCTGTACAGACTTGGACTCTTTTTCGACGAACCGGCCTATATCGATAAGGCTGCGGAGATGTTAGCTGCCATTCACCCGCAAATTAAAACGTATGGCTCGGCCTATTCCAACTGGGCTATACAGCTCCTTGCACAGGTTACAGGTATGAACGAAATTGCCATTACCGGCGAGGGCACATCTGAAGTTAAGGCTGAACTCAGCAAGGAATACATCCCCAACAAAATCATGCTGGGAGGAACAAATTCTACGCTTCCTTTGTTAAAAGAAAAGCAAAGCGCCGACCGCTTTGAAACAAAAATCTATATTTGTCAAAATAAAGTATGCCAGTTGCCCGTAAGTACGGTCAGCGAAGCATTAAAATTCATCATTAAATAACATCATATGAGTATTACACCCAACAAGGTAGTTGCATTAACGTACGAATTGCATACCACTAACGAAGAAGGGCAGCAAGTTTTTGTAGAAAAGGCTGATGAAAGCAATGCGCTGGTCTTTCTTTACGGTACAGGCATGATGCTGCCAAAATTTGAGGAGCACCTGAGTGGTTTGAATGTGGGCGATGAGTACAGCTTTGAACTATCGGCGGCAGATGGTTACGGAGAAGTAGATCCGGGAGCATTTGCAGACCTGCCAAAAGATATGTTTAAAGATGTGGATCTGCCCGCTGTAGGTGATGTGATCCCATTGCAGGATAATCAGGGAAATCATTTCCGTGCTGGTGTGACAGCAATTAACGACGATAGCGTGTCGGTAGATCTTAACCACCCGATGGCTGGAAAGAACCTGATCTTCTCAGGAAAAATATTAACTGTACGTGAGGCTACTCAGGAAGAACTGAGTCACGGCCATGCGCATGGTGCCGACGGCCATTCAGGTCACTAAGCATTTACTGATTACATTGATCACAGATACCATAGGCGGTTGCGCTTATGGTATTTGTTTTAAAACCCTTCGGTATCTTAATGGCAGGTATCGTTACATCCAGGCAATAGATCTTTTTGCAATTGGTGCAGTTGAAGTGCAGATGCTCGTCATGATGATGTTCTTCCGTACAGGCGGCGTTGCAGATCGCATAGTTAGCGGTCCCGTTCAAATCCATCACTCTGTGCAGGATTCCCTTATCTTCATACGTATTTAAGATCCGGTACAGCGTTACCCGGTCTATTTCCTTTCCCAGTTTTTTTTCCAGATCAGGCTGCGACACGGCAGATTTATCGAGCGCCAGTTCTTCCAGTACACGTACACGCTGCCTGGTCTGTTTCAGGTCGTGCGTTTTTAATATAGAGATCGGGTCCATTCGTATCAGATGGGTTTTGCGCCTGTGAGTACAATGGGTGGATTATCCATGGCGTTGCCTGTATTAAGCTTTAGGGTGCCCTTTACCGTAACCGTTTGATAAGTGAACTTAATGGGATCGGCCATCTCTACCAGCACCATAATAGGTACGCCGTTCTTTCCGCAATAAAAACACTGGTTTATGGGCAGGGTTGAAAGCATAAACCGGCTTTGTTTCATGCCGTCTTTAATGGGCACAATATAGCCTTCAAGTTCAAAGGGTTTGCCGGCAAGCTTTTTAATCTTGTCGTTATATACCGGGAACATGTCGGTGTCTTTAACGATTTTAAAATCTACACTTCCAACGATATCCCAGTTATCCGACATGATCTGATCGTCCGGGTTGTGCTGCGCCTTCGCGGCCAGGCCGGTAATTAACAAAGCGAATATGAGTAGTTTCTTCATGTGTGTCTAGTTTTTGGAGAGGATGCGCGAAATATCTGACCTGTAAGCCTGTATGGCAGGTATTATCGAAGCAAATATACCAATACTCAGCCCGGCAGCAAAGAGGTATATCTCATCAGAAAGTAAAACCATCCCGCTCAGGCGCGCCTGTCCGCTTTCCTGGTAACTACCTATAAGTTCCAGGGCGAAATGCCCCAGCGCCAGTCCGATAAGCGTTCCGGCCAGCGTGAGCATGATGCCTTCGGCGATAACAATTACAAACAATTTGGTCCGTGATGCACCCAGCGTGCGCATGATGGCCAGGTCGTAGCTACGTTCCTTTAACGAATTGTACAGGTTTACAAATACGCTGATGGCTGCGATAAGCATAATAAGTACGGCGAACCACTGGAGCGTATCTACCCCAACACCGATGAGTGAGAACAAGCGGGTGCTTTCCTGCGCAGGGGAGGCGGCCTGCATATTGGTGGTTTCGTTTACCATACGCGGGAAGATGGCCACCGACATCGGTGAACGGTACTGGATCAGTATCGAGGTCAGCTCCTTATCCTCATCATGATCGTGCTCATGATGTTCGTGTTCCTCATCGTGCATTTTCCATACACTGCTGATGTTCGTCAGGATCAGGTTGTCCGTTACATTGCCCTGCGGGGCGAGTATGCCCACCACTTTATAGGGATGATGCTCGTGCACATCCCGGCTTCCGCTCAGGCCATGCGCACCATTAAAGCTATCGCCAATCTTAAGGTTCTGCGTTTTGGCCACGTCGGCACCTATCGTTGCCTCGAAATCCCCAGCCCACATCTTACCCTCACTGGTGTTCAGTTTGTACAGCTTTACAAAGTTGCTGTCGGTACCCACAATACGCAAGCCGTTGTAATTATCGCCCAACGCAAGCGGCACGGCCATCTTAACAAATGGACTGCTCATCAGGGTCCGGGCCTCCTTAAGCGGAATGTTGCCCGTGGGAAAATCAATATAATAAATACTGCTCAGTACAAGCTGCAGAGGACTGCCCTTGGCGCCAACCACCAGGTCGATATCCTTAGCATTGTTCTCCAGCTTTTCGCTGACCTGCGAGGAAGCAAGTAACAGTATGGTCAGTATGGCGGTGCCAAAAGCAATAAGCAAAATATTAAGGCCCGCGTTCAGGGGCTTCGACCAAAGGCTCTTCCAGCTGATCTTTAAAGGACTCATCATAATTCGTAGGTATTGGTGAAGGCCTCTTTAACCCGTTTGTCGTGCGTAGCCACCACCAGGGTAGCCTGGTTCAGTTCCGACTGCGTCTGCAGCAGTTGCAGGACCGCAATGGCATTCTTGTCGTCCAAACTGGAGGTAGGCTCATCGGCCACCAGGAGGGCCGGTTTATTGATCACTGCCCTGGCTATAGATACACGCTGTAACTGACCCTGACTTAGTTCGCTGGGGTAGCTTTTGCTTTTATCGGCCATGCCGAGTGATTGGAGCACCTGAGCGATGCGGTCCCGATCCGTTTCCAGTCCCGCAAAACTTTGAGCCATTTCAAGGTTTTCCGCAACGGTCAGGCTCTTTATAAGATGCGGCCGCTGGAAGACAATGCCAATGTTTTGTCCCCTGAACCGGTCCTGCGCCTTAGCCGGCAGTCCGTATATCTCCGTCTCTTTGATCCGGACTTCTCCCTGCTGCGGCTTCATCAGGCCGCTGATGATGTGCAGGAGCGTGGTCTTGCCGCTTCCCGAGGCCCCAAGAAGCAGCCATTGTTCGCCCGCTTTCACCAGCCAGTCCTGAAAACTGATCTGATGCCCGCCCGTATACACGTGCTTTACAGAATTAATTGAGATCATCCTTTGCTGTTTATGTGTCGTCACAAACATAGCTAAACGCAATAATATTGCACATGCCAAGCGTGTAAATTATTTGCTAGACTAAAATATGACACAAATGCACACAAGTTTTTTTGATAATTAAAATTAAAGAACGCAATTTTGTTGCAATGAACGAAGTGAAGCTATATGCCACTAAAGTCGGCCTGCGATTTGTCGCAGTGCTGATGCTCCTGCTTTTTGCGGGCAGCCCGGTGTTTCAGCTGCTTCACTCACATCAGGACAATGCCGTCTGCCACACCGACAGCAGGCAGAAGATCACGGAATCTCATCCCAGGTGTGAACTGTGCAAACACGTTGCACATCACCATCCCGTATTTACAGCTTCCGTATCCAGTGTCCAGTTGCTGTATGCCGACCGGCAGATTGCGCTGATCAACACGCGTGCCGACAATACACTTGTATTGCTGCCGGGCGTCAGCTGGTCCAACAAGGGGCCTCCCGCATCAATCGTCTAGTTAGAGAACGGTTATGGCGCACTTGCGCTGCGGTTTATTTTTTCTTATAATCAAATTCACGATGTTAAAAGGGTTAATTGTTACAATTACCACCACTATACTATGCGTTAGCCTGCTGTACGGGCAGGAACGTGATACCACAGTACGCCTGCACGAGGTACACATCAAGGGTCAGCAAAACCCCATCAGCAGTACAAGCATCTCCAGCAGCCTGTCGGGCAAAAAGCTTGAGGAGACGAAGGGGGGCTCGCTCGCCACGGTACTGAAAGAGGTGGCCGGGGTAAGCATGCTTAAAAGCGGCTCTACCGTATCTAAGCCGGTCATACACGGATTGCACAGCAACCGTATTCTTATCCTGAACAACGGCATCAGGCTGGAGGGCCAGCAATGGGGTTCAGAGCATGCACCCGAAATCGACCCGCTGATCGCGGAGCGGATCCATGTGATCAAAGGCGCAGAATCTGTACGCTATGGCGCCGAAGCCATTGGAGGCGTTGTGTTGGTTGACCCTCCTGCATTGCCTGTATCCAATGTCCTGCAGGGTAATGCCGATCTTATCGGCGCTTCCAACGGCCGGTCGGGCA
Source organism: Pedobacter faecalis (assembly GCF_030182585.1). Lineage (NCBI taxonomy): Bacteria > Pseudomonadati > Bacteroidota > Sphingobacteriia > Sphingobacteriales > Sphingobacteriaceae > Pedobacter > Pedobacter faecalis. The sequence goes on along the minus strand of NZ_JARXOW010000001.1, from coordinate 1,406,430 downwards.
CAGCATCAGGTATGCTGTCAGGCGGACTGGCGAGTCTTCCAGGCTTTGGATGGCGGCTTCAGGGCACATTAAAGCGGGCAGGTAACATGCGTACGGCCGAGTACATCATGGGCAATACCGGTGTCAGGGAATATAACTTTTCCGCAGCGCTGGGCTATAGTGCGGCCAACTCCATGTATGAGCTGTATTACAGCCGTTTCAGCACCGACCTCGGCATCCTCTATGCGGCACACGCAAGTACTGTAGCCGATATTGAAGGCCGTATTGCTGCAGGCAGACCACAGCAGCTGTATGATTTCACCTACGATATCTCGGCCCCGCGCCAGGAGATCGGTCACGACCTGTTGAAAGTCAAGGCGCATTATGACCTGAGTAAGACGCATACGCTCGACCTTACTTATGGGTTTCAGCGTAATGCCCGTCAGGAGTTTGATTTTAGACGAGGAAACCGGGAAGCATTGCCAATCACCGATCTGGTGCTGAATACCCATTCCTTTGATGCTGTACTGGAGACAAAATCAGCCGGATCCGGCAGTCGCCGTATCCTTGGCTTCAACGGCCTTGCGCAAGTCAACACCAATATTCCAGGTACCCTCGCCAATACCTTTATTCCGAACTATGACAGCTTTACTGGAGGTTTATTTGCCATACAGCGATTGGTGAAGCCCGGGTATGAGCTGGAGGCCGGGCTGCGGTACGACTACAAGCGTTTTGATGCGGCAGGTTTCAGGTATACGTATGGCGGACCAGACGGTGAGGTGGAGGAAGAGTATTACGGTGGACTGAGCCAGTTTCATAATGTCACCGGATCAGTAGGGGCGCTCTGGAAGATCAGCAACTCCTGGCACCTGGGCAGCAATGCCGGGCTTGCCTGGAGGGCACCAACGGCCAACGAGCTCTTTAGCGCTGGCCTCCACCATGGCGCGGGCATCTATGAGATCGGCGATGCAGATATACAGTCGGAGCAGGGATATAAGTGGGTAACGGGCATCAGGCATTTCAGCGGGAAGCTGAATTTTAATCTCGACCTGTATGCCCAGTACATCCGGAACTATATTTATTCCCGTCCCGATGGCAGTTTCCGTCAGACCGTCAGCGGCACTTATCCTATATTCCGGTACGGTCAAACAAACGCAACTTTTGTGGGCGCCGATCTTTCGGGAACCTACCAGTTTTTTCCACAGCTCAGCTATCAGTTGAACGCTTCCCTGGTGAATGCAAGGGACCAGAGCAATGACAGCTATCTGCCGTATATCCCCTCGGGAAGGTTAACGCAGTCGCTGCGTTTTGAGCCGGCGACCGGCAGGCTGCAGGAGCCTTATATTGAGATCGGACACACCTTTGTGGACCGCCAGAGGCGCTATGAGCTGGGAAGCGACTTTGCTGCTCCGCCTGCTGCTTATCATTTGTTTGAAGCCAGCGCGGGTTCAGTCTTCAAACTGGGAGCGCAGGAATTGGGGATCCATCTGAGCGCGGAGAATCTGTTTAACACGCTTTACAAAGATTACATGAACCGGTATCGTTACTATACCCACGATATGGGTAGGAACATCACACTGAGAATCGGGTATAAATTTTAGAAAACAAAACATTGAATCAATCACTTATTAAAATAAATATTATGAACAAGTTACGTCAATACACACTAGCAGCAATGGTTACGCTCGTTGCAATTTCTTTCCAGGCATGTAAGAAGGACCCTAAGCCCGAGATTCCTGAAGAAGAGATCGGTAAAGCGGAACTGGTTTTTGTAGAAGTGGAACGAGAAGCACATGACGATCATTTTCATTACAACCCGATCCCAGGGGCGGAAGCTGAAACGATCACATTCGATGCCAACGGTTTGCCGCCGGTAGGTACCCACCTTCATTTGCATGAGGGCGCTACATACAAGGTGACATTGAAAGCATACGACTTTGCAGGCAGGGAAATGCAGCAGGAATTCCTGGATAAGCCGGATATTCACCAGGCCTTCATATTAGGCGCGCCGGAAGGTGTGTTTACGTATGTATACGGCGACCAGAAAGACCACGAGCCAAATCTAAATGTTGGGGTAACCGGATACCTTACGGTAAACAGTCACACCGATAAATCTTTTGTGTTCCGTTATGTACTTCGTCATCTTAACCCTGGTGTTAAGGCGAATATCACGGCGGCCAATTGGAACGATCCGAACTTTGCAACCAAATATGCCGGTGCAAACGATCTGGACCTTAAGTTCGAGTGCCATCCTGTAGAAGAAGATGGTCACGATCACGACTAGATACCAAAGCCACTGCGTTATCATTAAAAAAGCGGGACACCTGAAAAGATGTCCCGCTTTCTTATATAAGCAAACTCCTAAGCTTAGCTGTACATCTGTCTGCGTTGTTCAGCTATCGCTTCGCTGCTGATGTATTCGTCGTAAGACATCATTTTGTCGATCGTTCCTTTTGGAGTAATCTCAATGATGCGTGTAGCTACCGACTCCGTAAGCGCATGATCCCGGGAAGTAAACAGGATCGTTCCACGGAAGTCCTTCATGCCATTGTTCAGCGCCGTGATCGACTCCAGGTCCAGGTGGTTGGTCGGCTCGTCAAACAGCAGCAGGTTGGCCTGCTTCAGCATCATCTGGGAGAACATGCAGCGCATCTTCTCGCCTCCCGAAAGTACTTTCACGTTTTTCAGTACTTCTTCGCCTGAAAACAGCATTCTGCCAAGGAAACTGCGGACAAACTGTTCATCCTGATCGGTACCAGAGTATTCACGCAGCCAATCCACCAGGTTTTCATCCTTGCCTTCAAAGTACTGTGAGTTATCGTTCGGGATGTCGGCCACGTTGATGGTAACGCCAAACTTAAACTCCCCGCTGTAGTTGGGCTCGCGACCGGTAAGCACATTGTAGAAAGCAGTCGTTGCCAGGCTGTTTTGCGACAGTATCGCAATCTTGTCGCCCTTGTTCACCATAAAGGTCACATCCTTAAACATCACCTCGCCGTTCAGTGTGCAGGAAAGTTTTTCTACCTGCAATATCTGATCACCTGCCTCACGGCCTGTGTTGTTGAACAGGATAGCCGGGTACTTACGGCTCGAAGCCTTGATCTCTGAAATATCGATCTTATCCAGCGCCTTTTTACGGGAAGTCGCCTGCCGCGATTTCGAGGCATTCGCACTGAACCGCTGAATAAACTCCTGAAGTTCTTTTACTTTTTCTTCCAGTTTCTTGTTCTGGTCGCTGCGCTGTTTCAGGGCAAGCTGGCTGGATTCATACCAGAAGCTGTAATTACCCGAATAGATGTTCAGTTTGCTGAAATCGATATCGACAATATGCGTACAGACCGCATCCAGGAAGTGCCTGTCGTGCGATACCACAAGAACGATATTCTGATAGTCGGCCAGGAAGTTCTCCAGCCATGCAATTGTCTCAATGTCAAGGTCGTTGGTCGGCTCATCCAGCAAAAGGATATCCGGATCGCCAAATAGCGCCTGGGCCAGGAGCACACGCACTTTCTGGTTACCATCCAGTTCCTTTAACTGCTTATAGTGATGTTCTTCCTTAATACCCAGGTTGCTCAGCATCGTTGCCGCATTGCTCTCCATGTTCCATCCGTCCATCTCGGCAAACCTGTTCTCCAGTTCGCCGGCACGCTCGCCGTCTTTATCCGTAAAATCCTCTTTCAGATAGATCGCATCCTTTTCTTTCATGATGTCGTACAGTTCCTTATGGCCCATCATCACGGTTTCGATCACCGGATACTCGTCAAACTCGTAGTGGTTCTGCTTCAATACAGCCATACGTTCGCCGGGAGTAAAGGCTACGCTTCCGGTAGTCGGACTTACCTCGCCCGAAAGGATCTTCAGGAAGGTCGACTTACCCGCACCGTTAGCACCGATAACGCCGTAGCAGTTGCCCTGGGTAAACTTAACGTTAACATCTTCAAATAAAGTTCGCTTTCCGTAGCGGAGGGATAAATTGGATACTGAAATCATATTGCTGAAAAAATAAGCTGCAAAGGTAATCATATTTTATAACTAAGTTTGGGTCTAAGGTTTCCCGATTTGGACAGGCAGAGTTTAATAGCATTACTGGATACGGCCGACAAGACCCATTTGGTGGCGCATTGTACGGCGGTACTCAAAGATCAGGAGGTGAGTATTCCCTACCTCTTCGACATCAGTTTTCACAAGCGGAAAGAGATTGCTTTCCGGGCGGCATGGATGCTGGAATACCTCATGGTTCATGAGCCTGAACGCTTTGCCCCGCATGTTAAAACCCTGCTTGAACACCTTGCGGAGCAGCAAAACCATTCCGCCATGCGGCATTATACCAAGATGGTGGCGCTTCTGACCGCCAAAAATGCACACCCTCTTTACCGGGAGCTGGTAGAAACGACCGACTTTGAACCCGTCATCGATGTGCTTTTCACAAGGCTCGTTACGCCGGAAGTGCTCGTTGCCAGTAAAGTACACTGCATGCAGGCGCTGGCCAACCTGGCGCCACGCTATCGCTGGATCAAAGATGACCTTATGGAAACAATAGACTATTTGACCGACATCGAAAGTATAGCGTTCTTTGCAAGGGCCAAACAAGTGAGGCTGCAACTAAAGAAGATCAAATGAAAACTGAAATAGAAGTTGTTTCCGACGTGATCAGACGTCGCAGAAGCATTTTTCCGGTGAGTTATACCAGGGAAGAAGTACCCGCAGAGGTAATTCAACAGATCCTGGAAAGCGCCAATTATGCGCCAACACACAAACTTACAGAGCCCTGGCGGTTCACCGTTTACCGCAAAGAAGGGAAAGCCCGTCTGGGCGAAGAGATGGCCCGGCTTTATCGTGAAACCACGCCCGCACATCAGTTTCTGCAGAAAAAGTACGACAGCATTACCGAGAAGGCAGACCAGGCCAGTGCCATCATTGCGCTCAACCTGCAACTGCATTCCGATAAAGTACCTGAGTGGGAAGAGCTGGCAGCGCTTGCCTGTGCGGTACAAAATATGGCGCTTACTGCCGAAGCCCTGAAAGTAGGGGGGTATTGGAGTTCGCCGGGTACCATCGAACAACTGCGCGATTTCCTTAGCCTCGGTGCTAACGAAAAGTGCTACGGTCTGTTTTACCTGGGCTATCATAACGAACCGGAAAGAACAGCCGCGCGGAGACCGATCGCCGAAAAAATCACATGGGTGGAGGAATAATGGAACAGGCAGAGATCATAAAACAAGCGGCTTATCAGGCCTGCCTGGATTTTGTTGCGCAAAGGATCGAAACTGCGCGAACGGCGCTTAACCAGGCCCGTGAATCGAGCAACGACGATACCAAGAGCAGCGCGGGCGATAAATATGAGACCAGCCGCGAAATGATGCAGCAGGAAATTGACCGCAACAAGCGCCTGCTTATGGATGCAGAAGAACAGCAGCGCATCCTTTCGTCGCTAACGCCGGGCCCGGCTGCAGCAGAGGCCGTCAGGCATGGCAGTTTGGTAGAAACCAGTAACGGTCTGTTTTACATCAGCATCAGTGCAGGTCAGCTTAACGCTGCGGGGCATAGCATCTTCGCCGTGTCACCGGTATCGCCCATTGGCGCCGCGCTGATGCAAAAAAAGCCAGGCGATCACCTGGCTTTCAATGGCAGAAGCTACGAAATTAAAAGCTGTTCTTAATGCTGTTGTGCAGGGTTTTAGGGCTCCAGTAACCGCTGGCGATGATCCTTCTGATGGTGAACAACGGATCCTTCTGGTCGCGTTTATCAGCCAGTGAGAAAGCCATCTTAAATCCACGTTTCTTCAGCTCCGGAATACCTTCCGCATTCCACAGTCCGAAAGGATAGGCGAAGGTGTAAATTTTCTTGCCGGTGATCTCTTCCAGGCGCTTGGTTGGCTTGTCCAACTGTTCCTCCCAGTCCTTACCCGCATATTTCTTGAAGTTCTTATGGTCGTAGGTATGGCTGCCGATCACATTGCCCTCGTCCGACAATTGCTTGATCTGATCGCTGTCCATATAGTGCACAAACTTCCCTTTCTTGCCTATGGTTACCGTCATGATGAAATACACCGCCTTAAAGCCATATTTCTTTAGTGTTGGTGCAGCCACGGTAAACTGATCCAGGTCGGTATCATCAAACGTAAACATGATCGGCTTTTCAGGCAGGGGCGCACCGGTATTTAGGTAGGCATACAACTGATCGGGAAGGATAGACTGGTACCCGCTGTCGGCCAGCATCTTGATCTGATCTTTGAAGTTCTGCACCTCAACGATATAATCCTTTCCAACCTTGCCGTCGGTAGGCCGCCAGTTACGTACCTGGTGGTAACATAAAATGGGCACCTGTTTGCGCGCGAGGATGGTCGCCGGGTCTGCAACCTTAATTTTTTCTATATCAATATTGGCTGCGTTAGGTTGGTCAGTACCCGCCGGCGTCGCAACAGAATCTTGTTTTGCTTCCCCTTCAGCAGTCTGTTCCTGAGCGGCCCCGGAGCTGGTTTGAGATTTAGACTGGCATCCCGCAGTTAAGATTGCAGTTGCCGCAAGCAGCATTAAAAGTTTGTGTTTCATCGGTGATTGTTTACGCGCAAAACTATCATTTTTATTACAAATAAAGATCAGCTTGAAATGTAATATTCGATAATTTAGTCAATCAATTTTTACTAAACAAATGAAGAAATCCTACCTGCTCATTTTAATGGGTATGAGCATAGGCTTTACTGCCGCCGCACAAACCAAAACCTTTACGATCACCGAAACGGAGGCACCTGTTCCAAAGGCAAATTACCAGCTTGCTTCCCGTTTTTCACCCAACAAACTCCGCAAACTTGTGTATTCTACCGCTGTAGACCCACATTGGTTGAAGCGGAGCACGCGCTTCTGGTACGAGTACGAAACACCGTCGGGCAAGCACTGGTACATTGTAGACCCGGCAGCACGCAGAAAGCAGAAACTGTTCGATAATGCCAAACTGGCCGCCGAGATCACTGCGATCATTCGCGACCCGTTTGACGCCCTGCACCTCCCGCTGGAGAACCTGAAGTTCTCGGAAGACGAGAAGCAGATCAGCTTTGAGGTAAGGAGCACCATTGATGAGTTGAAAAAGGACCGGAAAGATAAAAAGGCGGCCGACTCCATGCAGAAGAAAATCTTCTATTTCAATTACGATATCGCCACTGCCAGGCTGACCGAAATACCCAATTACACCAAGCCTAAGGCGAAACCCTCCTGGGGCTCCGTAGCGCCGGATTCTTCTGCGATTATCTTCACCCGCAACTACAACCTCTACTGGATGGATAAGGAGAACTACAAAAAGGCAGTCAAAAATGAAGACGACAGCACTATTGTAGAGCATCAGCTGACCAAAGATGGTTTGAAGTTCTATCCCTACGGCAGTAACGGCGACGGCGAGAATAACGAGGAGGTTGTAAAGAACGACAAGAAGCGCCGCAGGGCCTACGTGCTGTGGTCGCCCGACGCCAAATACTTTGTGATGAACCGCACAGATTCCCGCAAGGTAAAAGATCTTTGGGTCATTAATAACGTTGCCCCAGGCAGGCCAACCTTAGAAACCTACAAATACCAGATGCCGGGCGAGGCCGAAGCACCAAGAGATGAGATCTGGTTGTTCGACTTTGCAGCCAAAACGGGTAAAATGCTGAACACCGCTGCCTTCAAGGATCAGAGCGTAAGTGTTTGGAGCGCGCCTTTGCTCAATAAGGACCGCGACAATGAGTTTCGCCCTTCGCTCTGGCTGGGAACGAACAGGAAGATCTACTTTTCAAGAACAAGCCGTGATTTGAAGCGGATCGACATCTGCACGGTCGACATCAACACAGGCACTGTAACCCCGCTAATCGAAGAACGGTTTAACACCTATGTGGAAGTGAACCGCCCGGGTCTTGTAAACGGCGGTAACGAAGTCATCCACTGGTCGGAGCGCGACGGCTGGGCACATTTCTACCTGTACGACGGGAACGGCAAACTTAAAAACCAGATCACCAAAGGCGCTTTCCATTGCGAGAGCATCGTCAATATCGATGAGAAAAACCGTGTGCTGTACTTCATGGCCAACGGTCGAGAGCCCAACGAAGACCCTTACTACTACCACCTGTACCGCATCAATTTCGATGGCTCAGGCATGAAACTGCTTAACCCGGGCGACTTCGACCACGCGGTAAGTATGGACGATAGCAACAGGTTCTTCGTCAACAATTTCTCGAGGGTCAATACCGTGCCTAAGACCGTCCTGATGGACAATAACGGTCGCCGCATCATGGACCTGGAAACGGCCGACCTCTCCCTGCTGATGCAGACCGGTTACAAGTTTCCCGAGCCGTTTAAAGTGAAGGCCGACGACGGCATCACGGATATATACGGGGTAATGTACAAGCCCTTCGATTTCGATCCGAATAAGAAATATCCCATCATCGAGTATGTATACCCGGGTCCGCAGACCGAGGCTGTGAACAAGTCATTCAGCAAGAGTATGGATCGTACCGACCGCCTGGCGCAGTTTGGGTATATCGTGATCACGGTAGGCAACAGGGGAGGTAACCCGGCCAGGTCTAAGCGTTACCATACCTATGGCTACGGCAACCTGAGGGATTATGGTTTGGCCGATAAGAAAGCGGCTGTTGAGCAGTTGGCCGACCGCCATAAATTCATCGACGGCACACGTGTGGGCATTACCGGGCATTCCGGAGGCGGGTTCATGTCTACCGCCGCCATGCTGGTGTACCCCGACTTCTTCAAGGCTGCGGTTTCCAATGCGGGCAATCACGACAACAGTATTTATAACAGATGGTGGAGCGAAAAGCACCATGGGGTAACTGAGGTTGTTACCGCCAAGGGCGATACTACCTTCAAATACAGCATCGACAAAAACCCTGACCTGGCCAAAAACCTGAAGGGCCACCTGCTGCTTATGACCGGCGACATCGATAACAATGTACACCCCGCAAATACCATCAGGGTGGCCAATGCACTGATGAAAGCCGGCAAGCGTTTTGAATTCGTTATTGTACCCGGACAGCGCCATGCCTTCGGCGATCTTACCGAATATACCTTCTGGAAACTGGCCGATCATTTCAACAAATACCTGATAGGCGATTTCTCGTCGGCCAGCCAGGTGAATATTACAGAGATGGACCGGGAGATAGAACAAAAACGTTAGCATATTCGTTTATACCCTATGAGAATTCAAATTGAACGTAAACCAGTAAAAGTATATCCAGATCCCAAACGCGTTATTGCCCGGTTCTTTTTTAACGGACAGGAACGTGCAATAGATGTTGTTAAACGCGTCATGCAGCTTACCGACCAGGAAGTGTTCGGGCTTATATCGCCCCTGCTTCAGGAGTATTCCAAGCGGCATAGAAACATTACCAAGATCCTTACCAGGCACTGCAAGCGGGTCAAGAACGCTATTGCGGAGGCAGGTTTCGATTTTGATGATATCGACAAAGACCGCAAGCTGCTTCTCGGTTCCTATTTTACCCACGAATATTCGATCGAATCGGCCGCTTTCTTTAACCCTTCTGTGGTAGAAGATCCTGATCAGTCGGACCTGGTAGAAGGTGAAAAGCGTGTAATCATCAGTTTCCGTGCCGTTGGGGAAGGACATATCTCTTCTGTGATCTTCCGGCGTGCGCTTATCGACCGCAATCACAACATTACGGTGATCCCTGCCGGGAATTATATCGACGAAGCGGAGGTTATCAAGAATGCCGTGTACAATAAGAGGCTATTCCTTAAAAAGGCGGCCGACTCCAAGATTGATATTGAAATACTCGATGAGGTAGGGCAGAAGCTGGAAGACAAGTTTGATTATGCCACGCTTAGGAAGATTATCCTCGATGGTAAGAACCTGAATGAAAACGATGTTCGTAAGCTCGAATACGACAAGATCCTGTGGCTGTCGGACACCTATCATGAGATCAGTTTCTCAAGGGATACCGATATCTCCGACCGTGTCATCTTCCCGATCTCCGAATTTGAGCGCAAAGGTATAGAAGATGCCCGCTTTGTGCGCTTTATCAAGGATGATGGTTCCGTGATTTACTACGCCACTTATACGGCGTTCGACGGAGCGATGATTATGCCTAAGCTGCTGCAAACGACCGACTTTTACGATTTCAAGATCAGTCCCCTGCACGGTGTAGGTGCGCAGAACAAGAACCTGGCACTGTTTCCGAGGAAGATCAATGGTAAATACGTCATGATGTCGCGTATCGACGGCTGCAATAATTATCTCATGTATTCCGACAAGCTCACCGTGTGGGACAACCCGGTTAAACTGCAGGAGCCTAAGTTCTCCTGGGAGTTTATCCAGATCGGTAACTGCGGTTCACCTATAGAAACGGAAGCCGGCTGGCTTGTGATTACGCATGGCGTCGGACCAATGCGCCGCTATTGTCTGGGTGCAAGTCTGTTCGACCTGAACGATCCGTCTATCGAAATAGGGCGCCTGCGTGAGCCTTTGGTTATTCCTAACAATGACGAGCGTGAGGGCTATGTACCAAACGTATTATATTCCTGCGGGGCGATCATCCACAACGGTGAATTGATCATCCCTTACGGATTGTCCGATTACTGCTCATCGTTTGCCGGGGTTAAACTCGACGTGCTGCTCGAAAAGTTAAAGCACTCCGCATTATAATACGGGCAGGAAAAGCTTATAAAATTTAAAGAATCTGATGGTAGAGGGCGATATAGTCTTCTACCATTTTTTGTTGGGAGAAATTGTCCATAGCCCAGTCGCGGCAGGCCTGTCTGTCGATTCGCGATAAGTCGGCAATACATGCCCCGGCCTCATCTGCATCCCGTACCAGGAAGCCGGTCTCCCTGTCGCGAATCAGCTCAGGCATAGAGCCCCGGTTAAAGGCTACAACGGGCGTTCCGCAAAACATGGCCTCCGCTACACTGAGTCCAAATGGCTCATCGAAGTTTATAGGGTGCAACAGGGCAGCCGCATGGCCGAGCAGTTCATTCCGCTTTTCCGGGCCGGCCGAACCGATAAAAACGATCTGATCGTCGAGCTGCGGTTCCACCTTCTCCTTAAAATAGCCCGCATCCTGAACAATGCCCGCTATGATGAGTTGTCGACCGCTTTTCCGTGCAATCTCGATAGCCTCGGCTGTACCCTTATCAGGATGGATGCGTCCGAAAAACAGCAGATACTCATCCGGATCGGGCCGGAAGGTAAACTGTTCCGACTGCAGGCCGTTATATACCGTAGCCAGGTAATGCAGCGAAGCATGCCGGTCAGAATTGCTGATCGACACATAATGTCCCCTGTTGTTATACTTCTGGTACACCGGAATGATCTTTTCCGAAGAGAAACCATGGATCGTCGTGATGAGCGGCGTCTTAATCAGTCCCGAATAGGTGAGGGGCAGGAAGTCAAAATGATTATGGATCAGATCAAAGTCAGAAGCCTGCTCCATCAGGTTGCTGATGTGCAGGCATTCGGCCACTTTTGCATCTGTTTCAGGATCTTCTTCATATCCTACAGGCACCACGGCCTCAAGCCGGCCTTGGGTAAGTGAATCGCCTGTGGCAAATAGGGTAACGTCTAAACCCTTCGCAGCGAGTCCCTCGGTGAGGTTGGAGGCCATTTGTTCCCATGGACCATAGTGGCGTGGCGGGGTGCGCCACGCTACCGGCGCCAGCACAGCTATCTTCATGTGCCGCTGGGTTAAAAGGCCTGCTTCTGTGCAGCAACCAGGTCGCTGCTCTGAATAAACTCGTATTCGAACTCCAGTGCCTTAAGCACAGTGAGGTGCGATATCCAGTAAGCCAGGGTACTCTCTGCACCCTGATTACGGTTGATGCCATGAGGCTGTAAACCGTCGCCGCAACCCTTGGTTTCGTGATCGTATAGGGGCAGGTGCAGACTATTCTCACCCAGGAACCACTGATAAGACAGATACATCTGCTTGATATAAGCCAGATCGTGCGTAATCTCGTAGGCCTTGAAATACATCAGCACCATGGCCATGGTTTCAATGGCCTGCTGGTCGTATATCGCCATTTCGCCATTGTCCCTGTACAGCCAGCCATCGTTTCCAACCGGGTTCAGGTAACCGTTGATCAGCGTTTTCTGGGTCAGGTACTCCATGCTTTCCAGGGCAATGTCCATCGACTCCTTATCTTCCGTAACCTCATAATGACACAGCAGCGCAAGCGGCAGGATGGCATTATCGTAGGTCAGCTTCTCCTCAAACCAGTGCCAATGGCCCTGTTTATTGTTCTTATACGCATTTTTCAGAGGTACCGCCAACTGGTCTATCTGCTCGCGGATATGGCCGTCGTAGGGGTGCGACTTCAAAAAGTGCATCAACCCGATCATGGTATTGGCAATACCGCGCAGGTGTACCAGGTTTTTAAAGTGAGGTACCGATTTCAGGAACAGTTCTGAGGCAAACTCACGATAGGAATTGTTGGGCGCATTATTGATCAAATAGCCCAGGGCCCATATCGTACGGCCAAAAGAATCTTCTGAACCCACCTCATCAAGGTATTCCCGCTTAAAGCTCAGGAAGTTCCTGAAGTTGCCATCATCGCACTGCATATACTGAATGTAGCTGAGGTAGATCGGTAGCAGGTCGAGCGCTGCGCGGCTCTTGTTCTGCTGGTAGGCCAGGATCGTTAAGATCAGCGCCCGTGCATTATCGTCGAGGCAATACCCCTCTTTGAGGTTGGGAATGCCGTATTTCGCATGCTGTACAATACCGGTGTCGTCGGTAAGCCGCTGAATATGCGCCAGACTAAAAGCCGGCATCATATCCGGATCGATGATCGGCTTGCCGCCGTTCTCACGCTCCGAGAGGAACTTGTCGATCGCCTCATCCAGCACATCTACAAACACTTCGCCGATGCGCGGCCAGCGGATATGCAGGCCATATTCAAAAGCATCAGCTTTCATCTGCTGCAGTTTTTCCCGGTCGGCAAACAGCTCATTCACAATATTGGCCAGTCCGTCCGCATCTTTAAAATCGAACAGCCTTCCGCGATGATCGGCCAGCAGTTCCTGGGCATGCCAGTACGGTGTGGACACTACAGCGGCACCAGCACCTACGGCATACGAAAGCGTTCCGCTGGTGATTTGCGCCTCATTCAGGTAAGGCGTGATGTACATGTCGCATGCCGTCAGGTAGTCGTGCAGGTCCTCCTCTGAGACAAACTTATTGATAAAAGTGATGTTGTTTTCTACATTTAATTTACGGGCCAGACGTTTCAGGCTGTCGCGATACTCTTCACCCGAACTCCGGATAACCCCGGGGTGCGTTGCGCCCAGAACCACATACATCACATCAGGGTTCTTTTCCACTATTTTAGGCAGCGCCTCGATAACCGTTTCCAGTCCCTTATTCCGGCTTAGCAGACCAAAAGTGAACAGCACTTTCCGGTCTTTAAAGGCAATCAGGTTTTTGACCGGGTTGTTGGCCTTAGGTTCAAGATCAGGCACACCATGCTCAATCAGCTGTATTTTATCGAAAGGAATCCCGTAAATGCTGGTCAGGAAGCCCACTGCTCTGTGACTCATCACCACGATGCGCGAAGAGTGCCGTGCAATTTCCCGGAGAACGGTCAGCTGCATATAATCCGGATCTTTCAACACAGTATGGAAGATCGTGATCAGCGGCTTTTGCAAGCGCGCAATGAAGGGCAGGATATACACCCCGTTCTCACCGCCGAAGATGCCGTATTCATGTTCAAGTATACATACATCGGCCAGACCGGTATTGATGAAATCGGCCGCCCGGATGTAATCCTTCTGGTTTTCCTGACGAATTACATATTTAACTTCAGATGGATATTCGTATTCATTAAGGTTGTCGCTGTCGTTCATGGCGACCACAAAGCTGTCTTCCGAAACAGTGTTTTTATATTGGCCTATAGCTTTTAAGAGGTTATTGTTGAAGGTTGCAATGCCACATTCGCGCGGCGGGTAGGTCGATATATAAGCAATTTTCATGATAAAGTACGTGATATGCCTCTATAACAAACGAAGCGGGAAAAAGTTCTTAGCGAATCAAGTTTATTTAGGTATTTCTTTAAAAGCTTAAACAGAATATTTTACCCACCATAAAGCATTAAAGGAGCCGGAGCTCATGGCATTACGCCATGTGCTCCGGTTCTTCTGTGTTAAGGAACACAAACTTATGATCGAACATGTCGAGTTTGATCTTGCTGTCCTTGTTTACCGTCCCGGCAAGGATCTCTTTGGAAAGCTCGTTCAGGATGCGTTTCTGGATCACCCGCTTCAGCGGACGCGCACCAAACTGCGGATCGTAGCCCAGTTCTGCCAGCCAGTCGAGCGCCTCGTTGGAAGCCTCCAGGCTTATGCCCATTTCTGCCAGGGTATCCTGTACCTGCCTGAACTGCAGCGCTACAATGTCTCGCAGCTCGGTCCTGTTGAGCGGCGTAAACATGATCAGCTCGTCTATCCTGTTCAGGAATTCCGGCCTGATGGTCTGTTTCAGTAACTCAAAGAGCTCATTCTTGGTCTTGGCCAGCACCGCATCGTGATTTTCCTCGTCGAGCGATTTAAAGTTCTCCTGGATGAGGTGCGAACCGATGTTGGACGTCATAATGATGATCGTGTTTTTGAAGTTCACCACCCGGCCCTTGTTATCCGTAAGCCGCCCGTCGTCGAGCACCTGCAGCAGGATGTTGAACACATCCGGATGTGCCTTTTCTATCTCATCGAGCAGCACCACTGAGTAAGGCTTGCGGCGTACGGCCTCAGTAAGCTGGCCACCTTCGTCGTAGCCAACATATCCCGGAGGCGCCCCAATTAAGCGGGACACCGCATGACGCTCCTGGTACTCGCTCATATCTATCCTGGTCATCGCATTCTCGTCGTTGAACAGGAACTCAGCCAGTGCTTTCGCCAGCTCGGTTTTACCCACACCCGTAGTACCCAGGAAAATAAACGAGCCGATAGGTTTGCGCTTGTCCTGCAAGCCCGCTCTAGAACGTCGTATGGCATCAGATATGGCCTCTATGGCCTCGTGCTGACCAGCCACACGTTTGTGCAGTTCATTTTCGAGGTTCAGCAGTTTCTCGCGTTCGCTGGAAACAAGCTTGGTCACTGGAATGCCTGTCCACCGCCCAACCACACCCGCAATATCATCGGCGGTTACTTCTTCTTTCAGCATGCGGCTTTCTTTCTGCAAGGCTTCCAGTTCCGCTTTGAGCTGGTCTACCTTATCCTGCGAGGCCTTGATCTTGCCATAGCGAAGCTCGGCAACTTTACCGTAGTCGCCCGCCCGCTCTGCCTGTTCAGCTTCTAGTTTAAAGTTTTCGATCTGCTCCAGCTCGGTATTGATGTTGTCGACCATATCCTTTTCGCCCTGCCATTTCGCTTTGATCTCGTCACGTTCGGCCGATAGGTTAGCGATTTCTTCGGTAAGCGATTGCACTTTATTCTTATCGTTTTCCCGCTTAATGGCCTCGCGTTCAATCTCCAGCTGCATGATGCGGCGGTTCAGTTCGTCCACCTTTTCCGGCACGCTGTCCATTTCCAGGCGAAGTTTAGAAGCCGCCTCATCCATCAGGTCAATCGCCTTATCCGGCAAAAAGCGGTCGGCAATATAGCGCTGCGACATCTCTACGGCGGCAATAATGGCCTCGTCTTTTATACGTACCTTATGGTGGGTTTCATAACGCTCTTTCAGTCCCCTTAAAATAGAGATCGCGTCCTGGGTATCCGGCTCGTCTACCATCACTTTCTGGAAACGGCGTTCAAGCGCTTTGTCTTTTTCCAGATATTTCTGGTATTCATCGAGCGTAGTGGCACCAATGGCCCTTAGTTCGCCGCGCGCCAGGGCAGGCTTTAAGATATTGGCCGCATCCATAGCCCCTTCACCACCTCCGGCACCAACAAGGGTATGTATCTCGTCGATAAACAGGATGATCTCCCCGTCGCTCTGCGTTACCTCCTTAACCACGGCTTTCAATCGCTCTTCAAACTCACCCTTATACTTGGCCCCGGCAATCAGCGCGCCCATATCCAGCGAGTACACCACCTTGCTTTTCAGGTTTGTCGGAACATCGCCTTTAATGATCCTGAAGGCGATACCCTCCGCAATAGCCGTTTTACCTACACCCGGCTCACCGATCAGGATTGGGTTGTTCTTGGTGCGTCTGGAAAGAATCTGGATCACGCGCCTGATCTCCTCATCGCGACCGATCACCGGGTCCAGTTTACCCGACTCGGCAAATTCGTTCAGGTTGCGCGCATATTTACTCAATGCGTTATAGGTAGCCTCAGCGTTCTGGTCGGTCACCCGGCTATCGCCCCGAAGCGCCGTAATGGCCGCTTTCAGGTCTTTTTCATTAACGCCCTGATCTTTAAGTATTTTGGAAGTATTGTCGTTTACGGCAAACAAGCCCAGCAGCAGGTGCTCCACCGACACGAACTCATCTTTAAACTCCTTTAAGAAAGTCTGCGCCTTCTGCAGCGCCGAGTTGCTGCCCGAGGTGAGGTATGGTCCGCTGCCCGTCACTTTCGGAAATTTCTGGATCTGTGCGTCCAGATGCTGGTTGACCACATTAAGGTTTACATTCAGTTTCTTCAATACATAAGAAACCACGTTCTCATCAACAGTAAGCAAACCCTTTAACAGGTGTGCCGTCTCAATAGCCTGTTGCTGATTGCCCTGGGCTATTTCAGAAGCCTGTTGAACGGCTTCCTGTGCTTTAATTGTGAAATTATTGAAGTTCATGGCAAGGGTTAAACAAAGGAAATGCCATGCAGGTTTTCTGTGTGTTTTCGGAAAAAATGTCGGTTTAATACGGTTTTGGCTGACTTTATGGCTGGTTCTGGTCCCTGTCAAGTGGCGGCCTTGCTGGCGGCATTCGCTCACATTAAACACACATCAGACACATTTCCTTCACAAAAAGGTACCCTATTGTGACTTAATTGTGAACAAGGTGTGAACGAAGTGTGAGCCAGCATTCAATCAGGGAGGTTCAAAGGGCCTTCATGTTACGGGCGTTGGTCGAGAAAATCCGGGCGTTGGTCGGCAACTCCATTGCAATGGTATATTCCGCAAAAAATGGCTGAAACGTTTCGATGTGCCCGTCGTCTTAACTACAAAAATAACGGAAAAACATTTAAACAATAAAGACATGAAAACAATTACTAAAACATTATTCGCCGGATTATTCACCCTGATGGTAAGTGCCTCTTCGATGGCTACCACTTTTGCGGCCAACACGACACACAGCATCAACACTGCCCGTAGTTTTAACAAAATATGGGTAGCAGGAAACGTAAAGATCATCCTGAGCCAGAGTGAAAAAGAAGGCGTGTTTGTCGACGAGACTTTCAATCCGGATAAAACATCGGTGCTAAGCAAAGGACAGACCTTGTACATCAACACTATGGAGAGCTCGCAGGTTACTATCCGGGTTGCGGTAAAAGATCTGCACCGCATTGAGGCTGCAGGAAGCGCGGTGGTGGTGAGCAGCAATAACATTAATGTTGACTTTTTGCAGGTATTTGCAAGCCAGAATGCCAAGGTTAAAGTAAGCGCGATCACCGGCGATCTGTATACTGTAGTGAAAGAAGACGCAGTGTTGAAGATGAGCGGTACTGCCGGTCAGCACACCCTGGTAGCGGGCAATATGAAGAATGTTAAACTGGACAACCTTGTAGCGCAAAAAACCATCCGCAAAGCGCCGGAAATGATGATCGCCACGCAAGAGTATGCCGCGATAAAACAAGATACGGTTAGGTAGGGTACAGGCGATAAAGCCTGCATGAAGCACAGCTGGCCGGGTGGCCGCTGTGCTTTTTTATTTAGCTATATTTGCAGGCCCGAAGATATACCCAATGAAAGAACTTGTGAAATTGTACCTGGACGCCTATCGTGGGTTGTCTGCCGCTTCCTGGATGCTGACACTCGTCATGCTGATCAACAGGACGGGCGCGATGGTGGTGCCATTTCTGGGTTTATACATGGTAAACCATCTCCGTTTCAATTTACGCGATGCGGGTATTGTATTGAGTTGCTTTGGTTTGGGTGCGGTTACGGGGAATTTTTTTGGTGGCTGGCTTACCGACAAGGCGGGTCATTTCCGTGTTCAACTGATCAGCCTGTGCCTCACTGTTCCGATGTTCATCGTGCTGCCTCAGCTGGAGACCGTGCTGTCTCTTGCTTTGGGAATTTTTACGCTAAGTCTGTTTTCCGAGACTTTCCGGCCTGCCAACTCGGTGGCTGTGGCTTATTACGCGCGACCGGAAAATGTGGTGCGCTCCTTTTCGCTCAACAGGATGGCGATGAACCTGGGTTTTTCTATTGGTCCGGCGCTGGGCGGTTTCCTTGCGGCTATTTCGTACAGCTTTCTGTTTTATGGCAATGCAATTGCGGCTTTCAGTTCTGCCTTGCTGTTCTTCGTTTATTTCAGAAACCTGAAGGGTAGCGCTTCTTCAAAAAAGCGAGAAGCAGAGGAGGCCAAAGGTGATTTGATGCCGGACAGGTCGCCTTACCGCGATGTTCCTTACCTGTTGTTCAGTCTCCTGTGCTGCGTGTTTGCCGTCTGCTTTTTACAACTGCTCAATACATTGCCCTTATACTATCGCGAGGTGTATAGCCTTTCCGAAAAGGAGATCGGGATCATTCTGGCCTTTAGCGGGGTGGTGGTGTTTTCTTTGGAAATGCTAATGGTGCACATTGCCGAGCGCAGGTTCAGCGCCAGGACAGTTATTGTTGCCGGAACCGTGCTCTGTGCCCTGTCTTTCCTTATCCTTAACCTGGTGAAGGGCGTGCCTGTGCTTTATTTCTCCATGTTTGTGCTTTGTATCGCTGAGATTTTGGCAATGCCTTTTATGGCTACGGTGACCTTAAAACGGTCGTCCGTAAAAAAGCGTGGAGCTTATATGGCGCTCAACGCATTATCGTTTTCGCTGGGTCATATAGGCTCACCGCTTATCGGTACTGGTATCGCTGCCGCGTATGGCTTTGAAGTCCTGTGGTGGGGTACTTCCATTACGCTGTTGCTGGCGGCGGCGGGTTTCTTCTTTGTTATGAGGCAGATGGAGCGTCGAGGGTAGCTTTCAGCTGGCTTGTTTGGTGATCGGTAAGCTTTTGCAGCGGACCTGAAGCCAGCATTTTCATCATCATGTTCAGATCGGCCGCAATGGTTAACTTGGCCAGCGTTCCGCCATTGCCATTTTCGGTAACTGTCCATTTCAGTTCCACGTCAAAGGGAGGTTTCTCCGTAGGCAGCGCGATCAGTTCCTTGTTTTCTATGCGGCTGGTGATGCGGATGGCAAGCTTCGCCATGTTTTGGATGGTAAAACTAGCCTCGTCTTTCGTAGATGACCAATTGTAAATATTCTCCGGCATCAGCTGTTTGTGGTTATTCATGTCGGACAGGAACGCGTAAACCGTGCTAACCGGCTTGTTGATGTCGGTGGTACTTTCTATAATGGTCATAGGCTTTATTAACTTAATTGTTGTTCTTCTTCTTTGCCCCAGGTTGCGGGGTTACGACGCCATTTGGTCAGCAGGTCCACTTCATTGGTACCAATGAAGCTATGTTCTGCGGCGTATTCAATCAGTGCATTGTAATTCGACAAGGTAGCGTAGCGGCATTTCGCTTCTTTGAAGTTCTCATCAGCCTGGTCAAAGCCGTAGGTAAAGATGGCAACCAGTCCGGCTACCGATAGTCCGGCGTTTCGCAGTGCTTCAACCGCCTGCAGACTGCTCTTTCCGGTAGAGATGAGGTCTTCAATAACCACAACACGCTGTCCTTCAATGATCTCTCCTTCAATTAAGCTGCCGGTACCATGTTCTTTGGCTTTAGCCCTTACATAGGCAAAAGGCAATCCCAGTTCCTGGGCTACCAGTGCGCCCTGAGGGATTCCCGCTGTGGCTACACCCGCAATCAGATCTACTGAACCGAACTCTTCCTGTATAAGCTGGCTAAGTTTCTGCCTGATGTATGTTCTTACAGAGGGGTGAGAAAGCGTGATCCTGTTGTCACAATAAATTGGCGATTTCCAACCCGATGCCCAGGTAAATGGATTATTAGGTTGTAACTTTATTGCTTTAATTTGTAATAAAAATTCAGCTACCTTTAATTCAATATCACTTTTATTATACATGGTCCAAAATTACAGAATTTATATCAACGATAATACTCTGTTTATAACAGATTTGATGCCAGCGCATTCGGCGAAAATACAACAACTTGACATACAGGATTTTGATTTCCCAACATTCTATAAAAATGTAAACAAGCTCTCTGGGGCCGAATATGTTTTGCTGAGCCCTGATCCTAAAGCCGTGTTTAAAAAGATCAGAAAAGGCATGGAACTGATTAAGGCGGCGGGCGGACTGGTCAGGAACGGCAACGATGATTATCTGTTTATTTTCCGCCACAAGAAGTGGGATTTGCCTAAGGGTAAGACCGAAAAAGGGGAAAAAATGAAGCATGCTGCGGTACGTGAAGTGGAGGAGGAGTGCGGCGTAACCATAGCCAGCAACGACGGTAAGATCTGTAAGACCTATCATGTGTATTCGTTGCACGGCAAGCCGGTGCTGAAAAAGACAAACTGGTACGCCATGACAGTTAAGGGCGAACCGGAGCTTACCCCTCAGCTGGAAGAAGACATCACCAAAGCGGTATGGCTCGACAGGCTTGAACTGAAGCCGGTGCTGAAGAACACGTATCCTTCTATAAAGCAGGTTCTGGACGAAGCTGGATTGCTGGTATAAGCCGCTTGTAACGGTGCTTAGAGGAAAGGTAAGGCCTCTGGCGGGAGGAACATGCTTACGTCGCCATTGTTACGCAGGATATCACGGACGATCGTTGAGCTTACCGAGGAATATTCCGGTTTGCTTAACAGCAGGATGGTCTCCACCTCGGGCATCATGGTTTGATTGATGTGCGCAATGGCTTTTTCATACTCGAAATCGGCCACCGAGCGGATGCCCCTGACCATGTACTGCGCTTTAATCTTCCGGCAGAAATCGACGGTGAGCCCCTCATAAAGCTGTACCTCTACACCCGGATATGCGGAAAAAACGCTGTCCACAATGTCTTTTCTTGTTGCGGCAGGTAGAAAGCCCTGTTTTGAACTGTTGAGGCCTATGCCGATCACGATCTTGTCGAACAAAGGCAAAGCCCGCTTTAGGATGTCGACATGCGCGATGGTGATCGGATCGAAGGAGCCAGGGAAAAGTGCAGTTTTCATATCTCTGAGGTAAAGAAGCTGAAGGATGAGTTGCCGTATTTCCGTGTTTCACTGTAGCCGGGTTTACCTGCCAGCTTCAGGAAAGAGGGATGTTCTACAATTAAGGTCCCGTTTTCGGCCAGCAGGCCTCGCTGTAACACCAGTTCAGGAATGTCAGGGATGCTGGGAAGGTCGTATGGCGGATCGGCAAAAATGATCTGATAGCTGTCGCTATGGTTTTGGATAAACTTAAACACATCTGCCTTCTCCACGCTGATTTGTTGAAGTTCGTGCTGAGTTGCGACCGACTTTACCCAGTTCACACAGCCCGGGTGTTTATCGACCGCCCTGACATATGCCGCACCCCTGGATGCGAATTCTATGCTGATATTGCCGGTGCCGCAAAACAGATCGAGCACTTTGCATGCTTCAAAATCGTAGTCGTTGTACAGGATGTTGAAAAGCGCTTCTTTAGCCATATCGGTCGTTGGCCTTACCGGCAGGTTGCCCGGGGCATTGAAACGCAGTCCCTTTAATTTACCACCTATGATTCGCATAACCGGAGCGCCAGCAGGCTGGTATAATAATGTAAAGGCATGTCCAGCAGTAGCTCCAGGTCGAGCTCGCCATGCTCGGCCGCTTGGAATGTGATCGTGTCAAAGTATTTTCTTAAGCACTGATGGTTAGCGTCGTCGTCGTTGATGATACCGCTAAGGTAAACCGTGGCATTGGTGCCGACCGCCAGCTGCTGCCGGAGCAACAGCAGATAGTAATTGAACTCTTCGCTGTTCGCAATTTCAAAACCGCCCTGGAAGATGAGTTGGCCGCCCTTAACAAAGCTGGCGTAAAAGGACCCGGCAGTAAAATCGAGCATTATAAACTGCTCATCGCGCTGTTTTTGCACCAGGGCCAGCAGCGGACTCAAATGGTCGTACGCCATGCTGCCACCAGGAATACGGTCTAGTACACGTTCAGCCAGTGGAGGTAAGGCATACACGGTGGTAAAGCCAAATGCCGAGGCGGGCCGGGTGTAAAGTCTCCTGCCAGGCTGTTCCGGAAAGAACTTCGTAAAGGCCTCTGCCTCATGCTGGCTATACAGCTCATCGGGCACGGAGATGGTATTTGGGGTATGAACGGAGACACGGGTTTCTTTGAAGGCCAGTTTAAGTTTTTCGTCTTTTTCCAGCAAATCTGCCAGCCTGAGGTCCGTTTCCTGACACTCCTGCTCATCATACAGCGCTATAAGTTTGCCAGCCTCTTCGTCAACAATAGCATAAGATAGACTGTCGGCCGTCAGCCTGATGAGCAGACTGCAGTTTTCAGGATGGTGCTCATCGAAACCTGGATCAAGTAATAATATGCTATTTTTGCTGTTCATGTAGACAAAACTAATCGTTTTTTCTATAAGATTACCATCCAAACACTAAATGGACAAAGCCAGTATCATTGCTCAGGCATACGAATTCAAGCCTACTGACCAGCAAATGGAGTTTTGCCGGGCAATGGCCGCGTTCCTCTCGCGTCCTCTAGACCGGCAGTGCTTCGTTTTGCGCGGCTATGCCGGAACGGGCAAGACCACTTCGGTGGCCGCGCTGGTGAAGGTGCTGCGACAGTTTGCCCTCAGGCCGGTGCTGCTGGCCCCGACTGGTCGCGCCGCCAAGGTCATGGGCACATATACGAGTCGCACCGCACTTACCATACATAAAAAGATATACCGGAAGCGCTCGGCGGTGTCGCCAGAGATGACCTTCCAACTGGCGCCCAACCTGGCCGAACATACGGTATTTATTGTGGATGAGGCTTCCATGATAGCCGACGACTGGAACGCACACACGGGATCTTCGCTGCTGAAGGACCTAATGGAGTTTGTGTACAACGGGAAAAACTGCGGGGTGATTATGGTGGGCGATACGGCGCAGCTGCCCCCGGTAGGCAGCGTCGACAGTCCGGCTTTGAACCCCGATCACCTGGCCCACGGCTTTGGTCTGCAGGCCCACATGGTAGAGCTGAGGGAGGTGGTGCGACAGGGAAAGCGTTCGGGCATACTGGCCAATGCGACAAAGCTGCGCAAGATGATTATCAAAGACAGCGATACGGAAAGCGGTGGGGCGGCTACTCCGCTTCCGAAGTTCGTGACCAAAGGCTATAAGGATGTATTCCGCATGACTGGTCTGAAGCTGGTGGAGGGACTGGAATATGCCTACAGCAAGTTCGGACTGGAAAATACGCTGATCGTTTGCCGTTCGAATAAGTCGGCCAACACCTATAACCAGCAGATCAGGGCCCGGCTGCTTTACCGTGAGGAGGAGCTGACAGGCGGGGATCAGATCATGGTGGTCAAAAACAATTACTTCTGGCTGCCCGACAATGAATCGGCCGCCTTTATTGCCAATGGTGACATGGCCAGGGTGATCCGTGTGCGCGGGGCTGAGGAGCGCTATGGTTTACGCTTTTGTGAGGTGATGCTCGAATTCCCGGATTTCCCCGCTGCGGGAAGCATAACCTGTAAGGTGATATTGGATACCCTTACGGCAGAGACCCCCAATTTGTCGCGCGACCAAAGCAACAGGCTGTTTGAGGAACTGAATGAGGATTACGGGCATATCGCCGACAAGCGCCTGCGTTTTAAGGCGATAAAAGAAGATCCGTATTACAACGCGCTCCAGATTAAGTTTTCTTATGCCGTGACGTGTCACAAGGCGCAGGGCGGTCAGTGGGAGGCCGTGTTCGTAGATCAGGGCTATCTGACGGATGATATGGTCGATACCGAATTCCTTCGCTGGCTTTATACTGCCGTTACCCGTGCTAAAAGCGAATTATTTTTCGTAAATTTTGCCTCGCACCTGTTCACGTCGGTAGAAGAGGAGTCGTATTGAGTTAAGTAAAACGGAACAACATGAATTTTGCTTTTTCTATAAATAAGAAAATACGGGTGGCTACGCTGTTATTTGCCGTAATGGCTTGTACCATTCTGATCAGGATACTGGAAGACAAGAGTGTCAGGAGTATGAACGAGGCGTTCGTGTCTATGTATTCCGACAGACTTATCCCGGCCGCCGATCTGTTCTATCTGGCGGAAAACGCCAATGCGAAGAAATCCCTGTTTGAGGCGGCGTTATATAATAAAGTTAATGCGCTCGACAAGGCGGGATTTAAGAAGGAACTTGCGCGTTATAATATGATTATCGACTCGCTGATCAGAAAGTATGAGAAAACATACCTGGTGAAGCAGGAAAAAAGTTTGTTGCAGGAGTTGCGGCAGCAGATTTATGCCAACCGCCAGGTGGAAAACAATATGCTTACGCTGGTTAACCGGGCCGATTTTGCGGGTGCACGACATATTTATGAACACGTGGGCCGGCCGTCGGCCGATCTCACCTTCAATCGTTTATCGGCCTTAATGGGTATACAGAAAGCGGTGGGTCTGGAGCTGATGCATGATTCGGAATTCATTGTATCGGGCACCAAGGTGTATTCGGTTTTGCAGATCGCGCTGGCGATTGTCATCGGTATCCTGATCGTCGGCATCATCTTTACGTCAAACGTGGTGAAGATCAGCAATGAGAAGTACCGGCTGAACTAGCCTGCCGGGGCCAGGTTTAGGCTTATAATGAATTTGCTTCCCTCGTTTTCCCTGCTCTCGACAGTTATTTTGCCGCCGTGCTGTTCTATGATTGACCGCGAAATATGCAAGCCCAGTCCGATAGATTTCTCCCCTTTCAGTCCGGTGCGCCCTGACTTGGAAAACTGGTCGAACAGGTTATCATGGAGATGTTCCGGGATGCCGATGCCGAAGTCCTGAACACATATCGTGCAGGTGTTGACTGAAGCTTCCAGTTTAACGTGAATAGGACTGTTCAGCGGTGAGAACTTCAACCCGTTCCCGATAAGGTTGTCTATTACCCTCGCAAACTTGGATTGGTTGATCTGAGCAAACACCCTTTTGCTGGCGGTATGCAGCCGGATTTCATTACGGCCGTCGGTATTGGTCTGCCAGGCCATGCACAGGTTGGTTAAGAACGGCACCAGGTCTACCTGCTCAAGTTCCAGGGGCTTCTTTACCTTCTGTGCTACCTCCACCAGGTCGTTAATGATATTTTTGGCATGCACCGCGGAGTTAAAGATCATTTGTGCCGGTGTGCGTCCGCCCTCTTTCTGCTCATTGATGAGTATGCTGCTGAGCGCCTCGATGTTATTGATCGGTGCGCGGAGATCGTGCGCCACAAAGGCCAGGATTTCCCCTTTCTGGTGACTTAAGTTTTGTATTTCCTTGTTCTTTTCCCGGAGTTGCCGGAGTTGTATATAGTGTACCGACTTAAAGTAGTAGCCATAGCGGCTGCATACGAAGAACACGGAGGCCAGGATAATGCCTGCGATGACGGTCATGAATGCCTCCTGCACATCATGCGGGGGGCTGGCGACAATGAATAGCAGCACGATGTAAAGCGTAAGAAAAATGCTTTGCCGCAGACTGAGCGCAAAAAAGACACTGGTAAGTACGATGCCGATCAGGAAGACGGTTAAGGTGTTTTTAACGCTGTGCAGGGACACAATATAACTTACACTGAAACTTGTGCTCAGAAGAAATAGGCAATATAACGAAGTAAAAAAATCTCTTTTCATCGGTGTCCATGTGCTGCGCTTCAGGGCTTGTCCGCATATAACCGCAAAGATTGCCGACCCGCAGATCTGCACCCAGTTGCTCAGGCTATACTCATGGAAATTCGGCATGCTGCTCAGTTCTTCCAGGTAGAAAAACGATGCGATCCGCGCAGATCCTGCCACGCATATCAGGAACAGGCACAGATTTCTGATCTGTCGCACGTTGCGATACCCGTAGGCCTTCCGGAAGCTGTCATAATAGGGAGATGGCGTCTGGTAATGGAAGAGATTGAACAATGTTGGTTTTTAGGGTAAAAATAGTAAAATGCCGTTAAGTTTCCTGTTATTTATATTAGTTTTGTTGAAAGTAAATCACCATGCCTGTCATTTTCTGTTGTGGAATTTAACCAGACTTTCTTCTTCAAGTTCTTCAAGTTCGGAATCGTAGGGTTTTCTGGGCTGATCGTGGATTTTGGGGTGACTTACCTGCTTAAAGAAAAACTCCGGGTCCAGAAGTATGTTTCCTCTTCCTTTGGGTTTTTGGTGGCCACAGGCACCAATTACCTGCTGAACCGATCCTGGACTTTTCATAATCAGGACCCGGCGTACATTGCCCAGTTCGGAAAGTTTTTCCTGATTTCGCTGGTCGGACTGGCACTCGGGAATATCCTGATCTACCTGCTTCACGATCGTCTGAAATGGAACTTTTATATGGCTAAGGGCTGTGCGGTTGTTGCGGTTTCGTTCTGGAACTTCTTTGCAAACTATCTTTATACTTTTACCGGATGATCAAAACTAACCGGCTGCTGTTTGTTTTTCTGGCGATATGGACGGTGGTTAACCTCCTGCAGGCCGCTTTTGTGGAACTGCATGCAGATGAGGCCTATTATTGGATGTACTCCAGGTTTTTGGACTGGGGTTATTTTGACCATCCGCCGATGGTGGCCGTGTTCATTAAAGCAGGTGATGCGCTGATACATTCGGAACTGGGGCTGCGATTGCTCACGGTGATCAGCAGCACGTTCTCTGTATATCTGCTTTGGCTGATCCTGAAGCAGTATGGCAGCAATGCTAGGCTGTTCGTCTGCCTTTTTGCTTCTGTGGTGCTTTTCCACGTCTATGGATTTATTACGACACCCGATTCACCGCTCTTTTTCTTTACGATCCTGTTCTTTTATGTATACCAGCGTTATCTTGAGCGCGACAGCTGGAGGCTGGCCTTGTTACTGGCTCTTATTGTAGCAGCGATGCTTTACAGCAAATATCATGGGATCCTGGTCTTGTTTTTCACCATAGTGGCCAATTACCGGATATTACGGAGACCTTCGTTCTGGGGAATCGTGCTGGTGGCCCTGCTTTGTTACCTACCCCATATTCTTTGGCAGATGGAGCATGGTTATCCGTCCTTTTACTATCATGTTATAGACCGCTCTGCGGATGTATACCGCTTCAGTTTTACTTCTGAATATCTGCTTGCGCAGCTTGCACTGGCTGGTCCGCTGGTTGGCTGGTTTATTTACGCGGCGGCGGTGCGACTGAAAAGTACGGATGATTTTACCAGGGCACTGCAGTTTAACTGCTACGGCTTATTCCTGTTTTTCCTGGTCAGCACCCTCAAAGGGCGGGTTGAGGCGCACTGGACGCTTCCGGCTTTACTTTGTCTGTTTCTGCTGGCATATATACAGCTGGCGGGGCGACAGCTTCCGGCCTGGTTTGAGAAGTTGGCCGTAGCAAATATTGTGCTGATCGGACTGGTCAGGCTTGCGCTGGTCGTTCCAGTAGAGGGCTTTATGAAGTTTAAACCCCTGGCCTATTATTTCGGGAATGCCAGCTGGGCCAGGGAAGTTCATGCCCATGCGGGGAGAAAGCCAGTGATATTCTTTGACTCTTTTCAGATACCTTCCTGGTATAATTATTATACCCGCAGTACGAATGCCATAGCCTATAATTCCAGGAACTACCGCAGGAACCAGTACGATCTCTGGCCTATGGAGGAAGATCTGCAGAACCGTCGGGCTTACGTTGTGACACCATACAGCAGGGGCGAAAGCACTGAAGATACCATTCAGACAAGCAAGGGCGTGTATTATGGCTCGGTGGTCGACAGTATCCGGTCGTACCAAAAACTGAGCATTAAGCCGGAAAGTATGGAGGGTGACTGGAAAGCGGGTGCCGATAAGGTGGTCGACCTGCTGGTCTCCAACCCTTATCCTTACCCTGTTTCATTAAGTAACGACGGACAGAAATGGAAGTGTTACCTGGAATACGGCTTTAAAAAGGATGGCGTAATGGGTGATTTTCAACAGGTGCTGGGTCACGCAGATGCCCTTGATATAGCTCCGGGAGCCACGGAGCGGCTTGTTGTTGTACTTAAAGCGCCGGCAAGCCCGGGTAAGTATAAACTGGTCTTTTCGCTGCGAACGGAACCTTTCAACGGCCCGAGGAACAGCAGCATGATTTCGGTGGACGTCCGCTAGTCGAGGAAGTTTAACAAATTTTAACATTCGTGGACCGGATTCGGTTTGCGAAAAAAAAGCACATTTTCTAATTTTCGCCACCAAAATTAAAGGCACAACATGGAAGAAGTTATCAATACAACACCAGCGGATCAGACATACGGAACAGACATCCGCATGCTTAATGAGATGATCCGCAAGGAAAGCGAATTCATTGATCTGCTCTTAATGGAAATGGACAAGGTAATTGTTGGCCAGCGCTATATGGTGGAACGCTTGCTGATTGGCCTGCTGGCCAACGGGCATATCTTGCTGGAAGGCGTCCCCGGTTTGGCCAAGACACTGGCGATCAACACGCTGGCTAAGACTATAGACGCCGGGTTCAGCCGGGTGCAATTTACGCCCGACCTGCTCCCTGCAGACGTGCTGGGTACGATGATCTATAATCAGAAGAAGGAGGAGTTCATTGTGCGCAAAGGACCGCTGTTCTCGAATTTCGTGCTGGCAGATGAGATCAACCGCGCGCCTGCCAAGGTGCAGAGTGCTTTGCTGGAGGCTATGCAGGAGAGAC
Organism: Pedobacter faecalis; assembly: GCF_030182585.1. Lineage (NCBI taxonomy): Bacteria > Pseudomonadati > Bacteroidota > Sphingobacteriia > Sphingobacteriales > Sphingobacteriaceae > Pedobacter > Pedobacter faecalis. Next base: position 1,377,645 of record NZ_JARXOW010000001.1, on the reverse strand, counting down.
AGGTAACCATCGGCGATGAGACGTATCGCCTGCCCGAGCCTTTCCTGGTGCTGGCTACACAAAACCCGGTGGAGCAGGAGGGAACTTATCCGCTTCCTGAGGCGCAGGTAGACCGCTTTATGCTCAAGGTGGTGATAGACTACCCGAAAAAGGAGGATGAAAAACGCATTATGCGCGCCAATATAGCGCCTCAGGGTATGCCGGTGCCTAATAAGGTGGTGCACCCGGACGAAATCCTGCGTGCAAGAAAAGTCGTGAAGGATGTGTATATGGACGAGAAGATCGAACAATACATCATAGATATTGTGTTCGCTACACGTTTCCCTGAGCAATATAAACTTACGGAATATAAAAACCTGATCAGTTTTGGTGCATCGCCCCGCGCTTCGATCAATCTGGCCATGGCCGCCAAAGCTTATGCTTTTATTAAAAGGCGTGGATATGTGATCCCGGAAGACGTACGTGCAGTGTGTCATGACGTGTTACGCCACCGTATCGGGCTGACCTACGAGGCGGAGGCCGAGGATATGACGACAGAGAAGATCATCACCGGAATACTGAATGCGATAGAAGTTCCATAAGCATGGATACCAAAGAGCTTTTAAAGAAGGTCAGGAAAATAGAGATAAAAACGCGCGGACTAAGCAATCAGATTTTTTCTGGTGAATACCATTCCGCGTTTAAAGGTCGCGGTATGGCCTTCAACGAAGTGAGGGAATACCAGAGCGGCGACGAGATCAGGACGATAGACTGGAACGTGACCGCACGTTTTAACCATCCGTACGTTAAGGTGTTTAACGAAGAGCGGGAAATGACCGTGATGCTGCTGGTAGACGTGAGCGGTTCTAACAACTTCGGGACCCAGAACCAGCAGAAGCAGGAGCTGGCAACAGAACTTTGCGCCGTGCTTGCTTTTTCAGCGATCCAGAACAACGATAAAGTGGGTGTGCTGTTTTTTAGTGACCGTGTCGAGAAGTTTATCCCACCTAAGAAAGGCCGTACGCATATCCTGATGATCATTCGTGAGCTGATCAATTTTAAGCCGGAGGCGAAGGGAACGGACCTGGCTATGGCCCTGCGGTATTTTACCGGGGCGATAAAAAAGCGCAGTACTGCGTTCCTTATCTCTGATTTTATGAGTGCTTCTTTTGAGAATGAACTTAAGATCGCCAATAAGAAACACGATCTGGTAGCGTTGAGGTTGTTCGACCTCCATGAGGAGAATTTTCCGGACCTGGGACTGATTCCGATGCAGGATGAGGAGACGGGTGAGGTAGCCTGGGTGAATACCTCTGATAAAAAAGTGAGACAAGCCTTTAAGGCCGCTGCACTGGAACGTAATGGTCGCCTCGAAAATGTTTTTAAGCGTTCGGGGGTTGATTTTGCCAGGATCGGCACGCATGAGTCCTATGTGAAGCCGCTGATGGCGTTGTTTAAAAAACGCGGGGCTAAGAGGTAGTATGAAGAGATTTATCCGATTGACTTTAAGCATAGTTTGCTGTGTGTTGGGCCTCGCCGCCAGTGCCCAGGATGTGAGGGTGGCCGCTGTGCTTGATACCGGGGTAATTGCCTTGGGCGACCAGACGGTGCTGCGCCTGAGCGCCGAGGTAGTGCGGGGAAAAAGGGTGTCGCTTCCGGCGCTGACCGATACCATAAGCAGTAAGATCGTGATTGCGGCTGCTGGCAAAGCAGATACCAGTGATCTAAAGAATGGCCAGGATCTTATCCGCATAGAACAGGCGTATACGATCACCTCATTTGAACCCGGTCTGCATCAGGTGCCAGGCTTTACTTTTGAGGCAGATGGTAAAACGTACACGACCGACCCGCTTCCATTGCAGGTGACGTCGGTGCAGGTAGACACAACCAAGGCGATATTTGATATCAAGCAGCCGCTGGGGGTATCATACACCTTTCTCGACTGGTTGTCGGACAACAAGGTTTTAGTTGGCGCCGGATTGCTGCTTATTCTGCTGCTTGGCTTGCTATGGTATTATTTCAGGCGACGCAAACCAGCAGAGAAGCCTGTGCCGCAGGAGCCCGTACTCGCAGCTCATGTGGAGGCTCTTCAAAAACTCGATGAGCTGAATGCGAAGAAGTTATGGCAGCAGGGGCAGGTGAAAGCCTTTTACAGCGATCTGACGGAAATATTGAAAATATACCTGGAAAGACGGTTCCGGATTTCTGCACAGGAGCATACCACAGATGAGATCCTGAATGCGCTGAAGGGACTTGAAAAAGTTGATGGTGATCTTTCGGCTGCCGATCGTGCCGCGCTCGGACAGATCCTTTCAGAGGCCGACCTGGTGAAGTTTGCCAAGGCTGTCCCGGCACCGGGAGAGAACGACCTGCGTTTGGCTGAGGCCATCGCCTTTGTACGTGCTACGCAGTTGGAAGCCGCAGATCATAAGGGAGGGCAGCCGAGATGAGTTGGTTTGAAGGTATTGAGTTTGCCGACCCGGTCATGTTCTGGCTGCTGCTGCTCGTCCCGCTGATGATCGGCTGGTATATATGGAAAAACCGGCAGTTGCAAGGTACCCTGCGTATGTCGGCCTTCTCAGGTTTTGCTAAGGCCGGGCAAGGGGCGTACCGGTACCTGCGGCATTATGGTATTGTGCTGCGGGCGCTGGCTGTGGCCGCTATGGTGGTGGCGTTGGCCAGACCGCAGTCGCCCATGAGCTGGCAGGACTCCGTAACGGAAGGTATCGATATTGTCATTGCTACAGACATCTCGGGTAGTATGCTGTCGGAAGACCTGAAGCCTAATCGCCTTGAAGCTGGTAAGCAGATCGCGATTGACTTTATAAAGGACAGGCCCAGCGACCGTATCGGTCTGGTGGTGTTCAGCGGGGAGAGTTTTACGCAGTGTCCGCTGACGATAGACCACGAGGTACTGGTAAACCTGTTTCAGGATGTCAGCAACGGGATGATCGAAGATGGAACCGCGATCGGTATGGGACTCGCTACGGCGGTAAACCGCCTGAAAGAGAGTGAGGCAAAGAGTAAGGTGGTTATTTTGCTGACAGATGGTTCTAATACGACCGGATCTATACCACCGCTGATGGCGGCCGAGATTGCTAAAAAAATGGGCGTGCGCGTGTATACGGTTGGTGTGGGTACCATAGGCTACGCGCCTTACCCGGTTAAGACGCCATTCGGCACCCAGTACCAGCGTGTTCCGGTGACCATTGATGAGCCTACCATGAAAAAGATTGCGGGTACGACCGGTGGGCAGTATTTCAGGGCAACAAACAATGAAGCGCTGAAGGCGATCTATGCGCAGATCGATAAGCTGGAGCGTGCCAAGATCGCGGTGACACAGTATCACCAGAAGACCGAGCGTTTTTTGCCCTGGGCGTTGATTGCTGCGGTGCTGCTGCTGGCTGAGTTTTTATTAAGGAATACAATATTTAAGGGGGCGTTGACTTAAGCAATGGTACGTTTTGAACATATCGCATTTTTATGGGGTTTGGCAGCTGTGCCGGTACTCATTCTGATCTTCCTGTTCATGATGCGCTGGAAAAGGAAGGCGCTCGACAAACTGGGCAACCGGGACACGGTACGGAAGGTGATTCCGGAGGTGTCTTTTAGCAGGCCGGTGATCAAGTTTGTGTTCTTTATCGTGGCTTTTACCGCGCTGGTAGTGGCGCTTGCTAATCCGCAGATGGGCACGAAGATGGAAGAGGGCAAACGCAACGGGGCTGACGTGATGATCCTGCTGGATGTATCGAACAGTATGCTGGCGGGCGACCTATCGCCCAGTCGCCTGGAAAGTGCTAAAAGGGCGATCGCACAGATGATCGATAACCTGCAGAACGACCGGGTGGGTATTATTGTGTTCGCCGGACAGGCCTATGTGCAGTTGCCCATCACCACGGATCATTCGGCAGCCAAATTGTTTTTGAACAACATCAGTACAGACATGGTGCCTACCCAGGGTACGGCTATAGGAACGGCCATAGATATGGCGATGAAATCATTCAATTTTGTGAGCGGAACGGCTAAGGCGATGATTGTGATGACCGACGGGGAAAATCATGAGGATGACGCCATGGCTGCTGCGGAGCGGGCAAGAAGCAAAGATGTGACGGTGCATGTGGTTGGCCTGGGCACGCCTGAGGGTTCGCCTATACCGGTGTACCGCGACGGCAACCCGGTGGGCTTCCGGAAAGATGAGCAGGGACAGACGGTGATGACGAAGCTTAATGAAGAGATGTGCAGGGATATTGCAGTGGCCGGCAACGGCGTTTATGTGCGGGCGTCTAACGCGAACAGTGGTTTGCCCCTGATCATGGAACAGGTGAATAAGATGGAGAAGAAGAGTTACGATACTAAAGTGTTTCGCGATTATGAGGACCGGTTTCAGATCTTTCTGCTGGCGGCGCTTGTCTTGCTTATGGCGGAGTTTTTTATCTCGCTGCGCAAGAATTTGAAACTGGCTGGATGGAGTTTATTTGAATAATGATGGTGATGAGAACAGTGATATTGGTACTTGGATTATGGGCTTACGGAACGTCTGCTTTTGCGCAGCAGGAGAAGAAATATATCCGTGAGGGCAACAAGCTTTACGAGCAGAAGCGCTATGATGAGGCTGAGGCGCAGTACCGGACTTCGGTGGAGCGCGCAAAGGGTTCGACGGCGGGCAATTTCAATTTAGGCAATGCGCTGTACAAACAGAAAAAACTGGATGATGCGGCTCAAAAGTTCAGCGAGCTGGCGGGTTCAACGGACGACAAGGTATTGCGTGCAAAGGCTTATCATAACCTGGGCAATGCTTTGCTGGAATCGAACAAGCTTGAGGAAAGTATAGCGGCGTATAAGAAGGCCCTGCTTAATAATCCGAAAGATGATGAAACCAGGTATAATCTGGCTTATGCCATGGAAAAACTGAAGCAGCAGCAGCAGAACAAGGATAAGAACAAAGACAAGGACAAAAATAAGGATAAGGACAAGAAGGACCAGAATAAAGACCAGAACAAGGATCAGCAGGACAAGGATAAGAAGGACAAAGACGGCAAGGATAACAAAGACCAGGATAAGAATCAGGACAAGGACAAGCAAGATAAAAAGGATAAGCAGGATCAGTCGCAGGGCGGGCAGCCTAAACCTGATCAGCTGTCGAAAGAAGATGCCGAACGCATGCTGGAGGCTCTGAAGAACGAAGAGAAAAATACCCAGGATAAGCTGAAGAAAAAGAAAGCTCAGCCAGTGAAGGGGCGCATTACAAAAGATTGGTAGACATGAGAGGTTGTTTAGGGCAATGTAGATTGTATATGTTCAGGCTGACCGCTGTTTTAATGCTGCTGATCGTTTCTGTAGCAGGTTACGGGCAGTCGGCCAGACTTACCGCTTCGGTGAGCTCAAATCCGGTAGGCACCGGCGAGCAGTTTGAGGTAGTGTTTTCGACCAGCGGGAATATTGAATCTTTCAGTCCGCCTGATTTCCGCGGATTTGCGGTTTTGGGAGGCCCTAATCAGTCGTCCAGCTTTAGTTCCATCAACGGGCGCGTGACTTCAAGTATGTCGATCAGCTACGTGCTGATGGCCCGGCAGGTTGGTAATTTTACGATTGGAGCGGCAACGATGGTGTCCGACGGTAAGAAATATCAGAGTTCCCCGCTGAAAGTCAGGGTGGTGAAGGGCCAGTCCGTTCCGCAACCTGCCCCAGGTGCACAAGGCCGGGCACAGGAGCCAGTTGGAGAGGCAAGTGACGAAGATTTATCTAAACGGCTGTTTATGCGTGCCGTGGCCGATAAGACGAATGTGTACCAGGGCGAGCAGATCACGGTAAGTTACAAGCTCTACACCAATATAGAGCTGGTGGATAATCAGCCGGGTAAGATGCCGGATTTCAATGGTTTCTGGAGCCAGGAAGTAAAAAACAACGACCCTAATGTACGCTGGGTGGTTGAAAATCATAATGGTCGCCGATATCATGTGGCGGTACTCCGGCAGATCGTTCTATTTCCCGAGCGTTCGGGAAAGCTGACTCTCGACCCCATGGAAATGGATTTCCTTGTACGCCAGCAGGTGCCCTCCAACGATCCTTTCGAACAGTTCTTTGGCGGTGCCCACCGGGATGTAAAATACAAAGTGAAAAGTCTGCCGGTAAGCATACAGGTAAAGCCCCTGCCTGAAGCAGGGAAGCCTGAGGGTTTTCAGGGGGCAGTGGGCAAGTTTACCATACATACGGTGCTCGACAAGCAGGCGGTGAAGGCCAACGAGGCATTGAATTACACCTTCAAAGTCACAGGTTCGGGCAACCTGAAACTGCTGCGTGCGCCTGAATTGACTTTGGCTCCTGAGATTGAGAAGTATGACCCAAAAGTATCCGACAATATCGATATCAGTGCCAACGGCGTTTCTGGAGCGCGGGAGTTTTCTTATCTCCTGATTCCACGGCACCAGGGTGATTTTACCATAGATGCCCCTCAGTTCTCGTATTTTAATCCAGAGACCAGGAAGTATGTTACGCTGACGGGGACGGCCTTTCCGGTGACGGTCGCCAAAGGTGATCCGGGATCGGGTATCACGGCTTTCGGGCCTGACGGTAAGGAAGACGTGCGGCTGCTGTCTAAAGACATAGCTTACATACGTACCGGTGATGTGAAACTTAAACGTGGCAATGAAGGGTTTTACGGATCGTTTGGTTTTTATGCTTTGCTTGCGCTCGGACCTCTCGCTTTTATAGCCGCTATCTTTTACCGAAGGGCCGACCGGGAGCGTAACAGGGATTTGGTTGTAGTTAAAAGCCGTAAAGCAAATAAATTGGCCGCCAAACATTTAGCGAATGCCAGGAAGCAAATGCAGGAAGGCAACCGTTCAGCTTTCTATGAGGCTGTCTACCGCGGACTGTACGGCTATCTGAGTGATAAGCTGAACATTCCATACGCGGAGCTTAACCGAGAAAACATAAGTCAGGCGCTAAGCGCCCGCGGACTGGACGAGTCGCTCATAGCCCGGTTAGACGCTACGCTTGAGCAATGTGAGATGGCCAGATATGCGCCGGTGACTGCGGTTACCGATCAGGAAATGCTGGACAAGGCACAGGACGTAATTACTGAAATAGAGCATAAGGCATGAAAATAAAGTTGTTGTATTTGGTTTTGCTGCTTGCATACCCTTTTTTTTCAAACGGGCAGCTTGATGCGGATTCCTTGTTTAAGGCTGGAAATACGCAATATGGCAAACAGCAGTTTTCAGCCGCGGCACAGTCGTACCAGCGACTGGCAGATGCCGGGTATTTGTCGGCCGACCTCTATATGAACCTGGGCAATGCGTATTACAAACTTGATGAGATTCCGAAAGCGGTTTTGTACTATGAAAAGGCACATAAACTTTCCCCGGGCGATGCGGAGATAGCGCATAACCTTTATCTGGCCAATGCGAGGGTGAAAGACCGGATTACACCTGTGCCGGAGTTTTTCCTGTACACCTGGTATAAGCGTGTGGTATTTGCAGCCTCAGCAGATGCTTTTGCCGTTTGGACTGTGCTATGTGTGCTTACAGGCTTTGCTTTGCTGCTGGTGTATTTGTTTGCCAGCCGTATAGAGCTCAGGAAAGGTGGTTTTTATGGTGGGATAGCACTCGTTCTGGTCGGAATCATTTTCTTCTTCTTAGCCGGGGCACAGTCGGCCGCCCTGAATGCTGGTCGCCATGCCATCGTTTTTAAGGGGGTGGTTAACATTAAAGCCGCACCAGGCGAATCTCAAAAGACCTTGTTCGTGATCCATGAGGGTACAAAAGTGAAGATTAAAGGAGAGGATGGCGACTGGATTCATGTAGAATTAGCCAATGGAAATGAAGGCTGGATGCTCAGGAATGCTGTGGAGCAGATCTAAAGTTTCCTGATAGCACATCAGCGAAAGAAGTTTCTTATAAAGGCAGGAATTTCAGTAATGGTCTGATAAACATTCCTACTTCATGGCCTATGAAGAGATATTTACTCCGAAATAAATAGATAATAAGTAGATAGTTAACGTATGTTTGACATATCTTTCGCATATCGTTGATATATCTAATGGATACACCAACGATATACCAACCCCCTACTTATATTGTAGTTATTATCTGAGAATTATCTATTTATAGGCGACGAGGACGCTTTCACTACTAAGCTTCTTATTGAGCATGCCGTCTTATTTTAGGGCATAATGTAAATGATTTTTAGAGCCGGTGTTTATAGTCGTGTTCGTTTTCTATGATGCTATATGTGGTGTATTGTGAACCCATACTATAAAATCTGCCTTTAAACAACAAAGGAGCGGTAAAGTTAAACTTTAAACCACTCCTTAATTAGTTAGCGGTGGACCCGAAGGGAGTCGAACCCTTGTCCAGTTGTGTGATAAATTATGCCTTCTACATGCTTATTTTCCAGTCTGTTGTCGGGATCAGGCGGGCTGGAAACCGACCTTGCCTTTCACCTTAGATGCTTTGTTCTCACTACTGTCTCGCACCGCACAGTAGCCAGCGTCGTTATTTCGATGCCCCTGGTTCTAACCTAACAACGCAGCAGTTAGAGGGACAAAAGCTAGCTAATTCTAAATTAGGCAGCTAAGGCGTAGTTATTTTCGCCAATTATTGTTTGAACGTTATCTTTTAAGTGCTCTCCGTACAACGCACTGCATGCTTACATACTCAGCGCCACCCTGTCAAATCCAGAACGAGCCCATGTAAGTGGGAGTATCCACTCCGAGGTACAAATATACGAAAATTATGCCAGAGTACGGCCTGGGTATTGTTTAAGTGCTTCGGTTAAACAATCCATAGCCTCGTTTAAGTCTTCATTTTTAAGGACATACGCCATTCTGACCTCGTTTTTACCTGATCCGGGTGTAGAGTAAAATCCCGTTGCAGGTGCCATCATGACAGTTGCTCCGTTATATTCAAAGCTTTCGAGGATCCATTGGCAGAAGTTGTCGGCATCATCAATAGGAAGCTGGGCCACAACATAGAAGGCTCCGCCTGGGTTCGGGCAAAAAACGCCTTCTATAGCATTAAGGCGACTTACCAGTGTATCCCTGCGTGAGGTGTATTCTTTGTTAACGGCCTCGAAATAGCTGTCGGGTGTATCAACGGCAGCTGTGCCTGCAATCTGCTCTACCATCCCAGGGCTCAGTCTGGCCTGAGCAAATTTTAGTCCCGCTTGTATGATCTGTTTGTTTTTAGTGATCAGACAGCCTAAACGGGCTCCGCACGCGCTGTATCGCTTCGAAACGGTATCCATAATGACCACGTTTTCTTCCAGTCCGTCCAAATGCATCGGCGAAATAAATTCCTTGCCGTCGTAACAGAACTCCCGGTAGGCCTCATCTGAGAACAGGAAGAGGTCATACTTCAGGCAAAGTCCTTTTAAGGCCTCCAGTTCTTCTTTGGAATAAAGGTAACCGGTAGGGTTGTTCGGATTGCATATGATGATCGCTTTGGTCTTCTCCGTGATCAGTTTCTCAAATTCTGCAATAGGAGGAAGGGCAAATCCATTTTCAATATACGAAAGAATGGGTTTCACGACTACATTGCTCATGCAGGCAAAGCCGTTATAGTTGGCGTAAAAAGGCTCTGGGATAATGATCTCATCGCCTTCGTTGACGCAGGTCTGCATGGCTATGGTGATGGCTTCTGAGCCACCTACGGTTACCAGGATATCTGCTGGCGTAATGTTGTAACCAAGTTTGTTGTAATATTCGGCAAGTTTGGTCCTGTAGGCAAGGGTGCCCTCAGAAGGAGTATAGGCCCAGACATTAAAATCTATGTTCTTGATGGCGTTAAGCATACCTTCGGGCGTGGCTATATCCGGCTGTCCGATGTTTAAATGGTGTACTTTCTTTCCGTCTTTTTTGGCTTTATCAGCAAATGGTGTCAGTTTCCTTATCGGAGAGGCGGGCATTTGTATCCCTTTATCTGAAATAGTTGGCATGGGGCAAAATTAAAAAACCTCGTTGATTAACGAGGTTTTTATATTTATAAATTAAATATTGGAATTCCTATTTAGTAGCAGAAGCAGTTGTAGAAGCTCCGGCTGCCACGGTTTCACCTTTAATATAAAGAACCTTCACCGGCGTTTTGGCATTGGAGGTTATAGTAACATTTTTGCTAAACGGTAGGGGCTGACCGGTTGGATTGTACGTAACCTTGATGGAACCTGTCTCTCCTTTTTTCACCGGCACCTTGGTGTATTCGGGAACAGTACACCCACATGTGGCTTCCACTTTGGTGATGATCAGTGGTTGATCGCCCACGTTTACAAAGTTAAAAACCGTTACCGCAGGCTTGTTTATAGCGATTTTACCAAAGTCGTGCGTTTCTTTCTCGAACTTAAATTCCGCCTGCTTGCTCTGGGCGTTTGTTACGATAACAAGACCAAAGAACAAGGCAGACAGTAGGATTAGCTTTTTCATATTCAATATGTTTGTTTAACAAATTTAATCATTTAAAATATATATATCAAAACCCGTTCCACGGATAAAATGGCCTGGGCGTTTAAGTCATACCTCGGATTTTGTGTATCTTTGCCGCAAATCGAATTGCTTATGATGCCAAATATGAATCTGACGACAAACCCGATTGATGCTTCTGAATTAAGCTTTGACGATTTCAAAGCGATTGTGATGAACGATTACAAGATCGCCTTTGAAAGCAGACAGGCCAGTATTTTGGGCCGTAAGGAGGTGCTTACCGGTAAGGCGAAATTCGGCATTTTTGGCGATGGAAAAGAAGTGCCTCAGATTGCTATGGCCAAGGCATTCAGAAAGGGCGACTGGCGGTCGGGTTATTACCGGGATCAGACCTTTGCTTTTGCTGCTGGCATATGTACACTTAAAGAGTTTTTTGCACAGTTATATGCCAATCCTAGCGTGGAAGCTGATCCGGCTTCTGCGGGAAGGCAAATGAATTGTCACTTTTCGACCCGCTCGCTGAACGAAGATGGCAGTTGGAAGAATATTACGGAAATTAAGAACTCATCTTCCGATATAGCGCCTACTGGCGGACAGATGGCGCGGCTGGTTGGTTTGGCCTACGCGTCTAAATTGTACCGGCAGAACCCTGAGTTAAATTACCTTAAAGACTTTTCTATTGATGGTAATGAGGTAGCTTTTGGTACCATTGGAAATGCATCTACTTCAGAAGGGGTGTTTTTTGAAGCGATCAACGCTGCGGGGGTACTTCAAATCCCTATGGCCATGTCTATTTGGGATGATGCTTACGGAATTTCCGTTCCGGCCAAATATCAGACTACAAAGGAAGATATTTCAGAGATTTTGAAAGGCTTCCAGCGCGATGAGCAGGCTGCGGGTTACGAGATATATAAGGTTAGGGGATGGGATTATCCGGCACTTTGCGAGATCTATCAGCGTGCTGTAGCGGTATGCCGTGAAGAGCACGTGCCCGTTTTAATTCACGTTACTGAAGTTACGCAGCCTCAGGGCCATTCGACCTCTGGTTCGCACGAGCGCTATAAGGAAAAGGCCCGCCTGGAATGGGAGAAGGAATATGATTGTATCGTTCAGATGCGCAAATGGATACTGGAATCGGCTATTGCTACGGAGGAGGAACTTAGTGAGATGGAGCAAACGGCCAAAAAGTTTGTCCGGGATACCCAAAAAGAGGCCTGGGAAGAATTCCTGGCTACCATAAAGGTGCAGAAGGATGCTGTCGTTTCACTGATCGAGGCGGTGCCCGCCGGTAGCCGTGAGCTTAAAAAAATTGCCTCTCAGCTTGCTTCCACACCGGATGCATTGAGGAAGGAAGTGATTTCAAGTGCGCGTAAAGCGCTGCGGTTAACTGCAAATCAGCCTTCATCTCAGCGTACCGACCTCTTAAATTGGTATAATGAACAGGTTGAGCTTATTGACGACCAGTATCATTCCAAGTTGTTTACCGATGGGCTGGAGAGTCCGCTGGCCGTGCAGCAGGTAAATGCGGAATATGCGGACGACAGCAAGATGATAGATGGCCGGGAGATATTGAACGCTTGTTTTGACGCTAATTTCGCACGCGACCCTCGTTTGGTGGCTTTTGGTGAAGATCTTGGCGCTATAGGTGACGTGAATCAAGGCTTTGCAGGGCTGCAGGCTAAATATGGCGATTTGCGCATCACCGATACCGGTATACGTGAAATGACCATCGTGGGGCAGGGTATAGGTCTTGCGCTGCGCGGTTTGAAACCTATTGCGGAAATTCAATACCTCGACTACCTGGTATTTGCGCTTAATGTGCTGAGCGATGACCTGGCGAGCTTGTCTTATCGCACCAAAGCGGGTCAGAAGGCTCCGGTGATTATACGTACGCGCGGACATCGACTTGAGGGGGTATGGCATTCGGGTTCGCCTACCTCAATGATACTCGGCTCGTTAAGAGGCTTGCACATTTGTGTGCCCAGAAATATGACCCAGGCAGCGGGGATGTACAATACGCTGTTCCGTTCGGACGAGCCGGCGCTGCTGATCGAATGCCTCAATGGCTACCGTTTGAAGGAGCGTTTGCCATTAAATGTGGGCGAATATACTGTGCCGTTGGGCAAAGCTGAGATCATCAGGTCTGGTACAGACGTTACCGTTGTTTCCTATGGATCTACATTACGGGTTGTAGAAGAGGCTGCCGCCGAGCTTGCACAAATGGGCATCTCTATCGAAATCATTGATCCGCAGACCCTGCTTCCATTTGATACCGATCAGCTTTGCGCCAAATCATTGTCTAAAACCAACAAGTTGCTCGTTGTCGATGAGGATGTACCAGGAGGTGGAGCTGCCTTTATACTTCAGCAAATCCTGGAAGAGCAAAAGGGCTATTTTTATCTCGACGGACAGCCCAGAACTCTAACAGCTCATGCGCACAGGCCGCCTTATGGTTCGGATGGTGATTATTTTAGTAAACCGTCTGTGGACGATGTGGTTGAGGCAGTGTACCAGATGATGCACGAGCATAACGCCGCGAAATTCCCGGCTATATTCTGAGTTGCGGAAAGAAGTGCTTAATTATAATTATACAGAAACGAGCAGATTAATTTAATCTGCTCGTTTTGTTTCTTAGCAGATGGTCTGCCAGTACCAATGCTGCCATAGCTTCTACAATCACTACAGCGCGTGGGACTACACAAGGATCGTGTCTGCCTTTGCCAGTGATTTCAGCGGCCTGGCCGGCTGAATTAATGGTTTGCTGATTGTGCATGATGGTAGCTACGGGCTTAAAAGCCACCGTAAAATTGATCTCCATCCCATTAGATATGCCACCCTGTATGCCGCCCGAGAAATTGGTCAGCGTTTTAGGCAAGCCACCTTCGGCAGCAAGAAATATATCATTGTGTTCCGAGCCTCTCATCTCACTTCCGGCAAAACCTGACCCATATTCGAAGCCGTGAACAGCGTTGATGCTGAGCATTGCTTTTCCGAGATCAGCATGGAGCTTGTCGAACACCGGCTCCCCGAGGCCAACCGGACAGTTTTTTACGATGCAGCTGACCTTTCCGCCTACGGTGTCACCATCTTTTCTTACACCATCGATAAAGGTGATCATCTGGTTGGCTGTTGCCGGATCTGCACATCTCGCAATGTTTTCCTCCCGTATTTGTAAGAGTTCGCCGATGTTGTCGGTGGTGAGGTTTGGTGCCTGAATAGTGCCGACCGCAGAGACATGCGCAAAGATCTCAACGTCATGATGCTTTAACAGGAGTTTTGCTATGGCTCCGGCTGCCACACGTGCCGCCGTTTCCCTGGCCGAGGAACGACCCCCGCCACGATGGTCGCGTATGCCGTACTTCGCATCATAGGTATAGTCGGCATGAGAAGGTCTGTATACGTCGGTGTTATGATTATAGTCTTTACTCCGCTGATCCTCATTGGGAATCAGCATCATGATTGGCGTACCGGTGGTTTTACCCTCAAAGGTGCCCGAAAGAATCTGTACCGTGTCGCTCTCCTTGCGTTGTGTGGTTATTTTAGATTGTCCCGGTCTGCGTTTATCAAGCTCCGACTGTATAAAGTCGAGGTCGACAGGCAGTTGCGCAGGGCAGCCATCAATAATAACCCCTATTGCGGCACCGTGCGACTCGCCAAAGGTCGTGATACGGAAAAGTTGTCCGAATGTATTACCAGCCATCTTCTTAAATTAAATTTCTGTAACAGTAAAACCAGCCTTCTGTAAGTCATCCCAGAAAGCAGGATAGGATTTTTCGACCACATCCATCTCTTCCAGCACGACTTCTTTAATATAGAGACTTAAAGGGGCAAATGCCATCGCCATCCTGTGGTCTTCGTAGGTGCTGAAAGTGACACGTTCAGGAAAATGCAGATTGTCGCAGTTCAGGGTATACACCAGGCCGTCGGCCGCCAGCGTAACGCCAAGTTTGGCCAGTTCTGTTTGTAAGGCCTTTATGCGGTCGGTCTCTTTGATCTTCAATGTTTCCAGACCTGTAAATGAAAGATTCTGTCGCAATGCGGCAGCGCATACAATGATGGTTTGCGCCAGATCGGGACAGTCTTTCAGATCAAGCAGATCGTTGCTGAACTGTTTAGGGCAGCTTTCAAGTGCGATGCCGTTCTGCTGTCTCTGTGTGCTGACACCGAAAGCCTCCATAATAGACCTGATCCGGCTGTCGCCCTGCAAACTCTTATCTTTCAGGTAAGGCAGAGCGATCTTCGCCTTGTGTGCCAATGCTGCAATACTATACCAATAGGAAGCTGCGCTCCAGTCGGGCTCAACGCTCAGCGTAGCAGCCTTGAACTGTTGGTTTGGAATGATGATCTCATTGCCGTTCCAGTGATGCGAAATGCCAGCCTCCTTCAGCATGTCCAGCGTCATATTTACATAAGGCAGCGACGTAAGTTCGCCTTCAATCTGCAAGGTGAGACCGAGCGGCAGGGTTGGAGCAATCATAAGCAGTGCAGAGATGTACTGACTGCTTACATCACCTTGTATGCGTACAGTATCTGTGCGCTGCTGAAAAGGTCCCTTAATACGCAAAGGAGGGAAGCCCTGTTCTTCTTCATAGCTTATATCTGCGCCGATATCGCGGAGCGCTTCACTGAGTATGCCAATTGGGCGCTTTTTCATGCGCTCTGTGCCGGTCAGCGTAAATTCTCCCGTTCTTGTCGGCAAAAAAGCTGTAAGAAAGCGCATGGCTGTACCCGCCGGTCCAACATCCACAGTCTGGTGCGCGTTGCCTGAAGATAGCTGGTCCAGTATACGCTTCAGGGTAACAGTATCAGCGGCGTCCGACATGTTTTCGATTCCGACTGTGCCTTCGCTAAGGGCACTGATGATCAGTGCCCTGTTGCATTCACTTTTTGAACCTGTCAGGCAGATTTCTGTGTCAATATGTTTTTCTCCAATAAAGGAAACAAGCGCGTTCTTGCCCATTATTAAGATTTAACTTCTGTATGAGCCTCCGCTGCAATTCCTTTTTCTGCTTTACCGGCATTCATAATTTCAGTTTGTTTACGGATAGATTCTCCGTGTACCAATTCAAGGAATTTCTCGATAAAGTTCTGATCCAGCTTAAGTGCTTTTGCAAAAGAAAGACCTTTTTTAATGATGGCATCCCAGCGGTTTACCTGTAAAATGGTTACCTGGTTGTCGCGCTTAAATTCCCCGATTTTTCCAACGATTGCCATACGCTCGCCAAGCTTTTGCAGCAGCAGGTCGTCGATTTTGTCGATTTGCTTACGGAGGTCGGCCAACTGATCGGTAAATGCCTCGTTTTTAGACTCTGGTTCACGTACGGTCAGGTTATTTGCAAGTTCTGCAAGCGCTGCAGGGGTAACCTGTTGCTTTGCGTCGGTCCAGGCCACAGAAGGATCCACATGAGATTCGATCATTAATCCCTGCATGTCAAGATCAAGCGCTTTCTGAGCGATGTAAGGGATCAGTTCACGATTACCGCAGATGTGACTAGGGTCGTTGATAATAGGTAGATCCGGCAATAAGGTCTTCAATTGAATCGCAAGCTCCCACATAGGTTCATTGCGGAAAGAGCTCTTTTCGAAAGAAGAGAAGCCGCGGTGAATTGCACCAAGTTTGGTGATGCCCGCACGGTTTATCCTTTCTAAGGCGCCGGCCCAAAGCTGCAGGTCAGGGTTTACCGGGTTCTTAACCAGTACCGGAATGTCGACACCTTTCAGCGCGTCTGCAATTTCCTGTACGGTGAATGGGTTAACGGTTGAACGCGCTCCGATCCACAGGATATCAACTCCTGCAGCCAGGGCCTCTTCTACGTGCTTGGCATTGGCCACTTCTACTGCTGTCGGAAGGCCGGTTTCTGCTTTAGCGCGCTTCAACCATTCGAGACCGATGCTGCCGATACCTTCAAACTCTCCCGGACGTGTACGCGGCTTCCAGATCCCGGCTCTTAATACCGATACCTTGCCTGTGTCTGCCAGCAAATGCGCTGTGGTGAGCAACTGCTCTTCCGTTTCGGCACTGCATGGACCAGAGATAATAAGTGGTTCGTTGTTCGTGTTTAGCCAGGTGTTAAGTGGCTGAATGTTTAATTGTAGTTTCATTGTTTGGGGGTTTAAAAATTTAAATATTGTTTATGTGTTTATCAGACTTTATCGTTTTTCTGGTATTCGCCCATAATGTTAAAGTCGACGGTGTATTTCAGTGACTGGCGTATGGCTTTGTCGTATTTTTCCATGTCCGACCATTCCATGTCTATATAGAAGTAATACTCGTTGCGCTTGCCTAAAACCGGCATGCTCTGTATTTTGGTCAGGTTAACTTTCTGTTCGGCGAAAATATTTAACACCTTGGCCAGTGCCCCAACGTGGTTGCCGATCTGAAAGCATATAGATGCTTTATTGATATCGGTAACCTCTTCAGAGCGGTCGTTTTTGAGAATAAGAAAGCGGGTGAAGTTCTTTTTGTTTGATTCAATTCGTCTTTCAATGATGTTCAATCCGTACAATTCGGCAGCAAGCGTGTTGGCAATGGCTACTGTATCGGTAAGCTGCTGCTCCTTGATTTTCTTGGCACAGGCGGCGGTATCACTTCCCTCAATAACCTGAATATGTGGGTAGTCGTAGAAAAAGTCTACACACTGACGGATCGCAATGGGGTGGGAGGTTGCAAACTTTACGTCTTCGAATTTAACACCCGGAAGTGCCATCAAATGAAGCTGGATAGCCAGGTAAACTTCTCCCACCACGGCAAAGTTGTACTCGCGGATCAGGGTATAGTTGGGAAGCAGGCTGCCTGCAATAGAATTCTCGATGGCCATTACCACGTAGTCGGCTTCGCCATCACGCAGCACATCGCAGGTTTCCTTAAAGGAAGAGCACTCAACAGTCTGGATGTCCTTTCCAAAAAACTTGAATGCAGCTTCTTCGTGGAATGATGCCTTAATGCCTTGAATCGCTACTCTTGGTGCCTTTTTCATTTAACTTTTTGTTCTAAATCTTATCCTTTAAACGCAAAAAGTCCCGGCGTTTGGCCGGGACTTTTATATACTTTTATCTTGCTGATATCAATGCATATTAGTCCCGGCTCTTACTAAAGTAGTAAAAGTATCCAAACCAATATGTAGTGATGTTGTTCATTTCTTTTTTGTTCCGCCAAATGTACAAAGTAATTTTAATTTGTCAATAGCAAAGTGAAAATATTTATGAGGCCAGACCGTTATAGTACTCCAGGCTCTCTTTTACCTGTGCTTCACTTACTTGACAGTTGAAGTCACAATGCCCGATTTCACGAAGTAAAGAAAACATGATCTGCCCATTTTCGTTTTTCTTATCACTCTTCATCAGCTCGAGCAGCGCGTTGTGACTTTCCGGCTTTATCGCGTAGGCCGGATATATGGCAGTAATATAGGAAGAAATGTCTTCCAGTTCAGCCGCTGTCAGGTTATTGCTAAGCTTAGAAAGATATCCCTCGCATACCATCCCTATGGCAATGGCTTCGCCGTGCGTAAGCGGATTTTTATCGTGCTTTAGCGAATAGGTCTCTACGGCATGTCCTATCGTATGCCCGAAGTTCAATATCTTCCTTAGCCCTTTCTCCTGCGGATCGGTAGTCACCACCTTGTTTTTAATCGCAATGGAGTGATGGATGTCTTTAATGTTAACTGCTTCATAATCGCTTTCCTTAAGCGCCTTATAGTATTCTGCATCCGCTATTAATCCGTGTTTCACCATTTCCGCAAAGCCTGAAAGAAGTTCACGCTTGGGCAAGCTACCGAGAAAAGCACTCTCGATAAATACTGCCTGAGGCAGGGCAAAAGTGCCCACCATATTTTTAACGTTGTCGATATCTATGCCGGTCTTACCACCCACAGAAGCATCAACCTGCGATAACAACGTAGTAGGAATGTTGACGAAGTCGATACCCCGCTTGTAGGTAGACGCCACAAAACCGCCCATGTCGGTTACCACCCCGCCGCCCAGGTTAATCATCAGGCACTTGCGGTCGGCTTCAAAATCCAGAAGGGTTTTCCAGATGCCTATACAAAAATCGATGTTTTTGTTTTCCTCTCCCGGATCTGTTTCAATCAGATCGAAAGCTGAAAAACCGTCCAGCATACTTTGAAACACAGGTAAGCAGGATTCCAGCGTATTGGAGTCGACAAAAACGAAAACCTGGCTGTATTTGCCCGATTGAATCAGTTCTGAGAGCGGCGCAAGGCCGGTCTCAAAATAAACATTGTAGCCTGCGCTTTCAATCGTTTCCATCAGCTTACTAAGATCTTTTGTTCCATAAATTCAACTACATCACCGCGGCGTACCTTCAGCCGTTTACGGTAATCTACAGTGCCGTTATATCTTACCAGGCCGTCTTCAACAATCGTCTGCGCTTCGCCTCCGCTCATTACAAGTCCGGTCGCCTTTAGCAGTTGTATCAGCGGAATAAATTCGCCCTCAAGTTTAAACTCTATCATCAGGACAAACTTACAACTATTTATAAAGTGTTTTACCGCCCAGTGGCGGGGATTTTATATTTTTGTCGCAAAACGACTAACTGCAATCCATAAATGGAACTATCTCCCAAGAAATCAATTAATTTTGATGATACCGAAATCGCTTTCCGCAACAAATCCAACGGCGAATTAAACGCGGCGTACTGGCTGTTTAAGATCATCAGCAGCAATTTTCTGACACGTACGGGGCCGCCGGTTGCCAACTTTATGCTCAACATCGGACTGCCAATTAAGGGACTTATCAAGAAGACGATTTTCAAGCACTTTTGCGGGGGGGAAACCATCGCCGAATGCGAGCACACCATAGCGCAGCTTCACGCAGGTAAAGTGGGTACCATACTTGATTACTCGGTGGAAGGCGAGGAGGATGAGCAGGTTTTTGATTTTACCTGTGAAGAGATCATACGTACCATTGAACGGGCGGCGGGCGACCCGCGCATACCTATAACCGTATTTAAGGTTACGGGTATAGGGCGCTTTGCACTGCTGGAAAAACTTGATGCAAAGCAATCTCTAACTACAGCAGAAGAGGCGGAGTTTGGTAAGGTAAAGCAGAGATGTGAGAAGATATGCCGTGCAGCGTTCGACAAGGGTGTCCCGGTGATGATCGATGCTGAAGAAACCTGGATTCAGGATACCATCGATAGGCTGGCGATGGACATGATGCGATTGTTCAACAAAGAAAGGATTATCGTTTATAACACTTACCAGATGTATCGCCATGACAAGCTTTCCGGAATGATTGCCGATCATGAAACGGCGCAACAGGAGGGCTTTATTCTCGGCGTTAAGATGGTAAGAGGGGCGTATATGGAAAAGGAGCGCAAGCGTGCGGAAGAGATGGGATATCCTTCACCGATACAACCCGACAAGGGGTCGTCCGACCGTGATTTTGATGCGTCACTAAGATATGCGGTAGAGCATATGGACAGCCTGGCCTTTGTTTGCGGTACGCATAACGAGGAAAGTTGCCGGTTGCTTTCAAACCTGCTGGATGAACACGGTATCAGTCATAATCACCCACATGTGTATTTCGCCCAGTTGCTGGGTATGAGTGACAACCTCAGCTTTAATTTATCTGACGCCGGGTATAACGTGGCTAAATATGTTCCGTACGGACCGGTAAAGGCGGTTATGCCTTATTTGTTCAGAAGGGCGCAGGAGAATACCTCTATAGCCGGACAAACCAGCCGTGAGCTGAGCCTGATCATCAAAGAAAAGAAGAGACGGCGGTTATAATAGCCCGTGATCAGACAGGAAGGTGTGCAGTTGCGAAGGATGCCGGTCCATCAACAGGGTACGCAAACCTGCTTTTCGGGCGCCTTCCAGGTGCTGGGGACTGTCGTCTATGAATAATGTTTCCTCTGGCTTGAGCCCGTTTTCCTGCAGTACACGGTCAAATATAGCTATGTCGGGTTTACGAAGGAACATCTGCTGGGAGTAATAGACACGCTCGAACAGGGATTCGTTTCCGGTCATCTCATACTTATTCTTCAGATGGTCTGTGATCCAGTTGTAATGGATTTCATTGGTATTGCTCAGCAGAAATGTCCGGTATCGTTCTTTGGCCCTCAGCAGCGTGTCGTGTACATGTTTAGACGGGACGCCGATCAGCAGACTATTCCAGGCATCGTTTATTTGCCCGTCGGTCAGCTGCTGGTTGCCGGTCGCCGTTCTTATCGCATCCCTGAACTGCGCCGGACTGATCGCTGCAGTTTCCAGATCGTTAAAGATTTGGTTGTGTCCTTTATGTGCGAAAAACTCCTCCACGTTGCTGATACCCAGTTTAGAGAAGGCATTTTGGGTTCTTAAGAAGTCAATTTCGAAGATTACATTGCCGTAATCGAAAATGATGTTTTTTATTTTTTGTGCTAAATCCGTTTCCATAATTCGATACAAATATGTAACATTGCACTCGCAAAATCACTATAGATTTTCACTGCGCCTATAGCTCAGTCGGTTAGAGTAGAAGACTCATAATCTTTTGGTCCCTGGTTCGAGCCCAGGTGGGCGCACAGAGTAAAGCCATCTGAAAAGATGGCTTTTTTTTATAAGTACTTATCCAGGACTTCCTGAAGTTCGGTGGGGAAGAGCGGCTTTTTAAGGAGTTTAATAACGTAAGGGTTGGCCTCGGCGCGCTTAATATCGCCAAAGTCCAGTGTAGACGATAGTATGGCAATAAGGCATTTACTTTTTACCCGATCCGGGAAGTTTTTGAAAATCTCCAGAAAATCAAAGCCATCCATTTCCGGCATCTGGATATCCAGTAGAATAAAGTCGGGCAGGTTATCTTCGTCATCGAGGTTCCTGTTTAAATAAGATAAGGCTTCGTCTCCCGACTGACAGGTTATAATCTGGTCAAACAGCTTAGAGATATTGATGACCTTAGAATTGATCTTTAAGTCAATTTCATTGTCATCTATCAGCATGACCTTTCTTGCTTTACTTGACATTAGGAATAAATATTTTAAAAGTTGTACCCTCCAGATCACTTGAAGTCACAGAGATCCTGCCGTTGATTTTGTTCAGGGCCTCCTTCACAATGAAGAGCCCGAGCCCTGTTCCGTGATTTGTCTTCGTTTTAAAAAACTGCGTGAAAATCTTTTCCAGATGCTCATTAAGTATACCCACGCCGTTGTCGCTGATGATAATCTCCGCTGCCTCCTCCGTAGCAAGGACGCTGATGCTTACCCTCTTGTTTTGTTCATCCTCTTTCTGGTATCGGATGGCGTTTGAAATCAGGTTGCCAAGGATTACCTCTATGCGAAATGCATCGCCGTAAAACGGACCTGTTTGCCGGATGTTTAAATCAAACTTGGTATCCGTATCTGTATACGCATAAAGGTCAACGAGCTCACTGACGAGCGCATTGAAACTTACCAGCGAATTCTCGGAAGCTACCTTGTTGTTTTTATAATACTGCAGTGTTTTCTGGATATAATAATCCAGTTTGTTGGAACACGACTCGATCAGGCCCCAGTATTCGCCGCATGAGTCGTACAAGCCTTCCATCTTTACCAGATTAACAACGCCCATCGTAGAAACAAGAGGTGCGCGAAGCTCGTGCGATATACTGTAGATAAACCGGTTCAACTCATCATTTGTTTTTTCCAGTTCAGCTACCTTGTTCCTCAGATCAATTTTGGCTTTGTAAGCGTCGTACGCATTTTTGATCGAATTGTGAAGTTCCAGATCGTTCCAGGGTTTGGTTACATACCTATATACGTCGCCGTGGTTTATGGCGTCGGCGAGCGCCTCTATATTTGTGTAGCCTGTCAGTAATATACGAACCGGGTCTGGAAAGGTTTCCGAAATGCGCCTAAAAAACTCAACCCCTGTTATTTCAGGCATTTTCTGATCGGCCAGTATGACATGGATTTCAACATTCTCCAGCAGCTCTATGCCCTCAACCGCAGAAAGCGCAGTATATATCTCATACTGTCTTCTGAAACCTGCCCGGAAAGCCACCAGGTTACTTTCCTCGTCATCGATGTACAGGACACGTATGGTCTGCGTGCTCATAAAAGGAGTATTAATGTTTTATAGGCAAGTTAATAATAAATTCGGTACCTTCATTAACTTTTGTTACAACATCAATTGTGCCCCTGTGGTTTTCGATAATCCTGAAAACGATGGATAAACCGAGGCCTGTTCCCTCACCAACGTCCTTGGTTGTAAAAAACGGCTCAAATATCTTTTGTTTGACGGAATCCGGCATACCGGTTCCTGAATCTTTAATGCTTATTTTTACATGATCCCCTTCCTGCCATGTTTTGAGGGAGATAAACTCTTCTTCATTTTGTACCGGTTTAGACTTTATGGCGTGGACAGCGTTCGACATCAGGTTCATGAACACCTGATTGATCTTGCCCGGCATGCATTCGACTTCCGGAACGGGCTGATAGTCTTTAATAATTTTAAGGTTTCCCGGGAAGGTACTTCTGATCAGCACCAGCGTAGAATCGAGCCCTTCAGCAATGTTGACAGGCTTGGTGTCGTTCTCGTCCAGCCGGCTGAAATTTTTAAGACTTCTGATGATCTCGGCCGTACGTTTAGCGCCTTCACCGATACCGGAAAGCAAGGATTTGATCTCTTCCCTTACAAAATTCAAATCGATACGTTTCTTGAAAGATTCGATCGCACTGATTTGAGACTGGAGGTCTTTTTCCGGATCCAGCTTTTCGTACATTTGGATAACATCGTTAAGGTCGTTGATATCCAGTTCGAGAGGCTTTATATTGGAGGTCACAAAATTGATCGGGTTATTGATCTCATGGGCGATACCCGCCGTCAATTGTCCTAGCCCGGCCATCTTTTCCTGATCCACCAACTGCGACTGAGCTTCCTTCAGGTCAGTAAGCGTGGCATTCAACGTATCATTAGCTGTTTCAAGAGCCTCTGTACGTTCTTTTACCTTGATTTCGAGCAGCACGTTTTGTTCCCTTACCAATTTCTCATTCTCCGTTACAACTTCAAGCGCACGCGCTTGCGACTCTTCCTTCTCTCTTTTAAAGATATTGATCTTATCGGCAAGGGCAAACGACAGTAAAGTGACTTCGGTTGCAGAAGCGATCTGCAGGATATAAATCGTTACATTATTGTACGGAATAATGTTGTAATCTTTCATGATAAACAAACATGCACCTACCAGTAATAACGACCAGGCGATCAGGAAATATTTTGCGGGGGCAAAGCCTTGTTTGTATACAATGAAGCCGATATATAAGGCAATCAATGAGCCCACGAAAGTGGCCAGCTGCATCGTAATAAAGTCCAGATGTCTGGCCCCGAAAAGGGTAAAACAGAGGCTAAGCGAAAAGGTAGACAGGTTAAAATAAATCAGTCGAGAGAGGAGTTTCTCGTACTTGCCGATATTAAGGAATTCCTTAATAAAGATAAAGGCAGTGATCCCCGAAAGCGACGAGAACACACTTACCGAGTTTGCCGCAAGCCAATCATTATTTAACCACAGATATTTGCTGGCAAAGCCCGAAATGGAGATTTGTGTGAGCCAGATCGACAAAATGTACAGCACGTAATAAATGTAACTTCTGTCGCGTACCGAGATGTACAGGAATGAATTGTAGATCAGCATCACAAACATGATTCCGGAATACAAGCCGAAGAGCATCTCTTTTGAAATCAGATCGCCGCTCAGAGACTCCTTGGTGCCTACCTTCAAAGTTGTTACAAGCAATTCATTGCTCATCAGTTTAATGAAAACCTCATAAGAATCTGTGCCTGGAATGTTTGGCAGGTTAGCTATAAATCCGGTTCCCGGCCATTGACGGTTAGGAACGTCTTTAATGGCCGTCACAGGCACACGCCTTATCAGGTTGTCATTAGTAACCACATAGCATTCCGGGGTCATCAACCTCGATTGCTCTATAAGCAGAACGGCGTTGTCCTGCTTCGGCGAAGTCATATGGAGTTTTACCCAGCCGGCATTTTTAGAGATGCCAAAATTAATGACTTTGCTGTCGCTCCGGTAAAACCAGTCAGATTTTCGGATGTCCTCGATCCGGTCGTTGCCTTCGCGGGGCGGGAGCAACCAGGCGCGCTCGCCCAGGTCGGTAGTGCGTTGAACGTTAGAATCTGCGATGTTGTCATGAGCATTGCATACCGACCACACGGTCATGATCAGCATGCCGATCAAAAATGTAAACCTCTTCAAGATGTGATGCCTTTGATTCTTAAGTCAAAATGTATATCAATAGGACCATGTTTGGTCTCTACCGTTTTATCCATAACCAGGTTGTTCCTGAGTTCCATAATGGCCTCCCGCTCTTCCGGGAATGTGTTGTCCAACGTAATAACATCGTCTATAATAAGGGCTGTCGCCGTGAGGTCTTCTTTTGGATAATAAAACTTGCCTTTGTTGCCAATGTTGTCAATTACCCTGAAGCCCGTGCGGATGCAGTTTCGATAAGTAGCAGGCGCACACAAAGCAAAAAGTGATTTCATCTTTAACTGTTCGGTAATGGCAACACATGTACGGCCTAGAAAGATACTGCCGATACCTAGCCCCGCAACTTCCCATGAATTCCACAGTCCGCAGCATTCTCCTGTAACCAGCGTGTTTTCCTCCATCACCATCTTGTAAATGCGATCATCGATATAGCCCACTGCATCTTCAATGGGAAGTGGAAATTTATCATCGGCGATCTGTATTCTTCCGCCAGCCAGAATTCTGTCGTCATCTTCGGCTGTTACAACCACGAGATAAACGTTCGGATTCAGCATCCAGTCAATCTTAGCAGATGTGATCTGCGTGATCCCGAATATCTCCAGAACCTTAGTATGCCCTTCTACAAATTTAAGGCAGGTCTGCCTTTCGTCCACAGCCCTGAAAGCCCGGAACTGCAGTTTATCTATTTTTGGTTTGTTAGTTTCCAATACTTAGTGTGTCTTTAATGGGTTTGCGGATCGTTCTCATTTCCGAATCAGAAGCTTTGAAGAGCCTGAACAAAAATATCTCAGCTTTTTCATCATTGGTGTCAAAAATCTGACAGAATTTTCGTCTTAACTCAGTTAGGTGGGCAGAAGTATCGCGATCTAGTCCGGCACCCTTGCCATGGATGTTTCTGTAAAAGAAGGCCAGAGGAACAGACAATGGGTGCATTTGATAACCATAAGCTGAGGCTGCCAGCCATAATCGCTCCACAGCACGGCCACCTTCCAGGAAATCTTGATTGGCGATGGTAGGCATCGTCACCAGCCCGATTGCCGACGCCGTAGCCATTTGTGTTACGGATACTTTCTTAAACACCGTACCACCGTTAATCTTTTTGAGGAAGTCAATCGCCTGCGGATCCTTAAGCAGACGGAGACCAATCAAATCGTTCATGCCGAGATCAAGCGTATGCACACCGATCCCGTCCTTTCTGGATTGAACCTCCTCAGGTGTCCAGCGCATTTCCCTGTGGATAAAATCCCAATGGGCCTCGGGCGTAAAGAACCGCATCAAATCGGTCTCCGCCACTATCTCGCCAATCTGCTGCTGGCGTTTTACATCAAACACCCATTCTATCTCAGCGCCAGGTACATCTGTAACGACCTTCGACAAATGGTGCATTTCTTCGGGTGCCATCAGTACCCTGGAACTGTTCTTTCTGTTGGTATGCCGGTTTCCGATCTGGGCGGCAAGTTTAAGCGATAATTCCGATGGCGCCTCCTTATTTTTTTTGAATCTGAATGATGCCACATGCGTAGGGAAACCAGATGAAGCGTATTCCCAGATCACCTCCAGCCTTTCTTTTTCGGCAGTAAGCAAAAGGTTCTCAATGGCTGCACCCAGGGAAATCATCGACGAAGTATCATTGAAGTCCAGAAATGCGTCTGAACACGACTTATCGAAAAATAAGTGCAGTATATTATTCTTATAGTGCCATTTCCAGGGCTGACTGTTACCACCCGAAGGTGCCAGGCCGGCTGCTGTTACCATCAGTTCCAGTTCTTCACTGCCAAGCGGCTCGCCATCTGAAACGCTGCTCGAAGCCGACATTCTGTCCATATCGTCCACTGTTAAAGGAGGTGTAGCCTGCTGCTGCAGTTCCCTTTCTTTGGGTGGATCGCTGATCAGTTCGTCTATATCAATAAAAAACCTCCCGGAAACATGCAGGGAGTCAAGTAATATCTTTCTCGAAAGATCAGCTGTGATACCGCCCCCGTAAGTTACGGCGCTTGATAACTGCGGCCATGTGGTAATGGTTTGCATGATCTCAATAGCTGAAGCTTTCATGCGGGGCGATAAAGTTTCGAGTCCGCTGATGGGCACCATATAAGGAAGCTTTTCTTCACTCGTTTTGAGGTCTTTTACGCGGCTAATGTCCAAATGTGCCACAGAGCCATGTAGAATTGGCCGTTCAGGCTCAAGGTCAAACCGTTCAATGTCAATCGTTCCCCTGTCGCTCGCCTCCATAACCACGGGTATGCCCATTTCCCGCGCCTTTACCCGGCAATTGATCTTTATATCTATACTGTCACACTCGTCAATAAGAAGGTTCAGTTTTCCGTTTCCTGCAAGAAACTCTTCCAGGTTATTTTCCGTAATGCCCTCATGAAAAGGAACTACTTTTAAGAAAGGATCAATCTCGGCGATCTCGCGAGCTACGATCACGGTCTTTTTGAGGTTTACATTATGTACCCCACAACGAATGCGGTTAAGGTTTGTCAGGTCCAGGGTATCGAAGTCTGCAATCCGCAACTCTCCAAAGCCGCGTTCTATGGCCAGGGTCAGTGAAACCGACTGACCAACAGAAAGACCGATGACACCGATTTTTTTCTCGGCAAGCCGGTCCTGCTCTTCCTGCGTTATTTTATGCTTATTGCGATTGGTCCGTACCGTAATATACTCCTGTTCATCCAGAATATGCACCACTTTGCCAAGCCAGGGGTAATACACCCAAACGCCATATACAGATATGTCCGTTCCGTTCAAATGCGCTTCAATAGCTTGTCGTATCGACCGATCGTCGAGGACCCTGTTAGGGTTTATCGACTTGATCAGGTCTTTCAACTGGTGGTAGATTGTGTCAAACACCTGGATATGAGGTGCGCTGAGCAGCAGATCCTTCAATGCTGTTTCATCTTCTTCCTTATTAATACGGAAAAATGTCGGAAGATAAACATCGTTTTGAAGTTCAGTAGTCAGAATAGCCTCTTTAAGAAAAGTGTTGTTGTCTTTAAGAAAATGCATGTGTCGATTAGTTATGCCCTAGCAGGTATTACGGTACCCGTTAAAATCTACTAAAATTAGGGTTTTAAAGGTTATTATAAAAATGTATGTTTAACTTTTTATTGGCTGGCAGCAGTGTTTGTTTATTTGTTTGCCGCTACTGAATCAAATACTGAAATTATAGACAGGTGTTTAAAAAAACACCCGAAAGTGATATATTTAACAAAAATATTTTGTGGATATGAGTTCAGATACATTAATAAGTGTTTTGTACGTAGACGATGAAGT
Organism: Pedobacter faecalis; assembly: GCF_030182585.1. Taxonomy (NCBI): domain Bacteria; kingdom Pseudomonadati; phylum Bacteroidota; class Sphingobacteriia; order Sphingobacteriales; family Sphingobacteriaceae; genus Pedobacter; species Pedobacter faecalis. Next base: position 1,349,777 of record NZ_JARXOW010000001.1, on the reverse strand, counting down.
TCATAACCTGAACTCTTTTAAGGCCGGATTTAGGAGGTTGTTTAATGTTTTTACTGCAGAATCGGCAGTAGAGGGAAGGAAGATACTGGAGTCTGAAAATATTCATGTGATCATCACTGACCAGCGGATGCCTGTCATGACCGGAATTGAGTTCCTGGAATCTATTATACCAGATTTTCCAGACCCGATAAGAATCTTGCTTACCGGCTATGCTGATATTAATGCGGTTATAGATGCAATTAATAAAGGGCAAGTATATAAGTACATACAAAAACCCTGGATGGACGAAGACCTGCGTATTAATATTGAAAAGGCATATGAAATATATGCGCTCCGCAAAGAGAACCGAGAACTTACGGAACAACTATTGCTGGCCAATAAGCAGTTAGAGTTCCTGCTCCGTCAAAACCTGCTTTCATAGGTATGTAAAACCAAGGGTATGAAACAATGGAATATAGTCTTTTTAATATTGATTAATTCCTTGTTCATACAGGCGGTACGGGCTCAGAATATCTCCAACGAAGGCACAGAATTCTGGGCCGTGTTCCCTACGCATGATCCCTCGCGGCTTGGCGGAAGCTTCAGCCTGGCAAATATTACTGTATACCTTACTTCAAAGTCTGATTCAGAAGCCACCGTTACCTGTGGAAGCTTTTCTCTTACTCAGAATATTCCGGCCAACACAGCTGTTCCATTTCACGTTCCAAGAAATGAGGCTTATATCGACTCCGCCGAGAGCAACCAGGTATTGAACAACAGAGCTATACGCATCTCCGTAACCCCCGGTCAGCCCAAAGTTGCCGCCTATGCACATATTTATGCGGGGGCACGGTCGGCCGCTTCGTTGATCCTTCCGGTGGAAGCACTCGGGCAAACCTATTATTCCATGAACTATGCGCAGGCTAATGGAGACGGGCTCACCAACAAAAATTTTCTCACGCTTATCGCGACCGAAGACGATACGCACCTGCGCATACATTTAAAAGATGGCTCGGTGCAGTCGGTAACCCTGCCAACGGCTGGCGATGTCTATGAGTACCTTCCGCCAGGGCAGGAAGACCTTACCGGGGTTAAAGTTGATATAGACCCGGGGTCGACCAATTCCTGCAGTAAACGCTTTGCCGCTTTTTCAGGGAGCACAGCCTTGTATATAGGATGCTTTTCTTCGCTCGATCCACTTTATCAGCAATTGTATCCTACCATCAGTTGGGGAAAGAACTATAGCATTATTCCTTTCAAAGACCGAAAATATTATTTCAGGATCCTGGCAGGCGAAGACAACACCACCGTAACGATCAACAATACGTCATTTACACTCAACAGCGGCCAGTTTTATGATGCCAGCACCGAACACACCGAAGCTATGCTTGTATCGGCCGACAAAAATATCAGCGTAGCGCAGTATTCACTTACCCAGGAATGTTCAGGTCTTTTTGGCGAAGCAACCGGCGATCCTGAAATGGTACTGCTCAATCCCATTGAGTTTAATATACGCGAGATCACCTTGTTCTCCTCAAACGATCAGAGTATTCTGGAGAAGTACATTAACGTTTGCATGAAGACAAGCGCTACGGCCAGTTTTCGCATCAACGGGAACCAGCCCGCCGCGACTTGGACGGTTATATCCAGCAATCCGGAGTACTCATACATCCAGCTCAATATTACCGAGATGAGCTCAACTCTATCGGCCTCCGATGGGTTTAATGCGATAGCTTATGGATTCGGCCGGTTCGAGTCATACGCTTACTCGGCGGGTACCAACCTGGCGGCGAATAATTACCTGTTGGTAAATAATACCATTACCGGACTCGATGCCAAGGACGCCTGCGTAGGGCAGAAGTCTAACCTCAAGATCGTTTTACCTTATCTGGTAAGTGAGATCAGCTGGCAGCTCGATGCAGAACCAGAGGTGCAGGGACAAGCCACGCCTAATGCAGTGGTCAACAGCGGTAGCGGAATCATTCTCTATGAATATATCTATGCTATCGATAGCGCCTTTGCAGACACAGGCATAGTGCATCAGGTGGTCGTAAAGGCCGAACGGCCCAATCAAGGCAATTGCCTGGCTACACAGCAAATCTATAACTATTCCTTTGGCGTAAACCCGATCCCCCTGGCCGATTTCATTGCATCCGAGATAGCTTGCGAAAATCAGGGCATCGCTTTTACCGACCTCAGCAACTCGCTGCTGCCCGATCAGCCGGTAAACAAGTGGATATGGGATTTTGGCGACGGCGGCGTATCCACCGAGCAAAACCCCGTACACAGATATACGCAGATCGGTACGTATAACTATACCGTAAAGCTGTCGGCAGGCTTACAGGATGGCTGTCTTTCCGATGTTTTTGAAAAGACCATCACGGTGACCATAAACCCGTCTCCGATGATCGTATTTGATCCCATACCGGGCGTTTGCCAGGAAGCGGGTATTGTAGTGCTGACACAGGCCCGGGAAACACGCGGGTTGCCCGGTAGCGGCCGTTATTCCGGCACTGGTGTAACGGCCGATGGCAGGTTTGATCCTCGATTGGCTGGTCCGGGTGCGCATACCATCCGGTATACCTACACCAGCAATGGCTGTACCGAAACAAAGCAGCAGACAATCCTGGTCAGCCCAACTCCTTCACTGACCATTACTAAAACGATAAATGTTTATGAAGGAGGCGAAAAGCAGATAGAGGCAACCGCAAGCGGTACTGATCTGACCTACAAGTGGTTGCCCGCTCAGGGCCTTAGTCGTGACGACATACTTAACCCGGTTGTCACCGGTACAGACGATCGCACATACACCTTAACCATCACTTCTGCCAGGGGCTGTGTTATCACCGAAACTGTTACGGTCAACGTCCTGGCACGCATAGAACCGGCAAACAGCTTTAGTCCGAATGGCGATGGAGTAAACGATACCTGGATACTTAAGTATATTGAAACTTACCCACGGGTCACTGTTGAAGTATTTAACCGTTACGGTACACGTATATTCTACAGCGCTGGTTACAAGGCCCCTTTCGACGGGAATTCCAATAAACAGGCCTTGCCTGCGGGGACTTACTACTATATTATCAATCCTAACAACGGGCGCAGACCGGTAACTGGCCCTCTAACCATTATACGATAGTGAAACGATTCATACTTCCGTCACTCGTTGTCATCTTGTTTTGCTATAACGGTATAGCTCAGCAACGACCTCAATATACCCAGTACATTTTCAATAATTTTTTACTTAACCCTGCACTCAGTGGCATAGAAAATTATACCGACGTGAAGGTCGGTCATCGCAAGCAATGGACAGGTATAAACGATGCACCTCAGACTTCGTTCTTGTCGGCCCACTGGAAGTTTGGTGATGACTATCTTTGGCGTAATCCGCTCTCGCTGCCCGATCATGGCGACGATCCGATGAGCCGGAACTACATGCAGAACTATACCGCCTCGCCGAGTCACCATGGCATGGGTGTTATGGCTGTGCTCGACGATATCGGACCTTTGTCGCGCTTAGATGCAGCGCTTACCTACGCTTATCATATGCAGATGGCAGGCCAGCTGAACCTGTCGGTCGGCGTCTCCGCGGGCATATCCCGCATCGGACTAGACGTTGCTGCGCTCAACTTTGGTGAAGACAATCCACAGGACCCGGCCGTGCGTAATGCCATCATCAGCCAGATTAAACCAGATCTCGGTTTGGGCGTATGGCTCTACGGCGCCCGGTTCTTCGCCGGCGCGTCAGTCCAGCAACTGCTCTCTCAGGAGATGACCTTTACCAACAATCCCAATCTTCAGAACGCCCCGGGTTATGTGTCCGGCAAAGAAGTAGCCCATTATTTTTTCACCGCAGGGTACAGGTTCTTTTTACTAGAGGATGTAGCCGCTACACCTTCCATGATGCTAAAAAAGGTAAAGCCGGCGCCAGCGTCGTACGATCTGAACCTGAAGCTGGCATTTAAGGATCGTTTCTGGCTGGGAGGGAGTTATCGCAAAGACGACGCCTTTGCCGCCCTGTTGGGTGTCAACTTCAATAAACTGATCAATCTCACTTACTCGTACGATTTTACAACGTCAGCCCTGAATTCGGTGAGCAACGGGAGCCACGAAATTGTCTTGGGCTTACAACTCAACAATGTATATGAGGTATTGAGTACGACCAGAATGTGGTAATTCTTTGTGCTAGGTTGGATAATCTACAGTTCCTTACGCAGGCGTGCCACCGGTATGTTCATTTGTTCGCGGTACTTGGCTACGGTCCTACGCGCAATATTATAACCGCGTTCTTTGAGAATTTCCGTCAGTTTTTCGTCGGCCAAAGGCTTACGTTTATCCTCATTGCTGATACAATCTTCCAGGATCTTCTTTACCTCCTTGTTTGAAACCTCCTCGCCACTCTCGGTCTGAATAGCTTCCGAGAAGAACGATTTCAATAAGAAAGTACCGAACTCGGTCTGCACATACTTAGAGTTGGCCACGCGCGACACCGTAGAAATATCCATGTCGATCTTGTCTGCGATATCCTTAAGGATCATTGGCCGCATCTTGCGTTCATCTCCCGTCAGCAAATACTCATACTGGTATTGCATAATGGCATTCATCGTTTTGAGCAAGGTTTGCTGCCTTTGTTTAATTGCGTCGATAAACCACTTCGCCGAGTCGAGTTTTTGCTTTACAAACTGTACGGCCTCCTTCATCTTCTTATCCTTTTGGGCAGCCTTATCGTAATGGTCGAACATGTCAATATATGAACGGCTTACACGCAGTTCGGGTGCGTTCTTAGAGTTAAGGGTCAGGATCAGCGAACCGTCGTTGTTGGTGATATGAAAATCAGGTATGATCTGCAATTGCTTGGTCGTAACCTGGTTAGAATCTCCGGGTTTTGGGTTTAATCTCAGTATCTCTGCAATAATTTCTTTCAGGTCCTCACTGTTTAAGCCCAGGGCTTTCTCCAGTTTATCGTAGTGCTTGCGGGTAAATTCGTCCAGATAGTTTTCAACGATCACGATGGCTTTCTGGATGATCGGGTTATTGATATCCTTACGCTTGAGCTGCAATGTGAGGCACTCCTGTAAATCCCTTGCCGCTATGCCCGGGGGATCGAAACTTTGAATCACTTTCAGCATTTCCAGCACATCTTCCTCTTCCACCATTACATTCTGGGAAAAGGCAAGATCGTCGATCATCGAAGTGACCGGTCGACGCAGGTAGCCGTCATCATCCAGACTGCCGATGATCTGCTTGCCTATGATAAAGTCCTGATCGGACAGAGGCACAAGGTCCAACTGCTCCTGCAGGCTTTCGAAAAAAGTACTTTCAATAGCGATAGGCGTTTCCTTCTTCTCTTCGTCATCATCACTATTATTATAAGAAGTACTATAGTCGTTTACGTCATCGTCCTGCAGATAGTCGTCTACGTTAAACTCATCGGCTGAGTCGTCACTGCCCTCATATTCTTCAGGACTGTCGTTCAGATCGTCATACTCACCTTTCGGCTCTTCAGCGATCATCAGGCTTGGGTCTTCAAGGGCCGGATTCTCTTCAAGTTCCTCTTTTATACGTGTATCTAATGCAACGGTAGGTACCTGAAGCAGTTTAATAAACTGTATCTGCTGTGGAGACAGCTTCTGAAGTAACTTTTGTTGTAAGTGTTGTTTTAACATAGAATCGAATAAACGGTCTTGTATACCCGCTCAAAAATACATATTTTATCAGTACAAACACCATTTTAATAATAATACAGAATGGCTTCCGTACGGTTCGGCATAAGGTTGGGATAACTACGGGAAGAAGGCGTAATGCTAAAGATATTGGAATATCTTTTGGAGCGATTGCCTAACGATAACTTTATTACGACGGTATGGGGTATTTTTTGTGTCTGTTACCGGGGTCTTATCGCGACGCAAATATTGATTAATGATTATTATTAGTTCACGGGAATTCTTAATTTCGAAGATAACAATTTATATCATTATGGGCTTTGTTAAGGAATTTAAAGAATTTGCGATAAAAGGGAACGTCATGGACCTGGCTGTCGGGGTTATTATCGGTGGTGCTTTTGGTAAGATCATCGACAGTTTGGTTAAGGATGTCATTATGCCGGTTATTTCGCTGTTGATCGGCTCGGTTGACTTTAGTAATATGTATGTAGTCCTGAAGGGCGATGTGGTTGATGGAATGCCGCTGGCCGATGCTCGGAATGTTCAGGACGTGGTGGTCTTCGCTTATGGTAATTTTATTACGGTGGGTATCAACTTCCTGTTACTTGCCCTGGCGGTATTTTTAATGATCAAAGGCATCAACGCTCTGAAACGCAAGGAACAGGTAGCTCCAACGGTAGCTCCTCCTGCGCCTTCTAAAGAAGAAGTACTTCTGGCAGAGATCCGCGATCTGCTCAAAGCAAGACAATAAATTGTTCCAGTCGTGCCGGAATGTTTTACCGGACATATGCGACTGTTTACCGATGTTTATATGTGCTGCGGTGACATGTTGTTTCCAGTTGCGGGGCGCTTGCCTACTTTTGAGGCATTAAATACGAAGAAATGGAAAGATGTCATAAAAGTTTAAACAGCAGCACCAGCCGCATATGGACGGGCTTGATTATACTGGGAATCGGACTGGTGTTCCTGCTGAGGAACCTGGGCCTCGATATTCCCGACTGGGTAGTGAGCTGGCATACCCTGCTTATACTTATTGGGTTGCTTGTGGGCTATAAGCGCAGATTCCACGGTTTTGCCTGGTTTATACTGGTGCTCATAGGCGCTGCTTTTACCATAAAAGAGGTTACGGAATACGACTTGTCTAAATATTATATACCTGCTATTTTTATCAGTCTGGGTGTGTTTTTGATCGTTAAGCCCAGAGGCCAGCATCACCCCAGATGGGGAAGAAAGTGGGGTCGCCCGAGTACTGTAGGGGAGCCGGTGGTGCAGACCGATAAAGGCGACCCGGACGTGCTCGATTCAGTCAGCGTGTTTGGAAGCAGTCACCAGAATGTGTACTCCAAGAACTTCAAAGGCGGAGATGTTACGGCAGTTTTCGGCGGAGCAGATGTAAACCTGACACAGGCAGATTTTATGGGCACTGTTGAGCTCGACGTGGTTGCTATTTTTGGTGGCATGAAGCTTATTGTACCGGCGGGATGGGAGATCAAGTCGGAGGTGACCACCATTTTCGGGGGAATAGATGACAAGCGGGGCGCGAGCGTGATTGTCACCGAACCTCGTAAAACACTGGTGCTGAAAGGTGTGGCGCTATTTGGCGGGATTGATATCAGAAACTTTTAATTTGGAATCGATGAAATGGTTTTTAGTTAAGTACGTCTACGAAATTGTCTGCTCGGAGGGCAAGTATAAAACGCAGTTTGACGAACAGCTGAGGCTGATGGTTGCGGAAAGTGTGGCAGAGGCATTCAATAAGGCTTCTGTACAGGGCAACAGTTTTCATAAGCCATTTCTGAACTGTCAGGGCCAGTTGATGGAATGGAAATTTATCGGCGTAGCCGGTATACATGAAATAGACGAGCCGGCTGATGGGGCTGAGGTCGCTTCCGTAGTACATGAACCCGCTGATGTGGAGTTATTTCTGAACGAAATGGATCAGCGGAAGGCTTTTCTTTTACAATGACGAGGCGTCCGCTATCGGTCAGGGGAATACAGAAGGTGGCCACAACCATATTGCTGGCATGGGTGGCCGTGTTTACGCTGCTCTTTTACTATTCCCTGAATTTCAGTATCGCTATATCGGCGTGCGACAGTATGATTACCAGCGGTTTGCTTGCTGCCGCATGTATTTGTTTAAGTAATCTGCTCGGTTACTATCAGCCTAAAGATGAGACCATTCTTTTTGTGCTGGGGCTTACCGTTGTGCTGGCACTGATTATCACTGTGATCAGTAAAGTTGCACTGCATGCCTTATTCGGGACCAATTTAACCTATGCTAACTTTCTGAACTTATCGCTTACCGCCAGGTTTATCGTCATATTTGTGTTTTTGGCCTGGTGTTCGCTGGCCAGCATATTGTGGTACAGGCTCGAGGATCAGTCGGCCACCCAGGAGCGCCTGCTTGCTGCGCAAAACCTGTATCGCGAGGCGGAACTAAACAAACTGCGTCACCAGTTGCAGCCGCATTTCCTGTTCAATAGTCTAAATTCGGTTTATGCGCTTACAATCGTTAACCCTGTCGAGGCGGGTTCGATGATTACGCGGCTGGCAGCGTTTTTGCGCGGCACGCTGAAACGCGACGACGAGGTCTGGGTCGCCGTGCGGGAGGAGATGGAATATATACAGTTGTATCTGGATATTGAGAAGGTCAGGTTCAGTCACCGTCTCAACCTCGATATTTCTGTGGCGGAAGAGACGCTTGACTTTAAGTTGCCCGGCACCTTGTTGCAGCCCATTGTAGAGAATGCGATCAAGTTCGGACTATATAATACCTCAGCGGCCATTACCATAACCATGCGGGTGTACATGGAAAATGATGTGCTTGTTATTGAGACCAGTAATCCGTTCGACCCGGAAATGAAAGCCACCGGTGGAACCGGCTTTGGCCTCTCAGCTATCAAGAGGAGGCTATACTTGCTGTTTGCCGACGAGAATCTGCTTGGTACACGGGCTACGGCCGACAACCTTTTTATTACAACGCTTAAAATACCTCAAAGACATGTTCAGGACATTATTAATTGACGACGAGTCGCTGGCCAGGGATATTGTTAAACATTATCTTAATGATTTCCCGGATATAGAGGTAGTGGCCGAATGCAAGGACGGCTTTGAAGGGATCAAGGCGATTGCGCAACACAAACCTGATTTTATCTTTCTGGACATCCAGATGCCTAAAATAAATGGTTTTGAAATGCTGGAACTGGTAGAGCAGCCGCCGGCGGTGATCTTTACGACGGCTTTTGATGAGTATGCCATCAAAGCGTTTGAGGTGAATGCCGTAGATTATTTGCTGAAGCCCATCGAGAAGGCGCGGTTTGATCAGGCCATGCAGAAAATACCGGGCCGACTAGGAGGTATGGATCCGCTCTCCGCTCAACAGCTTCTGGACGCTGCGGCGCTTAGTCCCGCCCAGCAAAACCGGGTGGTGGTGAAGAATAATGGCGTTATCAAGATCATTGCGGTGTCGGATATACATTATCTGGAGGCCGACGATGATTACGTGAAGTTAAGCACAGTGGAGGGCGTGTTTCACAAGAATAAAACCATGAGTTTTTTTGAGCGCACATTAGATCCATGCCAGTTTATCCGGATCCACCGTTCGTATATAATCAATCTGAGTCAGGTAACCCGCATTGAGCTCAAGGAAAAAGATAGCTATATTGTCCTGTTAAAGTCGGATATTTGGCTGCCTGTGAGTAAAACGGGCTATGTGAAGCTTAAGGCTGCATTGGGTATGTAGAAAAATCCAATTCCATTTGCAATTGGAAAATAATCAAACTATATTTGCACCTCTTATTTAAAAAATAGTCTAACATATAATACAGTTATGAAAAGAACATTCCAACCTTCGCAAAGAAAGAGAAGAAACAAACATGGCTTCCGCGAAAGAATGGCTACTGCAAACGGCAGAAGGGTATTGGCTTCTCGTCGTGCAAAAGGAAGAAAAAGATTGACAGTTTCCGACGAGCGTCGTCACAAAGCATAATTTTTGATTGCGGCAATCCTTTAAAGGATGTAAGCAGATCAGGATAGTCTGCAAATAAGCGATCAAAATGAACACATTTAGAAAAGAAGAACGGTTGTGCAGTAAGAAGTTAATTGACTTACTGTTTAAAAACGGTTCTTCTTTTTTGTTATATCCCTTTCGGGTTTCTTACCTGCTGGCAGATCAGGAAAGCAAATATCCCTGCCAGGTTCTAATTAATGTCTCCAAGAAAAGATATAAGCGGGCTGTCGACCGCAACCTGATCAAAAGGCGAAGCCGCGAGGCCTATCGCCTCAATAAAGCTGAACTGCTCTATCCGCAGCTTCAGGATCAGCCTAAATTATTATTAATATCGGTTCAATACATCGGAAAAACCATATACGACTTTGAAGTATTCGAGAAAAAGATGATCGGGGTTTTTAAACGTTTACATGATAAAGTTGATCAATAGCGTTGTAGGCTGGCTGTTTCTGATGCTGATAAAGCTTTATCAATGGCTGTTATCGCCACTTTTAGGTGCAAGCTGCCGCTTCACACCTACCTGCTCACAATATGGCATAGAGGCAATTAAAAAATACGGGCCTTTTAAGGGCGGATGGTTAACTTTGAAACGCATTGGCAGATGTCACCCCTGGGGAAAGCACGGGCACGATCCCGTTCCATGAGTGGTAAACTTTATACTATAATTTCGATCTGATGCCTACTATACTACAAATTGAAACAGCTACTCAGGTTTGCTCGGCGGCGGTATCCGTAAACGGACAAGCAGTTGCTTTGAAGGAACTGGCCGCAAATAACATCCACGCCTCCAGTCTAACAATATTCATACAGGAAGCGATGGACGCAGCAGGCCTGGCATTCGCCGATCTTGATGCAGTGGCAGTGAGCAAGGGCCCAGGTTCTTACACTGGTTTACGCATTGGCGTGTCTACCGCCAAAGGTCTGTGCTTTGCGCTGGATAAGCCGCTTATTGGCATAGATACCCTAAAAATGATGGCGGCTGGTTTTTTGGCAGAACAACCAGACTACCAGGGACTGATCTGCCCGATGATCGACGCACGCAGGATGGAGGTTTTTACGGCCTTGTTTGATTCTTCCCTGCAGGAGGCAGAGCCGGTACTTGCGCGGATTATAGATGAGGAGAGTTACCGGGTGCTGTTGGAGACACAAAACATTGCTTTTATAGGCGATGGTGCCGCCAAGTGTGCAGACGTCATCCAGCATCAGAACGCTGACTTTCATTTGCGTAACTATAATTCGGCCGCTGGAATGAGCGGATTAGCTAATGAGGCTTTTTTAGCTGGAGCATTTGAAGATGTAGCTTATTTTGAACCCTTCTATCTGAAAGACTTCGTGGTAACCGCGCCGAAAAAGAGATAGACTAACGTCTTCTGATGTTTTCTATACCGGGCATGGTGCTGCTGTTTTGCGGGTGTTCTACCGTGCGACCGAACTTGATGCTCAATCCCATATAGATTGAGGCGTTTAACGGACCCCTGTTTTCGTTGAGCGTGGCCTTGATGGCGCCCGGGATATCAGAACTTGTTTTAAACAGGTTATCGGATCCCACAAAGGCTTCAAAGTTTGCCGTTTTATAGAGGCCTTGAATACCAAGCGACGTAAAATTATTAAAGTTGTATGCCGGTATCAGTGAAAGGGCAAAGTCGTTGTATTGGAACTTGTTGACCCAGGCAGCATCACCACCTTTATGGAAAAGGTTCTTAGATGCAATGATTCCGGGCGTATAGCTAAATCGCCCATAGCCAAGCCAGAATGGCTTCGAAATCATAAAATCGGCCCGGGCGTTGGTAGGGGTGTAATGTCGTTTTCGTTTGTGCACATCAATGACAACATCAGTGATCTTGTTTTCAATATCGCGTGCAGTGTTCGTTGCGGTGTCTATGAGCAGCAGTTTATCGAAGTTGGCGGTAACCGAGCTTCGCGACCATCGGATCAGGCCGAGATCTTTGATGTTGCCCATGATGAAAACGCCGTTTTTGGCGGTATAGGTTGTTCCCAGACTAATCGACGCGCCAGGGCTCTTAAACGTCGGTACAAGTGTTTTTTTGCTTACTTCGTCCCAGTACAGGAAACTTCCCTGATAGATTCCCCGCAGTCTGACCACAATGGTATCGCTGTCGCCTAAAGTTGCAAAGCCCGATTCCTGAATGTTCAGCTTATTATGCGAGATGCCGCTTAAAAGACTTAGTTTAATGCCAAAGGCCAATCGTTTGGTGTAGTTTTCGCGGTAGCTGAGACTAAACTGGTGGTAAGACTGCAACCAGCCTTTGTTGTTAAAGGCATCATCGAAATTTTTAATTCCGCTGTTTTTTAGTCGCCTGTAATTTTCAAGAACAGCAAGTGTTTCGTTTGTGTAGTCTAGTTGCCCGTCGGTTTTTACTTGCCAGGACAAGCCGATTTCTTTGTGGTATTTATAGGAATGAAATATTTTTAGGGTGGCCAGATAGATATTGCTGCTCTGGACGCCGGTGTTCATCTCTCCGGTACCAAGAGGTATATTAGAGGTGTCATACAGACCGGTGTTGATCAGCTCCCTGAAGAAGGTTTCGTTACCACGGTTCTGAAACTTTAAACCGAAATAAGGCAGGAAAAAATTGGATGCAAACTTGCGGGAAGAATCAAGCTTAAAGGTCTTTTGTGCAGGGTTCTCGAAGCCGTCGAATAATGTTCCGGTGCCAAACAGACCATATTGCTGCGCGCGCAAAGAGCAGGATAAAAGAAGAAGAAGCGAGGTTTGGACGAACACCTTGGTCATACGAAACATACTATGGTGTTAAAGCTAAGGAATTTTGACTAAGACTGTCTGCCGGAGCTTTTTTTGTCATCAGTACGTTCGTTTGGTATTTCCCGTTTTCGCCGCTCATCTGCCATATAAAGGCGTTGAAATCTTTCATGCTTTCCTGACGCAAGTGCTTATAATAAGGAAGATAGATATTTCTCAGCATAATCCTTGAAGAGTTATCAAGATCGGAATAGAACATGATAGACGAGCTGTTGGGCAACTGATTTATCGCGGCCAGGTAGTTGGGGCGGTTGATGAGCAAACGGTTGTTCCTGTAGTTGTTCAGGAAAACCTGGACCGTACTGGCGTAGTTCGCGAAAATCAGGTAATTGTCAACTATTGTATAGTATGGTCGCCTGAAATTTTTGAAGGGCTCGCCAAAAAAAGAAAAAAGCAGATCAGACTCTTTGAAGATGCGGATGTCGTCGCTGTGTTCTGCACTCAGATCGAGTAAAAGCTGGCCCAGTTTTTCCCCATTGCTCAATGCTATGGCGCCAAGTTTCTCTGAAGTACTTAGCTGGAAGGTGATCAGTTGGTTGGTGAAATATCTCGGAAAGGTCTGTTCCAGGTCGAGATGGTATTTCTCGCTGATTTGCGCAGTGAGGTCGAGCGCAGTTTTTCCTTTGCTCGTGCCAGTTAGCCACTTGTTTAGCTCCTCTCGCCACCTGCCATATTGCAGTATGGTGTACACGATGTAATTGGCCGTATTTTCCGGTAGTATGTTTGTGATCGTCACCTTTTGTGGTTCATGCCGGTATAAGGCATAGTAGCTATCGCGTCCGTTAACCTGAGTACTGCCATTCAACAACAATTTCTCTGCGCTATAGTTATAAATAAGCGAGGTGTAGGCGTCCATATGGTTGAGTACGGCAAGTTCTCCGCTTAGGTTTCCAGGCATGGTCGACTTAAGCACAGCGGGTAACTGGTTAAAATTGATATGCACTTCGGCCAGGCTGTTTTTTGAGATCCGGCTTGTCGACCTGATATAAGCCCCAAATGGGTTGTCTTTTTCCAGAGTTCTGCTCAGCGCCTGGTTCAGTACTGCGGAAGAGGGAGAAAGGAACAGAAGGTTTTCGCGCAGGGTTAGGTAACAGGTGAGTGTGTCCGACAGATTTAGTTTGTACCGGTCTTTTTCCAGGGTAAGGTTGATTTTGCCACCTAGTTCGCTTATTACCTGAGTCAGGTTGCTTTCGCTGTTTATCTGCGTAACATATAGGAAGGTCAGGTTTTTTTTCTCAGGAATCAGACCGATATAGATATTCTGTTTGTCGACAGCCTGAACTGCTGCCTGCGACTGTATGAGCATGTTTCCGACCGACTTGAGCTCGTTGTATTTGTCTGACCCCAGCACTTGCTGCAGGATGGGCTGGTCGCCCAGGATGTCGGTACTGCTTTTATCGTTCTGGAAACATAACACCAAGGCGGCATGCTGCGATATGGCGTAAAGGCTGCCGTCACTATTCTTCTTGTCGGCATTTAACGCGGAAAAATAGAAGTAAGCCATTGCGACAATGGCCGTTAGTAACAGTAATATCAGGATTAGAATCTTTTTCATTTGCTGTATACGCAAACTTAGCTAAAACTGAGTAATTTTGTTCGACAAAAGCTTTTATAATGAATAAGCAAATCCTGGTTGCCGCATCCTTATTAGGCGCATTGAGCGTAGTTCTTGGTGCTTTTGGGGCTCACGGACTCAGAAGCTTGATCAGCGAAGCGGAATTAGCTACCTGGGCAAAGGCTGTTGAGTATCAGTTTTATCACACACTGGTATTATTGTTTCTTTCGAAATCTGGCAACCGGAGTACCCTTGTCAGGTGGTGTTACCGTTGCTTTGTATCTGGTATCGTACTTTTTTCAGGATCGCTGTACCTGCTTGCCACACGCAGTGCTACCGGGTTCGCGTTCGCATCATATTTGGGTCCGGTTACACCGATCGGGGGTGTACTGCTGATTGTCGGCTGGTTGATGCTTTTTCTATCTGCGTTGAAAACGTCGGCCGATGCTTGATCTCATTAACAGTGATTTTGAAGAGCAAGAAACACTTTTCATAGAGGTTATACTGCCGCTTTCACTGTCTATTAATTATACCTACCGTGTGCCCTTTGATCTGAATGATCAAGTGGCGGTGGGTAAGCGGGTGGTGGTGCAGTTTGGCAAAAACCGGATATATACTGCATTGGTTAAGCGCATAGGGCATAGGGCGCCGGATGTATACGAAGCGAAGTATATTATTGATGTGGTAGATCAGCATCCAATCATTACTCCCGAACAATTACGTCTGTGGGACTGGATAGCCGGCTATTACCTCTGCAATGAGGGAGACGTGATGGCGGCCGCTTTGCCGACAGGCCTGAAGCTTGCCAGCGAGACCGTTATCGTACTGAAAGAGGATGCTGAATGGGGGAATGAACTGCTTAACGAGAAGGAGCAGGTACTTTTGCAGGCCCTGCGGGGGCGGGCGCGGCTTACGGTCGACGATATCTCTGCTTTGCTTGGTCAGAGAAAAGTTTATCCCATCATCAATTCGCTGCTGTCTAAAGACCTCATTTACATTGCTGAGGAGGTTTTAGAAAAATATAAGCCACTTTACAGATCGTTCGTTACTTTGAATTCTTTTTATAAAGACGAGGCGCATCTGAAAGAACTCTTTACCATTCTGGAGCGGGCACCTAAACAATTAAATGCATTGCTGGCCTATATCAAACTTAGCAGAAGCCAGGATGGGATACCTAAGCACCAGTTGCTGGAGGAGAGTGGCTGCGGGGAGGCTGCACTGAAAACTATGGTGCAAAAGGAGATTTTCGTTGTTGAAAAGCGGGCTGTAAGCAGGCTAAGGGAGGGGGGCGACGACTTTGTGTTGAATTTCGAGCTGAGCGAAGCGCAAAAGCAGGCCCTGGAGGCGGTCGAGGTCTCCATGTTGACGAAGGAAGTGGTGTTGCTTCACGGGATCACTTCGTCGGGAAAAACTCAGGTGTACATCAAGCTGATCGAAAATGCTATCGAACGCGGTGGTCAGGCCTTGATCCTGTTGCCCGAGATAGCGCTGACAACACAGATTGTAGAGCGAATCCAGCGTTACTTTGGCGACGCGATAGGGGTTTACCACTCTAAATTTAATAATAACGAGCGTGTAGAGATATGGAATAAGGTGCTGAACGGCCAGTATCGTGTGGTGCTCGGAGCGCGCTCTGCGGTATTTCTTCCATTTACGGAGCTGAAGTTGATTATTGTGGACGAGGAACATGAGTCGTCTTATAAGCAACATGATCCTTCGCCTCGGTACCAGGCCAGGGATGTAGCCATTTACCTCGGTCACCTGCACCAGGCTAAAGTGCTTTTGGGTTCGGCTACGCCATCCATCGAAAGCTATTACAACGCTTTGGAGGGCAAGTATGGGCTGGTAAAACTGAAGAGCCGTTTTGGCGGGGTACAGCTACCGTTGCAGGAGGTGATCAGCATCTCTGAAGAAACCAAGCGCAAAAAGATGGTGTCCTATTTTACCAGTAAACTGGTAGACGAGATGGCCGAAGCACTGGAACGTAAGGAGCAGGTGATCCTGTTTCAAAACAGGCGTGGTTATGCCACCATCCTGATTTGTGCGACCTGCGGATATGCGCCTAAGTGTGTAAACTGTGATGTCTCCCTCACCTTTCATAAAACGAGTGGTAAACTGCACTGTCACTATTGCGGCTATTACCAGAGCAGCGTAAATATTTGTCCCGCCTGCGGCTCTGTGCATATTGAGCAAAAAGGTTTTGGGACGGAGCGTATTGAGGAGGAGCTGAGTCTGATCTTTCCTGAGGCTCGCATTGCAAGGCTTGAT
The DNA here is from genome assembly GCF_030182585.1 of Pedobacter faecalis. Lineage (NCBI taxonomy): Bacteria > Pseudomonadati > Bacteroidota > Sphingobacteriia > Sphingobacteriales > Sphingobacteriaceae > Pedobacter > Pedobacter faecalis. The sequence goes on along the minus strand of NZ_JARXOW010000001.1, from coordinate 1,333,521 downwards.
GTGGACGCCGCGCGTACCAAGAATGGTTTACAAAAGATCATCTCTTCTTTTCAGGAAAAGAAAACGGATATCCTGATCGGGACACAAATGGTGGCAAAGGGACTCGACTTTGACGGCGTAACGCTGATTGGCGTAATCAACGCCGACACCTTGCTGAACTATCCTGATTTCAGGGCTTTTGAGCGAAGTTACCAGTTGCTTGCCCAGGTTGCCGGACGAGCGGGCCGCAGGGATAAGCAGGGTAAGGTGATCATTCAGGCGTATAACGATAAGCACCGCGTGCTGAACCAGGTGAGAGAAAACCGCTACGAGGAGATGTACGAGGATGAGATGGCTGAGCGGTTTCAGTTTAACTACCCGCCATTTTGCAGGTTGATTTTCGTGACCATAAGACATAAAGACGCGGATGTGCTCAATGCCGCCTCGCAGCATTTTGCCGTGATGCTACGGGCGCGCCTGGGCAATATGGTGCTTGGTCCGGAACAGCCACTTGTGGCTCGTGTCAGGAACTATTATATCAAACAGGTCATCATCAAGATCGATAAGCAAACCTCTATCTCGAGAACCAAGACACTGCTTACAGAGGTTTTAACAGAATTTCAGGTCGACGGCAAATTTAAAGGTATTCTCTTCCAGACAGATGTAGATCCGTATTAAGGTATGGGGTAGATTGGCCTCAGGGTGTCGATAAAAATCGGTATTTTTGGAGTGCAATGGCTTATAAATTTGTCGATAATTACAGAGAAAGAGGTGCCCGGAAAAAGTTGGTGTCGCACCTTGAGGCAAGAGGAATTACCGATAAGAAAGTACTCGCAGCGATAGGAAAAGTGCCCAGGCATTTCTTTTTTGACGAGACTTTCTGGAACCAGGCTTACAAGGATATTGCGTTTCCGATAGGTGACGGGCAAACCATTTCGCAGCCGTATACGGTGGCTTATCAGAGCGAACTTCTTCATATAAAAAAAGGCGATAAGGTACTTGAGATCGGAACCGGTTCAGGGTATCAGACCTGTATATTGATGGAACTTGGTGCTGAGGTTTATACGATTGAGCGGCAGGAAAACATTTTTAAGCATACCATACGCGTGCTGCCTGGTATGGGATATAAAGCGAATTTTTTCTTTGGCGATGGTTCTAAGGGTATTCCTGAACACGCTCCGTATAATAAGATCATTGTAACTGCAGGCGCTCCCTTTGTTCCGGAAATCATGCTGAAGCAACTTAAGGTGGGCGGTATCCTGGTGATACCGGTAGGCGATGAACATGCGCAGAAGATGGTGACCGTAATACGGGTGAGCGAGACGGAATATGACCGGATTGAACTGGATACCTTCCGGTTTGTGCCTCTCGTTGGCGATCAGGCCTGGTAATCAGAACTTCATTGCACGGTCAAGTTCGCGTTTAGATTCACGTTCTTTAATGGTGTCGCGCTTGTCATATTCTTTTTTACCCTGTGCCAGCGCTATTTCAATTTTCGCAAAACCCCTGTCGTTAGTGTATATGCGCAGCGGTACAATGGTATATCCTTTTTCCTCGCTTTTTTGCTTCAACTTTTTGAGTTCTTTTTTATGTAGCAATAATACGCGGTCGCGCTTGATATCGTGATGATGAAAGGAGCTGTGGCTATATTCAGAGATGTGCAGGTTACGGACATAAAGGGTGTTGCCGATGAACATACAAAATGCGTCAGACATATTCGCTTTGCCTTGTCTGATCGCCTTTATCTCTGTCCCTAATAGGGCAATACCAGCCTGGTAATTCTCTACAATGTGGTAATCAAAATATGCTCGCTTGTTCTTTATCTGAATGTCGTTCGTTTTCATAAGATCAATCAAATATCCTGATTTTATCTTACAATGAGTACAGGAATGGTGACTTTATGACGTACGGCGTTAAGCGTGGTTCCAAGGATAATGTCTTTTATTCCGCGGTGACCGTGGGCCCCCATGACGAGCAGTTCCAGTTTATTGGCCTTACTGATGTCAACAATCTCCTTTACTGCGGCCCCGTAACCGATGTGAATGCTAGCCTGGTACCCGAGCTTCATCACGTCAAGCCTGTATTTCTCAAGATTCTCTGCATCACTTTGTGTCTCATTGTCGAGCGCCGAGTCGCCGTGATAACGCGCCGCTGCGGTTTCCACTACGTGGATGAAGTGGTAATGAGCATCTTTTCCGCCTTGCATTAAAGCATGTCTTATCGTGTTCCTGTCGTATTTTGAAAAGTCCACAGTTACGCCAATGCGCTTATAGTTGATTTTTTCAATTTCTTTTATAGCAATGGCGTCGCCATGTGGGGCAGTTCCTGACGGTACACTGCGTTTATTTATCAGCGGATAGATAAAAATAAATAGCAAGAGCAAACCGATGGCTATAGTAACCGGTAAGACGATCCAATAAATATACCATTCGCCTTCGCCCGCCCAGGAGATGATTTCTTCGGCAACCAGTTTAACGTTCAGCGCTACGATGACGGCCGAACTGATCCATGCGAGTGCCTTAACCCATGGCTTAATGGCGAAACCTTTCATCGCGGTCTTATCAGACGTAAAGTGAATGAGCGGTATAACGGCAAAGCCTAACTGTAAACTGAGGACTACCTGGCTCAGGATAAGCAGGCCTCCAAGTGCGTCTTCCCCGAAATATAGGATCGTAAAAAATGCAGGTGCAATGGCCAGCATTCTGGTGATGAGCCTGCGCATCCAAGGCTGAATGCGAAGTTTCAGGTGGCCCTCCATAACAATTTGTCCGGCAAGGGTACCGGTTACCGTAGAACTTTGCCCGGCGGCAATCAGTGCAATTGCAAACAACGCCGGGGCAGTGTCTCCAAATATATTCTGCAGTAGTTTATGAGCATCCTGGATCTCGGCAACTTCGTGCATGCCATTTTTGAAAAAGGCGGTGGCGGCAAGGATAAGTATTGCTGCGTTCACAAAGAAGGCGAGGTTGAGCGCTACGGCAGTATCAATGAAATTGAATTTGAGTGCTTCTTTGATACCGTTCGTATCCCGTTCAAATTTCCTTGTCTGCACCAGCGAAGAGTGGAGATAAAGATTATGGGGCATAACGGTGGCTCCGATAATACCTATGGCGATATATAGCGCGTCGCCCGACAGCATAGAGGGCTCAAAGCCTCTAGCGATATCACCCAGCGCGGGTTTTACAATGAACATCTCAGCCAGGAACGAGATGCCTACAATGAACACCATGGAAACGATAAAGGCTTCCATTTTTCTCATGCCTTTATTCATCAGGAAAAGGAGGAGGACAGTGTCAAATATCGTAATCGATATCCCCCAGATAAGCGGCAGGCCAAACAAAAGGTTCAAGCCGATGGCCATGCCAATAATTTCGGCGAGATCGCAGGCGATGATGGCTGTTTGGGCTAAAATGAATAAAGGTGTATTGATCCAGCGGGGATAGCCTTTCCGCGAGGCCTGTGCGAGGTCCAGGCCACGCACAATACCCAGGCGGGCGCTGAGTGACTGTAATAGAAGCGCAATCAGGTTCGACATTAAAAGCACCCAAATCAGGCTGTAGCCGAACTTGCTACCGCCTGCGATGTCGGTAGCCCAGTTGCCCGGATCCATATACCCTACGCTGACGAGGTAAGCGGGGCCAAGAAAGGAGAAAATCCGCCGCCAGCCGGTGCGTCTTCCCGTCTCCACACTCTGGTGCACCTCACTTAATGATTCGTTGTTTTGTGCTGACACAAGTAAATTGTAATTAGGCGTTGCTATCTTATTTTGTTAGACAAATCTAAAAATTATCCTATGAAATATCATGGAAATTATGATAATCATTTTAGAATTAAATTTGGTCTCAATGTCACGTTGTTCTATCTTTGAGCTATCACAATAAAATTATGGCAGTGGAACTTGATAAGACTGATTTTAAGATTCTTAAGTTACTTCAGGAAAATGGGCGAATTACGAATTTGCTGTTGTCCCAGGAAATTGGCTTATCTCCCGCACCAACTTTGGAACGTGTCCGTAAACTAGAGCAGTCCGGCTATATCAAAAGCTATCATGCTTTGGTAGACGAGGAAAAGCTGGGTCTGGGTATCAAAACGTTCATCCAGATTCAGCTGGATTTTCATAAGAACAACACGATCCAGATTTTTCTTGATGAGGTCAATCAGATCAAAGAAATTACGGAATGCCATCATGTCACCGGACAGGCTGACTTCCTGCTAAAGGTTTACGTAAACGATATCAAAGCGTATGAGCGACTGATTATGGATAAGATCAGTAAGATATCCGTTGTTAAGACTTTCCAGACCATGATGATCATGTCTACCACGAAAAAGGAACCTATTGTTCCTTTGGCGTATTAAGCTTAGGTGATTTGCCAGTCGACAGGGGATTTTCCACTGTCGGATAAAATGCTGTTTGCTTTTGAAAAGTGCCTGCATCCTAGAAAGCCGCTGTGGGCCGAGAATGGTGAGGGATGCGCAGCGGTAAGAATGCTGTGTCTGCTTGGGTCTATGAGCGCGGCTTTGTTTTGTGCAAAGCGGCCCCATAGCATAAACACGATGCCTTCGCGCCCGGCAGAAAGTTTTGAAATGACGGTGTCTGTAAATATTTCCCAGCCCTTACCCTGATGCGATCCCGGTTCATGGGCTCTAACGGTCAGCGTAGCATTTAGCAGAAGAACGCCTTCATCCGCCCATTTCGTAAGTTCTCCATGGGCGGGGATTTGGAAGCCCTCTATATCCTCGCTTAGTTCTTTATAGATATTTCGTAATGACGGCGGTGTTGCTACTCCTTTCTGAACCGAGAATGAAAGTCCATGAGCCTGTCCCGGTCCGTGATAAGGGTCCTGTCCGATTAAAACCACCTTTACCGCATGGAAGGGGGTGTGGTTAAGCGCATTAAAAATATCTTTCCCTTTGGGATATATGGTTTTTCCGCTCGCTTTTTCCTCCGCAAGGAAGGTTTTAAGATCAGCCATATATGGCTTGCTGAACTCCTCTTCGAGGACATTCAGCCAGCTGCTTTCTAGGTTTACTGCCATGTTATTTCTCTAAGACCAAATTTAGCAAGTCTTTTTCCAGGGTGACATGTGGTGTTTCTACAATTCTGCCGAGCTCCTTTTTTGTATCGTCGTAGACAATGAATGTAGGGACACGTTTGATATCGAGGTTGTTTAGCAGACCTGAGCTGGCTTTTTTAGACCCGTCTACACATATAATCGTGAGACGTTTTTCATCAAATCCCAGCAAATCCAAAATCTTAAAGAAACGGGGAACCTGCAACTTGCTGTCGCCACACCACGTACCCATAACAAGGGTAATATGTGTGTCATTTAACCGTGATCGTAATCCCGAAAGAATTAGCGAGTCTGGTAGGTAAGCGGAGTATTCTGCGTCATATCGCTCTCTCATGTCCGGAAAATTGGCGACGCTGTCTCTGGTGCATAAGTCGATAAGGATCTGTCTGCCGAGCGGTTCATTGTAGACTGCTTTGTTAATGGTTTGTGCTCCCAGGCTCATAAAGGTAAATAATAGGCATAAAGTAAAGACATATTTCATTGCAGATACGGCATTTTTCCGGCATGTTTAAATTACAAATTAAATCTGCTTTTAGTAATATAAACACGATATTTGCAAAATAATATTACAAGGTATATGCCAAACATAATTCGACTGATTTTAGGGTTTGTGGCCTTAGGGGCTTCTGTGACGTTAATGGTTTTTAGTTTCTGGGGTTGGGGTATATTAGGTATATTATTGAGTATTCTCATTTTTGTGACGTATTTTTTCAATGAGAAAATGCTTTTGGCACAATGGTTCCTTAGAAAGGATAATCTGGATAAAGCTGAAGTTTTTCTTCGCCGTATTAAAAATTATGAGAGGGAGCTCATACGAGTACAGCATGGTTATTATAATCTTTTGATCGGGCTTATTGAATCCAGAAGGGCGCCTATGCAGTCGGAAAAATATTTTAAGAAGTCCCTCTCGCTCGGACTGCACATGGATCATAATGTCGCATTGGCAAAGCTGAGTCTGGCTGGGATTGCCATGGCAAAGCGCAATAAACGTGAGGCGCAGATGTATCTGAGTGAAGCCAAGAAAGCTGATAAAAATAAACTCCTGGCAGATCAGATCAAGCAGATGAAAGATCAGCTGGGTATGTTGGACAGACAGCAGCAGATCAGGTACAGATAAGCTGATGGAATTATTTCTCGCTTAGTCTGTCGTAATTTTCTGGTCCGTCAAAATCGGATACCCGGCTTACGATGTCTTCATCGTAAAGTTCCTGTTTCTTCTGGAAAAATAGTCTTTCAGATTGAATTCTTTTGATCAGCTGGCGTATTAGCGTAAGATCAAACTCTTCTTTGCTAAGTTTTATGCAGTATTCGCTTTCGTTGATTTCAAGTGTGGACATAATCGTTATATTTTATTCGCAGTAAAACTAAAAAAGCCTGCTAACAATTTTGCTAGCAGGCTTTTATGTAATTGTTAAACTTTTGTTAACTGAACCAGGCTGTTACTTCGTCCTTAGTTGGCATGACGAGGTCAAGTTTTAGTTTTTTTCGCATTCCTCCAAGATCATTAAACACTTTGTTAGGGTTTGCGGACCTGAGGTCTTCGATAGTATTGAAACCCATCTTGCGGATAGCCTCAACCCATTCTGCCGGAATCCCGGCCTCAACAAAATCCTGGTCGGAAGTTACTTTGGCTTTCTTTTCCGGCCTCATCTGCGGGAAGAACAAGACTTCCTGAATGGTCGACTGATTGGTCATTAACATCACTAACCTGTCTATACCGATACCAAGACCTGATGTTGGTGGCATGCCATATTCAAGCGCACGAACAAAATCTTCGTCCATGGCCATGGCCTCGTCGTCGCCCCGTTCTGCGAGTTTCAGTTGTTCCACCAGGCGCTCCCTTTGATCAATGGCGTCATTAAGTTCCGAATAGGCATTAGCGATTTCCTTACCGTTTACGAAAAGTTCAAATCGTTCTACCAAGCCTTCCTTGCTTCTGTGCTTCTTTGCCAATGGGGTCATCTCAATCGGATAGTCGGTGATATAAGTAGGCTGAATAAGGTTTGCTTCCACTTTTTCACTAAACAGCTCATCAATCAGTTTGCCTCGTCCCATCGTTGCATCAATCTCAACACCAAGTTTCCCGCACACAGCCTTCAGTTCGTCTTCCGTCATCTCGGAGACGTCAATTCCAGCGTATTTCTCGATGGATTCGTACATGGTAAGCTTCTCGTAGGGGCCTTCAAAGTTGATCTCGTGTTGACCAACTTTTACTACCGACGTGCCATGTATAGCAAGTGCCACCTTTTCAAGGCAGGTCTCTACCATATCCATCATCCATATATAGTCCTTATAGGCCACATAGATCTCCATAGCCGTGAATTCCGGGTTATGGGTACGGTCCATGCCCTCGTTACGGAACATTTTGCCGAATTCGTATACACCGTCAAATCCGGCCACAATCAGGCGTTTCAGATACAGCTCATTAGCGATACGCAGATATAGAGGCATGTCCAGCGTATTATGGTGTGTAGCAAAAGGCCGGGCTGCTGCACCCCCGTGTATGGGCTGTAAAATCGGCGTCTCAACCTCCATCCAGCCCTGGCTGTCGAAGAAATTACGCATAGTATTAATCACCTTGGAGCGATTAATGAAGATTTGTTTAAAATGGGGGTTAACAGTAAGGTCAACATACCGCTGTCTGTACCGCAGCTCAGGATCTGTAAAGCCGTCGTAAACATGTCCTTCCTCATCCCTTTTCACGACAGGCAAAGGTTTCAGAGACTTTGACAACAGTTTCATAGAAGTTACATGTACCGATATCTCACCAGTTTGGGTAGTGAACACAAAGCCCTGTATACCGATAAAATCCCCGATATCCATGAGTTTCTTAAAGACGGTATTGTATAAAGTCTTATCCTCTTGGGGGCACAGGTCGTCGCGTCGCAAATAAAGCTGCACCCGGCCAGTGGAGTCCTGAAGTTCTACGAACGATGCATTTCCCATGATCCGGCGCGACATGATCCTGCCAGCAAGTGTAATGTTCTTATAGGCCGTTTTGTCCCGTTCGTAATTGGCAAGTATATCTGCGGCGTTCGCATTTATCTCAAATGCTTCGGCGGGGTAGGGGTTAATGCCTAGCTCACGGAGCTGGCTCAATGAACTTCTGCGTAGAAGCTCAAGTTCTGACAATCCTGTACTCATATTTTTTATATAAGGCGAGGCCTTATAGCTACTTGTATATAATAAAAATTATGCGAAAATACGCATTTGCCAGAATTTTCGATGCATGATAACAAAGATCAGGTCAGATCGCTGGTTTCCGCATACATCTGATTGATGACCGCCGAATAGCGTGTTTCAATTACTTTTCGCTTGGCTTTCAGAGTGGGGGTGATTTCGCCCTCGTCTATACTGAACGGCGTGCGTTTAATCTTGAAACGTTTGATCTGTTCAAATTTTGCAAGCTCGGCAGAAAGTGCTTTGATATCTTTAGCAATCCAGCTGATGATTTCATGGTCGTCGATAAACTGGTCGGGCTGCTGAAAGAATGACTCACTAAGCCCGAACTGCTCTTGCAGATTTTCCTTGTTTGGAATTATTATCGCAGTCAGATACTCGCGTTTGTCGCCAATAAGAAATAACTGGTCTATTTTCAGACTCTTTAAATAGATGTTTTCCACTGGAGTGGGGTATACGTTTTTCCCGTAAGCGTTCACGATCATATTTTTCAGACGATCGGTGATTTGCAAGTTTCCTTTATAAAAGCGGCCTATGTCTCCTGTATGAAACCAATTGTCCTTATCGATAGCCTGCGCCGTTTCTGCGGGCTTATTAAAATAACCTTGCATTACACAATGTCCACGAACAATAATTTCCCCTTCCGCGCACTCGTAACTTTCGTTGAAATTATGATGTGTTTGAATGCTGACTATCTTTTTTGACTCAACGTCCTGTATGCCTACCTCTATGCCCGGTATGACGCGTCCTACGGTGCCGTATACCTGACGGTGATATTCCGTAACGGCCATCACGGGTGATGTCTCCGTAAGTCCAAAGCCCTCGAGGATCTTGATGCCCAGATTTCCGAAAAATTCTCCAACGTTTCTTGGAAGTGCAGCGCCTCCGGAGATCATGAACTTTAATCTTCCTCCTGTTTTTTCCTTTATTTTACTGAAAACCAACCGCTCGGCTAAGGCTTTCTTTGCTGACAAGATAGGGCCGGTGCTCTTGCCATTTGCTCTGGACTGTCGGTATTGTTGCCCCGTTTCCAGTGCCCAGATAAAGATTTTGGCCTTAAATCCGCCCCCGGCTGTTCCGCTCTTAATGGCCTTGTCATGGATCTTTTCCAGTAGTCTTGGGACGCAATTCATCACTGTAGGCTTCACCTCCGCCATATTACGGGCAAGCAGCTCAAGGCTTTCTGCAAAGGCGATCTTGCATCCCTGAGCACAGCAGACGTGATAAGTTGCGGTTCGTTCAAACACGTGCGACAGAGGGAGGAAAGAAAGAAACGTCTCGGTTTCATCTATGACAGGGATCTGCTCCAGACATACCTTGACGTTCTCCACAAAGTTGTAGTGGGAAAGCATTACACCTTTTGGTGTACCCGTGGTGCCAGAGGTATAGATAAGTGATGAGATATCGGCGGGCTGAATAGTCTCCCGAAGCTTTTCAATCGCAGCTTTCTCGGAAGGCAGCAACGCTTCCTTCGTTTGAAGTATGTGCTTAAGCGGAATGACCTCCGCAGATAAGTCGTCCGGAACCGCTACTTTGTCATACTCATCAAAAGCCGGTATGATATATTGAAGGCGTTTACATCCTCCTGCTATCTTTAGGATCTTTCGGAACAGAAAGGCATTGCCAATCAGTATCGCCCTGATGCCCGAATCGTTTATGATATATTCTACTTCCTGTGCTGCTAGTGTAGGATAGATCGATACATTGATAGCTCCAATTTGCTGAATACCTTGATCGTAATAAACATATTCCGGCGAGTTTTCAATCATAAGACCCATTCGATCTCCCTTATTTATCCCTTTTTCCAAGAAATATGCTGATATCGCATCGGCTCTGGAAAGCGTCTGCTCATAGGTAATCTCATTCCACTTGCCATCCTCTTTTTCGAGGAGAAAAGTGGCTGAAGGGTTGTGAATATTTTTTACAACATTACGAAGCAGACTAGGTATAGTGGAAAGCTCGTCAAACGATAGCATAGTGTTTTTGGTTAGTTAGCGAGGCACAATGATAAAAGTTTACAATAATAAATGCAATTCGGGTCAATTTGTTTGCCATAAAAAAAGGGTGCCTTCCAGCACCCTTTTCTTTCGCATTTTTTCAAGCTATACAGAGAAACTCTCTCCGCAGCCACAAGAACGGCTGGCATTCGGATTGTTAAAATTAAACCCTTTGCCATTCAGCCCGTCCGAAAAATCAAGTTCCGTACCCGCCAGATATAGGAAAGATTTCATATCTAAAGCAATCTTGATACCCTTGTCTTCAAAAAACTGGTCGCCCGTTTTTTCTTCGTTGTCAAAATCCAGGTTATAAGACAAACCCGAGCAGCCTCCGCCTTTAACAGAGACCCGTAAAAAGTAGCTGTTATCCAGCGCTGAATCTTGCATCAGATGGTCAATCTTACTTTTCGCTTTATCGGTGATCGTAATCATAAATCTAAAAATTATACCTTGCTGGACTAATTACTTATTGATTAGTGGTGAGATTTAGCAAGTTCGATTGGCTCCAAGCCATTTTTTACACGATAGTCATTAATGGCGGATTTGATCGCATCTTCTGCCAGTACCGAACAGTGAATCTTCACAGGAGGTAAAGCGAGCTCTTCCACAATATCCATATTGTCGATAGCCAATGCTTCGTCTACCGTTTTCCCCTTTAACCACTCTGTGGCTAGCGAGGAAGAAGCAATCGCTGATCCGCAACCAAATGTCTTGAACTTCGCGTCAGTAATAACGTTGTTCTCGTTCACTTCAATTTGTAAACGCATAACGTCTCCGCACTCAGGAGCCCCAACCAGGCCGGTCCCTACAGATTTACTGTCTTTATTTAAAGTACCAACGTTTCTTGGGTTGGTATAATGTTCCATTACTTTTTCTGAGTATGCCATAATATTAGTTTTTTAGTGTTCTGCCCACTCGATTTTACTTAAATCAATTCCTTCCTTAAACATTTCCCATAGTGGTGAAAGGTTTCTCAGATGGTTAACAGCGTTTTTGGTGTTTTCTATTGCGTAATCAATTTCCTCCTCTGTAGTAAACCGCCCCAGTCCGAATCTTATCGAAGAATGTGCCAGATCGTCTGAAAGGCCCAGGCTTTTTAAAACATAAGACGGTTCTAAGGAAGCTGAAGTACATGCTGAGCCCGAAGAAACAGCCAGATCTTTCATCGCCATCATTAAACCTTCTCCTTCGACATATTTAAACGATATATTAGACACATGTGGCAAACGATGCTGCACATTTCCGTTTACATAGCTTTCTTCAAGCTCCGTAAGGGAACGCTCAAGTTTGTCGCGCAATGCTGACAGACGCTGTGCTTCCTGATCCATTTCCAGCCGGCACAGCTCACAAGCTTTGCCTAATCCCACAATGCCGGGTACATTTAATGTTCCTGAGCGCATTCCACGTTCATGACCGCCGCCATCCATTTGTGCTGTTACCTTAACCCTCGGGTTTTTGCGGCGTACATATAATGCGCCCACACCTTTAGGTCCGTACATTTTATGGGCCGAAAATGCCATAAGGTCAATGCCATCTTCATTTACGTTTACAGGAATTTTACCAACAGTCTGTGTAGCGTCGGTCATGAAAAGGGCGCCATGGCTGTGTGCGATAGCTGCAATTTCCTTAATTGGTTGAATAACGCCAATCTCGTTATTTCCATACATAATCGTAACCAGGATGGTTTGTTCGGTCATTGCAGCCTCAAGTTCCTGAAGATCAATAAGGCCATCTTCCTTAACTTTAAGATAAGTGACCCGCGCACCTACTTTTTCGAGGTGTTTACAGGTATCTAGAACCGCTTTATGTTCTGTGGTCGCCGTAATAATATGGTTACCCTTATCCTGGTACATTTCAAACACTCCCTTTATGCCAAGGTTGTCTGCTTCGGTAGCGCCGGATGTAAATATGATTTCTTTCTCTGTACAGCCAATCAGTTTAGCAACCTGCTCACGGGCATAGTCTACTGCCTCTTCTGCAACCCAGCCGAAAGCGTGATTGCGGCTTGCCGCATTGCCAAATTTATTTGTGAAGTAGGGTAACATTGCTTCTAAAACTCTCGGATCGAGAGGTGTCGTGGCATTATTATCCAGGTAAATAGGAAGTTCCATGTGTTATATATGCTTAATGATATACAAATGTACGAAAAAAGAATGCCAATAATTATAAATAATAGCTATGAGAGTATAACTGAAAACTGCATTTTTACATTTAAATAACGTACCTAATGCTATGAAAAGGATTGAACACATAGGGATTGCTGTAAAAGATATGGAAGCGTCGTGCATGGTATATGAAAAGCTGCTGGGTGTGTCATGCTATAAACGGGAAACCGTAGATAGTGAAGGAGTTAACACCGCATTTTTTAAAGTCGGTGCAAACAAGATAGAATTGTTATCTGCCACGAGTGCGGATAGCGCAATCAAGAAATTTTTAGACAAGCGTGGTGAAGGTATTCATCATATAGCTTTCGATGTAGACGATATAACGCTGGAAATGGACCGTCTTAATAAGGAAGGATTTGTGTTGCTTAACGAAAAGCCAAAAAAAGGTGCGGACGGGAAACTGATCTGCTTTGTGCACCCTAAAGATACAAACGGTGTGTTAATAGAGCTATGTCAGGACATCAGAGTGGAGATATAGCGTTTTGTCTGATTTGTATTTGTAAATTCAAAATAAAAAAAGGATATTTGCAAACTTAAAATAAGCGACTAACAAGTACATAACAATAATATGAAAAAAGATCTGCATCCATCAAACTATAGATTTGTTGTATTCAAAGATATGTCTAACGACTATGCTTTTTTAACTAAGTCTTGTGTAGATACTAAAGAAACAATTCAATGGGAAGACGGAAATGAATATCCACTTTATAAATTGGAGATTTCCCATACTTCACACCCATTTTATACTGGTAAAATGAAGCTTGTTGATACGGCTGGCCGTATCGATAAATTCAAAACCCGTTACGCCAAGAAATAATATATTTCTGTTAAAGTTTTTGAAGTCCCGTGGCTGTTGCTACGGGACTTTTTTTATTTTTGCGTCTTATGACGATCAATCTTTTTGACGATGACTCGTGGCAGTCCCTACGTCCACTAACCTTTACCAGACCAGTGGGAGATCTCAGGGTAGGAATTCTGACGATCGCTGAAAAGTGGCAAAAGCACCTCAAGGTGCGGGAGTTTGGCTTTGTCACGCAAAACTACCTCTCTGTCAAGTTTCCAAAGAAAATGCAGGGAATGCTGTTTATCAATGGATCGATATGTCCTGATGAGCGGCTGCTTGACTCAGTTCAGGCTCTTGAAGCAGGGGAAGCGCTTGTCAAAGGTGATATTATCCTTGCTTATTGCTCAGAAGGAGAGTTAACTGTTGCTGATCTTCAAAACAGATTTCACAAAATCAGTTATCCTGGTGATTTCATCAGGATCGTGTACCCTGAAGATGTTTTCAAATATAATGATACAGAGCTTAGAAGGGATTTTTCTCTTCTAACCGCAGGCCGCACATCTTTGGCACTGAGCTCTACAAATACCATTATAGGCGAAGACTTTTTTGCAGAAGAGGGGGCGGAAGCAGAGTGCGCGACTTTCAATACGAGAAGCGGCCCGGTTTACCTAGGGTACAATGCTCAGGTATGGGAAGGGAGCAATATCAAAGGTTCCTTTGCCTTGTGTGATAATTCTCAGGTGAAGATGGGCGCCAAAATTTACGGCCAAACTACTATTGGTCCTGGCAGCCGTGTAGGCGGGGAAATAAATAACGCTGTTATCTGGGGGCATTCTTCAAAAGGACACGATGGGTATTTGGGTAATGCGGTGATGGGTGAATGGTGTAATATTGGCGCCGATACCAATAACTCAAACTTGAAAAACAATTATGCAGAGGTAAGATTATGGGACTACGAACGCCAATCCTTCCGAAAGACGGGGCTGCAGTTCTGCGGTCTGATTATGGCAGATCATGCTAAGTGTGGTATCAATACCATGTTTAACACAGGAACTGTGGTTGGTGTTGGTGCTAACGTATTTGGTGCAGGATTCCCCAGAAATTTTGTAGCAGATTTCGCTTGGGGCGGAGCGCATGGCTTTGAAGTATATGCATTAAACAAGATGTTTGAGACCGCTGAAAAGGTTTATGCACGCAGGAATATGGATTTTGGTCAGATAGATAAGGATATTCTGTCTGAGATTTTTGAGAACACAAATGTATACCGCAGGTTCTGATATCTGGGTAGGAAATATATAATCAATCAATTATGAGAAAGAAAATTGTAGCTGGAAACTGGAAAATGAACCTTGGGTATGAAGAAGGTGTATCTTTGTTTTCCGAAATTGTCAACATGGTCAGAGATGAAAAAAAGGGAGATCAGCAGGCCATAATTTGTGCACCATTTATTCATCTGAACAGTCTTGTTCAGCTCGGAAATTCCATTGTTGCTATAGGTGCCCAAAATTGCCATCAGAATGAGAGTGGCGCTTATACCGGTGAAATATCTGCCAAAATGATCAGTTCGGTGGGCGCCGAATATGTTATTGTCGGTCACTCAGAAAGACGTCAGTACTTCTCGGAAGATAATCAGCTTCTGGCTGCAAAAACTGTAGTAGTACTTGAGAACGATCTCACGCCTATTTTCTGCATCGGGGAAACGCTTGATGAGAGAAATAACGGCAGTTATTTTGACGTCCTGAAAACTCAGCTTGAAGAGGGGATTTTTAATCTTTCAACTGAGCAATTTTCCAAACTCGTTATTGCTTATGAGCCGGTTTGGGCAATAGGCACAGGGCTTACCGCTACATCTGAACAGGCGCAGGAAGTTCACGCCTTCATCAGGCAACAAATCGCGGCAAAATACGATGCAGCAGTGGCAGAAAATACGACCATTCTTTACGGTGGCAGTTGCAATCCGAAAAATGCTGCAGATCTTTTTGCACAGCCCGACATTGATGGTGGTTTAATTGGTGGTGCTTCACTAAAATCCAGAGACTTCGTGGATATCGTTAAAACATTCAACAGCTGATGCAATATATACAAGTCGACTTCACTTTCTGTGGGATTGAAGAGTACCAGAAGGACTTGTTAATAGCGGAACTCGCCGACACCGGGTTTAATACTTTTGAAGATACTCCTGAAGGGTTCTCTGGATTTATTAATAAATCGGATTTTCAAGAAGATCAACTCAGAGAGGTGCTGGAAACATTAGAAGAAGGCATCGAGTATGCATATTCCGTCCAGGAGGTAGAGGCTGAAAACTGGAACGAAACCTGGGAGAAGAATTTTGAGCCATTGACCATAGCCGGCCAGTGTTATGTGCGTGCAACTTTTCATGAGCCTCATCCGGAGTATCAATATGAAATAGTCATCGATCCCAAGATGGCTTTTGGAACCGGCCATCACCAGACCACGACCATGATGATGGAATACCTGCTCACACAAGACCTGCGCGACAAGTCGGTGCTTGATATGGGGTGTGGCACAGGGATCTTGGCGATTTTGTCTGCCAAGTTAGGGGCGGGCTCTCTTGTTGCTATTGACAACGATGAGATTTGCTATTTGAGCACTATAGAAAATGCGGGTTTGAATAATATAGGGGGTGTTGAGGCGATCTGCGGAAGTAAGGAGCAGATTCCCGACCGGTTTTTTGATGTGATTCTGGCAAATATTAATCGCAATATTCTCCTCGATCAGATATCATCTTATGAAAGGGCTCTTAAACCAGGAGGCAGTATATTCTTCAGTGGCTTTTATGAATTGCCGGACCTGCAGATGATCATAGAAGCTTGTACTGCTTCCGGCATAGCCTACGTAGATCATAAAAAGAACGGGGAATGGGTGGCTGCTCATTTTAAAAAGGCGTAATTTAGCATCAGTAAACTCTAGAATATGCGGATACACTTCATTGCAATAGGTGGTAGTGCCATGCACAACCTTGCGATAGCACTTCATAAAAAGGGATATCAGGTAACAGGCTCTGATGACATGATATTTGAACCTTCAGCAAGTCGCCTTGAAAGGCATGGAATTTTTCCGGACAGGCTGGGCTGGGATCCGACGCTTATCACGAACGATATCGATGCGATAATTCTTGGTATGCATGCTCTGGAAGACAATCCCGAGCTAGTCCGTGCGCGCGAACTTGGTTTAAATATCTATTCCTATCCAGCGTATATCTATGAGCAGACAAAGGATAAGCTGCGGGTAGTCGTAGGAGGTAGTCATGGTAAAACCACGATTACTTCGATGATATTACATGTGCTAAACTATTATAAGCGAGAATTTGACTACCTCGTTGGTGCCCAACTTACCGGATTTGATACTATGGTTGGGCTCACTGAGTCAGCGCCGATAGTCATTATAGAAGGAGATGAATATCTGGCATCGCCGATAGACAGGCGTCCTAAGTTCCATCTCTATAAGGCTAATATAGCTGTTATTAGCGGTATAGCATGGGACCACATTAATGTGTTCCCTACGTATGCGGATTATGTTCGCCAGTTTGAAATATTTATAGAGACCATAGAGCCGGATGGTACACTGATTTACTGTGAGTCGGATACCGATTTGAAGCGTATCGCTGAAAATTCACAGTATCATATAAAAAAGATCCCTTACGAGGTTCCTCCTCACAAGATCACCGGGGGTATCACCTACTTAATGCCCGGACGTACGCCATTGAAGATTTTCGGCAACCACAATCTCATGAACCTGAATGCGGCCAGAATTGTGTGTGAGCAGCTCGGAATTGACGCAGCTGATTTCAATTCGGCAATCCAGTCATTCACCGGCGCGGCCAAGAGGCTTGAGCCGTTGCGTAATGAGGAGGGAACCGCCGTCTTCAAAGATTTTGCCCATTCGCCTTCGAAACTTAAAGCAACAATTGAAGCTGTAAAAGCACAATTTACTGAAAGGAGATTGGTAGCCTGTATCGAACTGCATACCTATAGTAGTTTGAATAAAGCATTCCTCAAGCAATATGCTGATAGTATGATTGGCGCCGACATTCAGGTTGTATTTATTGATAGAGAAATCTTTAAGCACAAAAACATGGAGCCATTTACCGAGACAGATGTGCAGACGGCTTTTAATAGTGACAGGATTATATTTTTTGATCGTGCAGAGGCCCTTATGAGTTACCTACTTGGTATAAATTTTTATCAAGCGAATCTCCTTTTGATGAGTTCGGGGAATTTTTCGGGCATAAATCTGGAAGAGTTGGCACGTGACTTGACCGTGAATCCCTAGCTCGCAGTACACTGACAAACATAACAGCAATGAATTTTATTGGTAAGAACATTAGGCGCTTGCGTCAAAGAAAGGGTTGGAGTCAGGGAGATGTAGCCCGGCAATTGAAAATATCAATTCCCGCCTTTTCTAAGATAGAAACCGGAATAACGGACATCAACGTTTCCAGACTGGCTCAGATTGCTGAATTATTTGAGGTCTCGACCGTGGAAATTATCTCAAAGGAAGACGAAAATCCGCACGCGGAACATGCCGCGGAGATCGGTACGCTCAAGGCAAAACTAACGCAACGGGAAGAAGAGATTATAAGGCTACAAAAGAAAATTATTGACCTTTACGAAGAGATTCGGGAAAAATAGTCCTTAGCGAAAACGTTTACGCAGCGTAAGGTGTCGTTTTCCCAGTACGGCACCTGTCGCTTCATGTATCGCGAGCATCTTGTCATTAAAGTCTCCCACCCATGATAATTCCAGTTCATCGTACTGGTTTTTTGGCAGTACGTATTCCTTCAGCTTGATAAAGAGTGCAGATTCAAGCCCGTGCTTTTGGAAAGCTTGCTTTGTGCCCATCACAACAGCTCTCATTCTCTTCACACCTCTTATTTTTCGGTATATAAATTTCAACATTCCCCCAAGACCCATTTTTCCATTTAATCCACGTATCATTTGGTTGGCATCGGGGATGATGACGATAAATGAAGCGGGCTCATTGTTTACATAAGCAAACCAGATTAGCTTTTCATCCATAATCAGCTTCATCTTTTCGAAAGATTCCTCCAATGTCTCCCGCTTAATAGGCACGAAATTCTCAAAGTCGCGCCAAGCATCATTGTAAATCTCCATCAGGTCGTTTACATATTTTAAGGGATTCTTTTTGGAGAAATGTTCAAATCTGTACCCTGGTTTGGCAGCTACCCAATTCGCAATTTTCGTGAAGCGCTCAGGAAAAGGTTTTCTTACAGCAAGATGATTTGTAATCTGTTCATATTCGGTTTCAAAACCGTAGTCAATAAAAAACTGGTGATAGTAGGGAGGGTGGTAATTCATTCCGTAGGATGGGGGAGTAAATCCTTCTACCAGGAGTCCCCAAAAAGAATCATTTTCCCCAAAATTGATAGGGCCGATCATGGCCTGCATGCCATGGTTATGTAGCCAGTCCCTGGCTTGATCGAAAAGCTTAAAAGCAGCTTTCCTGTCGTCAACACATTCAAAAAAGCCCATACCGCCCGTCGGCACATCGTACTGGTAGGCTTTCTTTTCATTTATAAATGCGGCTATCCTGCCGATTATTTTGCCCGAACTATCAGCCAGTATCCAGCGTTCACATTTGCCATGGCCGAAAAAAGGATTCTTTTGTTCGTCAAAGACTGCTTCTATATCCCTGTCTAGCGGACATATCCAGTTTTCGTCGTTTCTATATATCCATCTGGCTACGTCAAGGAATTGTTGTTTTGTGTGCCGGTCTGTAACTTGTATGAGCTCCATCATCAATTGGTGTAAAATAAAAAGCATCCCTTGAGGGATGCTTTACAGGTATCTAGATATAAATATTAATAGTCATCATCATCATCATCCGAGCCAAAGCTGTCGTAGCTGTCAAGGTCATCTAAAGGCATATCGAAATCTTCGTCATCATCATCATCGTAGGCCCGGCCAAGACTGAGTTCTTCATGTGAATTTTCCATCTCTGCATCTGAATCGGTTGATGGATTTTTCTTGATTGGTTTCTTCGGAGTTTTCATTACAAAATACTATTCCCTGTGTTTATTCTTTTAAAATTACAAAAATCCTGATTAATAAAGAACGGTCTTTTTCGGATCTTTTAATACTTCAAAAATAAAACAAAAATCCATGGGCTGTAACATTTATTGCAAAATAGCGGTAGATGCCGAAGTTGGAATATGCAAAAAAAAAATGGTAAAGCTTTAGACTTTACCATTTTTAACACACAAATGAAACCTGAATTGAGATATATTTAGGTTAGGTAAAATATCTTTGATCAATTCTATAAGAACGCATTTACAAACTCTGTTTGTTATAATATCTATGACAATGTTAATGCAAAAAATAACAAGTGTGAATAGTGACTTAGTTAATGGTAGTTAAAATTGAGTAAACGGTAATTAACTAGATAAGGGGATTGAAATAGACACAAAAGTGCCTGTGCTTCCCGCTTGTTTAATATCGATCTGTATCGGATTTGCTTCAACCTCATTCAGCAAATTGATACGCTCTTTTGTAAGCTCCATCCCTTTGCTCTGATGTTGAGCATGCTTTTTATCCCTTATAGAGTTTTCTATTCCTATGCCATCATCGATAATCTTGATCATCAGCCGTCCTTTATCAGGAGCGATATCTATATCAATATTGCCACCGCTTTCTTTTGGCATGATGCCATGCCAAATGGCATTCTCAACGTATGGTTGAAGTATCATGGAAGGAATTGTCGTTTCTTCCTTATCAATACGCTCATCTACATGTATGTGATAGTTTAGCTTGTCACCAAATCGCTTTTTCTCCAGGCTGAGATATAAGTTCAGGTATTCAAGTTCTTCGTCAAGCGTTATAAAACTTTTCGTACATATCTCAAGATTCTTGCGTATAAGACGTGCAAACCCGGTCAAAATTTTATTAGCCGAAGCCGGATCCTTTGTGTTAATGTAGTGCTGAATTGAATTCATTACATTGAAAACGAAATGCGGATTCATCATAGCCTGCAGCGCACGCTGTTCTAACATCAGAATCTTGTTTTTCAAGAGCAGCTGCTCCTGAACCTTGTTTTTCTGCTGTTTTGTAACCACCTGAGCAATCTTATAAAATGCTAATGCTACAATACCTGTAATACACATGAAAAACCACCAGGTCTGCCAAAAGTACTTTTCCATTACGAAGTTGATCCTCGCCGGACTGCTCCATCCGCTATTGTTCGAGCGGGCGCTTAGCTCAAAAGTGTATTCTCCAGGTTCCAGAGATGAAAATTCCAAACGTCTGTTTTTTGTTTCTGTCCAGCTCGCATTAGAGCGTAACCGGTATCTGTATGTGACATTTTTGTTTTGGAAATCAACAGCGCTGTAGTTAAAAGTAAGTGTGTTATTTACTGGCCTGATTGTATGGCTGGCCTTATTCAGTTGCAGCTTTACTTTACCGTTTACTATCGATGTGATGAATACCTTTGGTGCTTCATTAACCGGGACACTCTTGTTTGCAGAAAAATAGACCAGCCCCCAGACCGTTGCGAAATAAGCATACTTGTCATCAATATACATTCCGTTCACACCGTCAGTTAGTAAAGAACTTGTATGTTCAAATGTCTCCACGCTTGCTCGCTGCCCGTCAAGCTTGATTTTATTAATACCGGAATTCGTGACAACCCAAACACTTCTATCGTGTACAAACAGCTTCTTACAGATATTATTCATTAATCCGTCGCGCTGAGTAACGACCTTAATTACCTTCTTATTCTTGAGATAGATTATTCCGTAACCGTCGGTTGCCAGGACCAGAGTGCTGTCTGGCAACTCCTTAATGTCATTGATCCTTCTTGTTAGCAGCGGACTTTTTTCGAAATATTCATGCAGCCGTCCCCCAGAGAAGTGCGACAGCCCATTGATGTTTGATAACCATAAATCTCCCGAGGCGTCATAGAAAACGCAATATGCCCTGTTTTTATAAAACCCCTTGCTTTCGCTGAAAGAACCCGTATCGAATTCGAAATGGTTGATCCTGTCATTCAATACTACCGTTCCTGAGGAAAGTGCCATGGCGAGCTCACGGTTGCTGCCAAGAGAAAAACTTTTAAGCACGAACAGAGCGTCGTTGGTCTCCCGAAGCAACGATATTTTACGCATGCCATGCATATCGGCTACCCTGCCAAGTCCGTATTCGGATGCAAAGTAAACGGATCGATTGGCTGAATCCACGCTAATTTGTTTAATCTGCTTGAACCGGGAAGGATTCGTAACAGGCAGATGCTGCACTTTGAAATTTTTAACGTTAACTATATCAATAGCAGGTTTGTCAAAGCCTAGCCACAGGTTCCCGCGATCGTCTTTTTCGAGGCTTTTTACCACGTCCCCAGCTAGTCCGTGTGACTCGTTAAATATGAACAGGCGCTCATCTACACGGGGTAGCATGTAAACACCGTTGTTGGTGGTAAACCACATATTTTGCCTCGCATCTTCAATTACCTGACTTACGGAGATCTTATCCAGGTATTTTACCGTATTTCCTTTGTCATCCAGGTGGAAAATGCCGGAATTGGTACTGAACCACACATTGCTGCCATCGAAATGAAAATATCCCGGATCTGCCTCCTTCCACTTTTTCTGCAGGTGCATAACAATTCGGCTATTTTGAGATACCTCTACAATCAGCCTATCATCATTGATGTAAGCCAGGCTCTTATCGCGCATGTTTAATGCAGCTTTATAAGAAACCGGGCGCAATTTTCCCGGTATAACCTTAAAACCCTCTCTTGTAAGTAGCCTAGCACAGTTGTTGCTGTAGGCCCAGATTCTGTTCTGGTCGTCCTCGTGGACAAAAGTATTTATGAATTGGCGTTTGGGATTAGCAGAGATAAACTTCCTTATAAGCTTTCCATCCCACATCACCAACATGTTTTTATTCGTGCCAAGCCATATCCGGCCTCTCGAATCCTGAAAGAAAGACACAATAACTGCATTTAGCCTCAGCAGTTTAAGTTGTGGATCACTAGTTTCATTGAATATTCTTCCGTTAAAAAAATAGCTCAGTTGGCCGTTCAATGCAAGGAACCATATTCGGCCCTTATTGTCCTCGCTCAATTGTAAGATCTGGTTATCTGGTAGTCCATCATCTACCGAGAAATTCTCGAATACCTGTCCGTCAAAGCGGCTTACTCCTGCATCTGATGCCACCCAAATGTATCCGTTGCGGTCTTGAATGGTAAAAAAGCAGTTATTGCTAGGCAGTCCTTCCTTCGTAGTGAAATGCTGCAGGTAGGCGGTCTGTGCATGTGTCGCCTCAGGGACCGCGAAAAACGCGAGCAGCCAACACAATGGGATGACCTTTAATGCATGCCGGCTACTTTTCGCCATGAAGGTCAGTATATGATCTTAAACGCTCTGAAAGCTCCGCTGCCCGCCGCCTCGATACGGTGATTTTCTCCCCAGACTTCATAATTGCCTGGTAACCATGCTTGAAGTTAAATTCCTTCAAGTCGTTGAGGTTAATAATGCTGGATTTGTGTATCCGCAGAAATCTGTCGTCTGGCAAAATTTCCTCGTATTCCTTCAGTACCTTGGAAACCGTAATCTGATCCCCGTTCCTTAAATGAAAAACAGAGTAATTACTGTCGGCTTCGATATAAACGATGTCATCGACGTCAATTAGGCTGTAGCCCTGGCCATTCGGCAAGGTGATTTTTGTGATCCCGCTCCTGTCAGCAAGGTTTTCAGCTAGGTTTCCAAGTCGCTTGCCGCGGTCGGAATCTGTTTTATTCGCGGGAATATATCTCATCGCTTTTTCAACCGCCTCCTTCAGCTCATCAATATCGATTGGCTTAAGTAAGTACTCCAGGGCATTGGCCTTAATCGCTTTGAGGGCATACTGATCGTATGCAGTCGTAAAAATTACATGAGCATTGTGCTCGTTGGCAGTGGAAATCAGCTCAAAGCCATTCTCTCCGGGCATCGCAATGTCCAGGAAAATCAAATCTACCTGGTTTTGCGCAAGTAAAATCCGTGCCTCGGCTACCGATTTGGCAATACCCGAAATGTGTATTTGCGGACAATTGTCTTGTAGCAAAAAAAACAGTGATGATCTTGCAAATTCCTCGTCATCTACGATAATGGCATTCAAATCAATATTTGTTAATAAGTGATAACCTGCTCCTCCAGATGCTCCGGCAAATCCCGGTAGTTGTATTTTTGGCCCCGTAGCTGCGGCTCAAATCCTGCTTCCCGGATTGCAGTCTGTATACCGCTTGCTGTAAAGCGATGGGGCGCACCGGCAGCCGATACCACATTCTCTTCAATCATGATAGACCCAAAGTCGTTAGCCCCTGCATGCAGGCAAAGTTGGGCAACTGTTTTTCCAACGGTGAGCCAGGAAGCCTGTATATTTTTTACGTTAGGCAGCATAATCCTGCTTAAAGCCAGCATCCTGATATATTCATCCCCCGACACATTGTTGCTGATCCCTCTTAGTCTTTTCAGCAAGGTTCCGTCATCCTGAAATGGCCATGGTATAAACGCAAGGAACCCGTTTGCATCCGCTGGCTTTTCATGCTGCACCTGCCTGATCCATACCAGATGCTCAAAACGTTCCTCAATCGTTTCCACATGACCAAACATCATCGTGGCTGAGGTGGTAATGTCAAGCTGATGGGCTGCACGCATGACATCCAGCCATTCCTGTCCGCCGCATTTGCCTTTAGAGATAAGTCGCCTTACCCTGTCGTTCAGAATCTCCGCTCCGGCGCCAGGCAGAGAATCCAAGCCTGCCTCTTTTAACGTGCGAAGTACCTCGGTATGCGACTTCCCCTCCAGTTTGGCAACGTGTGCAATCTCTGGCGGGCCTAATGCATGAAGTTTCAGGTCCGGATAAAGCTCCTTAAGTTGTCTGAACAGGTTAGCGTAAAAGTCAAGGCCAAGATCCGGGTGGTGACCGCCCTGCAAAAGCAACTGATCACCGCCTAGTCTGAACGTCTCTTCAATTTTAACCTTATACGTGTCAATATCCGTGATATAACTCTCCTCGTGGCCAGGCCTTCGGAAGAAGTTGCAAAATTTACAGTTTGCGATACAGACATTGGTCGTATTCACATTCCGGTCAATTTGCCAGGTCACTTTGCCATCCGGTACCTGTTTCTTTCTGAGCTCATTGGCCACGAAAGCAAGCTCAGCGGTCGCCGCATGATGATAAAGGTACATACCTTCCTCTATCGTCAGGAAGTCAAAATCGAGAGCCCTTTGCAGCAAATTGGCAGTTTCCATATTACAAATATACCATAAGAGAACTATTTTATCTATGTTTGGACCTATTAACTTATTCTATGGTAGATTTTAACCGGTTCACTTTATCCAATGGGCTTCGCGTTCTTGTACACGAAGATAACACAACCCCAATGGCTGTTTTAAATATTTTGTACGATGTCGGCGCCAGGGATGAGGAGGAAGGTAAAACGGGTTTCGCGCATCTGTTCGAACACCTTATGTTCGGCGGCTCCGTCAATATCCCGGTTTATGATGAGCCTTTGCAACGTGTTGGCGGAGAAAATAACGCATTTACAAGCAACGACATTACCAACTATTACATTACCCTTCCTGCCGCGAATCTCGAAACAGCCTTCTGGCTGGAAAGCGATCGCATGCTTAGCCTGGCCTTTTCGGAGAAAAGTCTCGAAACACAAAGAAATGTGGTATGCGAAGAATTTAAGCAACGTTATCTGAATCAGCCCTACGGCGATGTATGGCTTAAACTCCGGCCATTAGCATACAAAACACATCCATACCGCTGGGCAACAATTGGTCAGGATCTTGAACAGATAGAGACCGCCAAAATGGAAGATGTAAAGGCCTTTTTCAATAAGCATTACAGCCCAGCCAATGCCATCATGGTTGTTGGGGGCAATGTCAATACCAACGAGGTATTAGCTTTGGCCGAGAAATGGTTTGCGCCAATTCCCTCAGGTACGCGCTATGAGCGAAATCTGCCTTCGGAAGCGCCGCAGACCGAGGTTCGACGGGAAACGACGTATGCAGAAGTGCCTCTTGACGCTATTTATATGGCCTTTAAGATGCCCCCGCGCAGCCACCCCGAGTATCAGACCTATGATCTGATGTCCGACATCCTTTCGCAGGGTCAGTCGTCCAGGTTATATAACAGTTTGCTCAAAGATCAACAGTTGTTTAGCGATATACACGCATATATTACCAGCAGTATAGATGAGGGACTGTTTATCGTAGAAGGGAAGTTGGTTAAGGGAGTTCCGATCCGGACAGCAGAACAAGCTATATGGACAGAACTTAAAAAACTCCGGCATCATGAGGTATCCGAACAAGAGCTCACCAAAGTAAAAAATAAATCAGAATCCATAATGATGTTTGCGGAAATGAGTTTGCTCGACAAGGCCATGAATTTGGCTTACTACGAACTGCTCGGCGATGCGGATCTCCTCAATACGGAGATTGAAAGATATCTCGGTGTTACGTCCAAGCGCATACAGGAAGCTGCAAATGCAACCTTCACAGAGGAAAAATGTTCTATTCTATATTACTTAACTACTGATCATGCTTAACAGGACGCTGGCACCCGAGTCGAAAATGGTCGACGACATTACATTTTTTGAACCTGTAAGGCATGAGCTTGACAATGGCATCCCTGTATTCATAATCAATGCTGGTCAGCAGGAACTGGTGCGAATTGAGTTCATCTTTAACAATGTAAACTGGAATCCATCAAGGCCACTTCAGGCTGCCGCGGTCAGCCAGTTGATCAATAATGGTACCCACGAGCTTAGCGCTAAAGAAATCGCTGATCATGTAGACTACTATGGCGCTTTCCTTCAAACTGAATATGGAGCTGATCATTCCAGTGTAAAACTGTATACGCTCAACAAACACCTGCAAAATGTGTTACCTGTGATCTTTTCCATCTTAAACGAAAGTGATTTCTCCGACCATGAGCTCAGCATATACACACAAAACCAAAAACAATCATTACAGGTCAATCTTCAGAAGAACGACTTTCTTGCCCGGAAGGCATTCGCAAATGAATTGTTCGGCCAAACTGCATATGGTGCAGGTATCGAACCAGAGGATTACGACCGGCTAACCAGATCGCAACTGCTTGAGTATTTCCATGCCGCATATACTCCCTGGAATTGTACTGTGATAGCGGCGGGCAGGTTTACCGGCAGCGAACTGGCCGTGTTGAACAATATCTTTGGAAAGCCCTGGGTTAATCAAGGTCCGACAACTGTTAACAAGTTCACTTTTGATATGCCTCAAGGCCGAGAAGTCCTTATCGATCGGCCCGATGCCTTGCAATCGGCCATCCGGATGGGTACGATAGCCATCAACCGTCAACATCCGGATTTTCCGGGACTGCAAGTGCTCAATTGCGTACTGGGTGGGTATTTTGGGTCGCGGCTCATGGCCAATATCCGCGAAGATAAAGGCTACACCTACGGAATAGGGTCTGCTGTAGCCTCAATGAAAGATGCCGGATACTTTTTTCTGGCTACAGAGGTAGGTACAGAGGTATGCACATCGGCCATGGATGAAATTGAGAAAGAGATATTGATTTTGCAGCAGGACGTTATACCCGTACAAGAGCTCGACCTTGTGCGTAACTACATGCTTGGATCAATGTTAGGAAGCCTCGAAAATGCCTTTTCTCATGCAGATAAATTTAAAAACATCTATTTCGCCGGCTTGGGGTACGACTATTACGAACGTTATATCAACACTATAAAAACAATAGAAGCTGCCGAACTTCGGCAGCTTGCGAACACATATCTTGATACACAGCAATTTACGAAGGTAATTGCGGGAAAGAAGTAGTCGCCGACTACTTCTTTTCTTTTACCAATATCAGCCTGTTCAAATTTACTATTGATCTTCGATCATCACGTTTAAAGTGCAGTGTGATCGCATTTTTAAAGTCATCCAGATCAATGTCACACACATAGACATTCTTCAGATCTTCTCTTTTATCTGAGTAGAACGAGAAAGCCTCAGCAGCCAGTTTCTGTCTTTGCCAAATAGAAACAGTTGCGCCATCGGGCGATTTAACTATATCCATGTACAACTTGTAATGTCCTTTTGGCAACTCACTCAAATCCATTTTCACCTGTCCGCCTGTTGTCGAGTGCAACACACTCCCATCGATTTTTACAGCGCCCGAGATACTGTATTTTGTAAGTTGCGGATATACCGTCATCGTATCAGGAATGTAAACCCTAACAAGGTCGCCAACCGGTTCCGCCTGGTTTTGCGTAATCATCTTGTCTGCATAGTAAAAAGCAACCGAAGTATAATCGCCCCGTTTGTTGTTGTTTTCAGGGCCGTGCTCCATGGTATGCAGTATTTGCTTGTTGAACGGAATCTTGTCGCCAATAAACAGTCTGTAGCCGCCGGTTCTTGCAAATGTCAGCGAATAATCGAGAGCACCGTGTAGCGGAAGGCTCATCTTAGTGTCCCATCTGTCGAGCAGTGCATACCAGCCACCATTGAAATAATCCTCAGATCCGGTACCATGCATCCTGAGTTCACCATCAACCGTCATCACGTCATCGCCCTCAAAAAATAAGGTCATACCAGGCTCCAGACCTTGCGCCTGCAGTAGCGTTCCAACATAATGCCCTCTACCTTTTCCTTCAAGAAACAGGTGAGGTTTTCCAGCTTCAGTAACCTTATCCGCATGCCAAAAACTGTAAAATTTACCTTCGGTTTTGGGGTCGTATTTCTCATTGTTCACGAAGATATCTGCTTCAACCTGTATTGGTTTGGTCTCACCGTCCTCATGATAAATCAACTCTATTTTTGCCTTATTTTCAAACGGCATAGGGAAATAGCAATAATTGACGTTTGCGGCTGTTCCGAGCAAGAGGCTTTGCATCGACTCACGGCCATAGGC
Source organism: Pedobacter faecalis (assembly GCF_030182585.1). Taxonomy (NCBI): domain Bacteria; kingdom Pseudomonadati; phylum Bacteroidota; class Sphingobacteriia; order Sphingobacteriales; family Sphingobacteriaceae; genus Pedobacter; species Pedobacter faecalis. The sequence continues at coordinate 1,305,432 of NZ_JARXOW010000001.1, read as the reverse complement.
GTAGCCGAAGAAATCTGCAAGAGGCATATACACCGCCGGGGCCTCATCATCCCAGGTCATTTTTATCGAGACCAGCTTGTTCAAACCTCTGAACGCTTCAGCGTTGCCGATACGCATACCAGTGATGCGACCTGAATGATTCAGATCCGCCAGCGTAACCGATTTTCCTGGCATTAAGACTGTAGAAACATGTATGGGTGTTGTTCCGATCGGCCTCGGATTTTCCCACGATTTTTTCAAAGCCTCCAAAGCAGGTTTGGCGTTTAAGGCCACCTGAGCACTGAAGGTTTCTACGTTGGCATTGTTTGGATAAATCCTGTATTGAATCTGATAGAACTGAAGCTGCTTGCCACGAAAGACAATCTTACATCCATTTCTGTAGGATATAGGCAGATAACAAAAGAATCCCCCGAGTTCATTTCCGGTAAGCGGCGCTACAAAGGGAAAAACCTTTCCGGAAAAAAGATCAGAGAACTTAATTGAATAAGAGGGCTTAGTCGACCCATCGAAATAAAAATCAAGGATATCATCTGTTGGGGTTGGAGTCCAGATGCGATTAATTACCCCTTTTCCCCTGGCCTCAAAAATGACCAGCGAACTGTCTTTCTCTTTTCGGATGAATGAATACTTTCCGCTAAAGCCGTCATCATTGTTGCCGGTCCGGTCATACGACGAGAACTGATGAACAGTTGTGTTGCTCAGATACTTAGGCAGGTCGGCAATAGCGGCTAGTTTGCCCAGTTCCGTCTCCAGGGATACTCGTGTTTTCTGAGCTTTAGTCAGAACGCCACTAAATAAAATAAAAATAAAAAAGTAAAGTTTTCTCATCATTTGTGCGTGGTTAGAACTCTAAAATAGGAATTAAGCGCTAATTCTCACACAAGAATCCGATATTTCGCCAACTCGTCAGTCCGCAGTTACGATCTCTATCAGACTGTCAAGAAGAAAGACATCAAACTTTGCAGGATCTGAAGCTTCAAATATCTCGTCGTCGATATGCACATCTTTGCCTGCCCATTCTACCTGTAGTTTCTTAGCCCGTATAGATTTGAAAGGAAAAACGGGATTTTTCGATGCGCATTTGTCTGATATATATTTCTCAAGCTGAGGGCGTTCCTCCTCATTGACAACAACAACGTCAAAGTATCCGTCACCAGGATCGGCATCTAGGCTCAGCGTTAGCCGTGGCCCCAAACTGGAGATATTCATAACCTCGATCCACAGTGCCCTTCCGGTAAGTTGCTGCCCGTCCATATTCAAATTGTACGAGACAGGTTCATATGTTTGGGCGATCCTTAAAGCCTCTTTGAGCGCGAAGGCAAATTCCTGCTCGGGAGTTTTGATCCCGCTGGTATCTGTTTCCTTTAGATCGTTCATCAACCTGGTAAAAATCCCGAAACCAAAGGCTTCAATAAAATAGGCCGTTTTTGCGTTGCCCGTAATCTGGCCCACATCGTACTTCTTCAAATGTCCATTCGTCCACGAAGATATATTGCTCACATTGTCCTGAGGTATGCCGAGCGAGGTTGCGATATTATTTGCCGTCCCAAAAGGCAGTAGGGCTATTGGGCGTTTATATTTCAGTTTTTGGTCGAGCAGATTCATGATTGTTCTCCTGATTGTTCCATCACCGCCGGCTATGGCAATGAAATCTGTAGCCGGATCAATACGCTCAAGCATTAGTTCTTTTGACGTGGAGTAGGCGCACTTATAGCCATGTTCCTCAATGAGCGATATAATGTGATCTTTTGAATATTCACCCTCTCCTGCATTAGGGTTATGGATAAGATGGACGAGCCTGGCTGTTTTTTTCATATTCACTGAACAATATCAGGTCATCAAGGTTTTAAACATAAATAAGTTATTTAAAATAGCACTGAAGTATACAAACAGCTTATGAAGATCCTTATCACCAACGACGACGGTATATATAGTCCGGGTATTTCTGCGCTCGCAAAAGTGGCGCTCGGCTTTGGAGAAGTGCGCGTTGTAGCGCCCGATGTAGAACAGTCATCCATGGGACATGCTATAACCCATTCAAGGCCACTTACAATCAAAAAATCGCCTGTTAATTTTCCTGGAATCCAGGCGTATCGGGTCAACGGTACTCCGGCAGATTGTGCTGCCCTTGGCCTGCACATATTTCCGGACACCGATGTCGTGCTCTCCGGAATCAATATGGGGCCAAATCTTGGAAATTCCATGTGGCATTCAGGTACACTCGCCGCGGCTAAGCAGGCGGTACTTTTAGGTGTCAAAGCTATTGCACTAAGTACGCCTGTAGAAAATACAGAGCCTGACTTTGAACTTTTGGCGCCTTTCGTCGAACAGTCGCTCGACCTGTTGTTGAAAGACACTGCTTTAGGGCTGTACAACGTCAATTATCCGCCAAAGCCGCAGGGCTTAAAATGGACCAGGCAGTCGGTAAGGTTATATGACGGCCGCGTTGAACCTGGCCAGGATCCAATGGGCAGGAAACACTATTGGATTACCGTTACACCGCTCGAAGCTGCCGAAGAGGGAACAGACCGCTGGGCGGTTGAAAATAGTTTCGTGTCCATAACCCCCCTGAGGCTCGATCTTACTAATGAAACAGAGTTGACACAAAAAAAAGCAAAGAAATAATGGATCCATTTAACATCATCGTCGAACTGGATGGGAAGAAAATCGACCTCAACATCCATCCGCAGGAAGAGGGGAGTTATAAAATTGTTTATCATGGTGCACTTGTTGGCGAGGTTTATATGAGCAGCGACGGAGAAAGCTGGAAGGCTTACTCCGCCGACGATATAGACGCAGCCGGATACCCGATATATGAGTTCGACGAAACCTCAGGGCATGCCAATATACTTTTGGAAGGTAATATTGTACAGGAGATTGGCCAACAGATCAGGCAAAACGTGAACTGAGATGTTCATACAGCAGTTCTGCCGTGCGTATCACCGTAGAAACGACGATTTGCTCCTGCTCGCCGGTAAATACAATGCGTTCCTGAAATAAATGTTCCGATCTCAACATCGCATGGATGAACATCGTGCCCACCGGCTTTTCCAGGGTTTCGCTGCCACCCGATGTCGTTAACCCGGTGATGCCTACATGAATGTCGGCTTCAATTAGCGAAGCAAGTCCTTTTGCTATGGCTTCCGTTACCTCGGCAGACTCCGGTGTAAATTTCTGTACCAGTTCATCCGGAACCTTCAGTAATTCTTCTTTGATGCAGGCGTCGTAACACGCAAGCCCGCCTTTTAAAAACTTGCCGGCATTTCCCGCAAGCGCGAATTCCGATGTAAGCCTGCCAGCCGTGGCACTTTCCGCAAATGCAATGGTAAGTCCCTTGTCAATTAGTAGTTCCGTACAGGCCGTAACAATTGCATTCTCCATCGTCGTTAAATCTAGTTTACAGCTTATAAACTATTTTACCGGCCAAAAAGTTCGGGACAAGACACTACATTAGACCTAATGATTTTCCGCGTACTTTTTGAAATTGTCTAAAATCGCCTGCCAGCCAGCGCGTTGCATATCAACCGGATGCTCGTTTTCAGCGTCAAAAGTTTCCACAATTTGGACGCCGGCCGGGCTTTCAGTAAAACTTACACTAACTTTTCTTCCATCAGGCATTTCATATCCTATGAGGCGGTGTTCTTCCAGATCTGTATAAGTGCCTTCAAAATCGAAACTCATACTGCCGTCTTTTGCAGCCATGGTCGACCGGAATTTGCCGCCCTTACGTAAGTCGGCTTCCGTGAAAGGCGTATGCCAATCGTCCGATGCGTTATTCCATTGCATAATATGGGTCGGACTGGTCCACATATCCCATACCCTACCAAGTGCTGCGGCCACCGTGGCTTGCACAGTAACCTGAATTTTGTCTTTAGATTCCATCCTACAATAATTGTTATATTCAGCAAATATACACGCCGCTACTTTGCAGCCCAATGGTGAGGGGCGACAAATAAGGGGTGCAATCGCGAACAGGTTAAAAGTAATCCTGCAAAAAATACGTTTCCGTATTGCAGTATAGCGAAGAATATATATTTAAGCTGTTCACGTTTGTCTGCAGCCGTCTTTTCATATGTACCAGAGGGTGACTGGTTTTAACCTGTAGCAGCTGACTGATTTGCTTATCGCCGTTTATGGCCCATATTTTCTGATCACCTTCCTTTACCTTAATAAAATAGAATTCTTCCAGCGTTTTAAATAATGATTGATTCTCCAGGTTGCGGCTTGTAAACCTAGGTAAATGATGATCTGTGATGTAAGTCTCCTCGTAAAGAACCGGTTTCTGATCAAGGAAACGCAACCGTGTAAAGTAAATACAGCCCGATGAGATTTCCTGAATATCCAGTTCATAAAAGAAGTCGGCAGGCCATGGGAGTTTTACAGGCTTCTGAAGAATATTCGTAGTAAGTGAGCGGTTGCCCACACTAGCTGTTACACCCCGGAGCGATAAAATACCGAGCCCGTTTTTGGGTTCAGACACAATACTGCCTTTTCCGTGCCTGCGCGTAATGTGACCGGACGCCGTGAGCGCCGCTAAGGCTTGGCGGATGGTGGGGCGTGTAGTCGAATAGTGCTTGCTGAGATCATTTTCTGAGGGTATCAGGTCACCCTTTTTATAGTCACCTTTTTCTATAGCTTGCTTGAGTTCTTCTATTATCTTTTGGTATAAAGGCGTTAAATCTTTTCTGTCCATGAAACGGGATATACTGGTTGCCCATAAAGTTACAATTATCCTTTAATAATACGGATCTCTCTAAAAAATGGAATCTTGTATATACAAGTTGTTTTCTTTTTGTATATTGCTTATGCTTTAACCGTATGAACGTTTCGGGGCATTGGGGTCTTTATGGCTGCAAGTTCAGGTCTCCGATCATCTAAAATTAAAATGATACAATACCGATTAAACAGATTATTCAATAGTAAGTCAGGCAACTGCTTCGATGTTGCCATCGACCATGGATTTTTCAATGAGGCAGCATTTTTACAGGGCATTGAAAACATCAGTTCAGCCGTGAATACCCTGGTCGATGCAGGGCCCGACGCCATCCAGTTAACTGTCGGACAGGCACACTACCTTCAGTCTATCGCAGGCAGGCAAAAGCCGTCCTTGGTATTGCGTACCGACGTGGCCAATGTATATGGCAGGGAATTGCCACGAGCCTTGTTCAGTCGCATGATCGACCAGCCTGTGGAGCAAGCTCTCCGGCTCGATGCAGCCTGTGTGGTAGTCAATCTTTTCGCAATACCCGGTCAGCCCGAGGTTACCGATCAGTGCGTTACAAACATTTTGAGGATTAAACCTCTTTGTGAACAATACGGTATGCCCCTGATGATCGAGCCCCTTGTTTTCCGGCCCAACAGCGAAGCAGGCGGGTATATGGTCGACGGTGACCCAAATAAAATCGTGCCGCTGGTGCGGCAAGGGGTCGAACTTGGTGCCGATATCATTAAGGCCGATCCGACCGACGACGTACACGAGTATTTTAGGGTTGTCGAGACCGCCGGAAGAATTCCTGTGCTCGTGAGGGGTGGCGGCAAGGCGGCCGACCGGGACATCCTGGAGCGAACTTACCAGCTTATGCAGCAGGGCGTCAGGGGTATTGTTTACGGAAGAAATGTGATCCAGCATGCAAACCCTGCGGGCATGACCCAGGCGTTAATGGCCATCGTACATGATGGCGCACTTCCGCAAGATGTGTACAGCCTGATCACCAATCAAAACTAATTGTCCCTTTATGAAGCGGATTAACATAGGTATTATTGGCGGGGGACTCATGGGAAAGGAAGCCGCCGGTGCTTTCGGACGCTGGTTCACACTTAACAACTTTCCTGTTCGGGTTGCGCTTACCGCCGTCTGCGATTTGAATGAGCAGGTGCTTGCCTGGTATAAGGCTGTTCCGGGTGTCGAACTTCTTACTACAGACTATCGGGAATTGCTCGAACATCCAGGTGTCGACATTGTATATGTGGCGCTTCCGCATCACCTTCACAGGCAGGTATACATCGATGTGCTGGCGGCGGGCAAAGATCTTCTTGCCGAGAAACCGTTCGGAATAGATCTTGAAGCTGCAGTCGAGATAAGGAAAGCAGCAGAATCATACGGACGGTTTGTGCGCTGCTCTTCTGAAATGCCCTTTTTGCCCGGTCCACAGCGTGTCATAGAAGAAGTGACCTCCGGTCGCCTCGGAAAGATCATTGAAATCAAAGCTGGCTTTCTGCATTCCAGTGATCTGGATCCAACGAAACCGATCAACTGGAAACGCCAGGTGCAATATTGCGGCGAGATAGGTGTGATGGGCGATCTTGGTATGCATGTCTTACATGTGCCTTTGCGTCTGGGCTGGAAACCAGTCACCATCTACGCGCAGTTGCAGGGTATCATTACAGAGCGGCCTGATGGGGCAGGGGGTGTTGCAGCGTGCGATACTTGGAACAATGCCACACTCTCTGCCAGCGTAGAAATAGACGGGAATCTGGTGCCAATGAGCCTCGAAACCAAACGTATTGCTCCTGGCGAGACCAATACCTGGTATATCGAAGTGCTTGGTACGGCAGGCGGTGTAAAGTATAGCACCAAAAATACCAAGACTTTATGGACCTTTAGGGCCGACAAAAGCGGCCAGCAATGGCAGCAAACCGATCTTGGATTTAAGGGAATTCCCTTTCCAACAGTAACCGGCGCGATATTCGAGCCGGGTTTTTCGGATTGCTTTATGCAGATGCTCGCGGCCTATGTAGCCGAAAGAGAGGGACGTCTGGAAGGCAGGTTCGGATGTGTGACGCCCGATGAGGCGGTGGCAAGTCACCAGGTGTTTCTCGCCGCTCTTCGTTCGCATAAGAAGAATACGGTAGAACACGTGACATATGACCAGCAAATGCAACAAGTATGAAAAGATCAGAAATTAATAACACCATAAAGCACGCTACCGCTTTTTTTAAGCATCACGGATGGGCGCTGCCGCCGGAACCGAGATGGGACGTAACCGACTTTGGTTTAGCCGATTTTCTAAAATGCGGACTGGCTTTGGTAAACCTGGCCGAAGAGGAGGAATACTGTGAAAAGTTGATGTATGCACAGAAGAATCAGGTAACCCCGGCCCATACGCACCTAAAGAAGAAGGAAGACATTATCTGCCGCACGGGAGTTCTTATCGTACAGCTCTGGCGTAATGATCCGCGACAAGACAGTGGGTCCGGTGTAATGCAGGTTAAGGTGAACGGCCAAATGCGAGATCTTCAGTCGGGTGATAAGCTGTCACTGAGATCGGGCGAACGGGTCACTATTTTGCCTGGCATATGGCATGAGTTCTACCCTGAATCAGATGAATGCATCATCGGAGAAGTTTCTACGGCAAATGATGATATTAACGACAATTTCTTCACCGATAGCAGGATCGGGCGTTTTTCGGAGATCGATGAAGACGAACCTGCGATCTTAAAATTACTTAGCGACAAATGATCAGGCAAGGCATTCTCGTAGCCGGCAACTGGATCATTGATAAGGTTAAGCTTATCGATGTCTATCCGGAAGAGGAAAAGCTGGTCAATATATCTTCCGAACATAACAGCAACGGCGGTTCGGCGTACAACGTTTTAATGGCGCTTGTTAAACTGGGCTCAAGTTTTCCCCTTTCGGCGCTCGGACTCGTGGGCGCCGACCCGCGTGGTGAACAGATCGTCGAGCATTGCCGGCGATTGCAGATCGATACGCGCCAGCTCCGGACAATGCCCGGGGCTCATACCTCCTACACAGACGTAATGACGGTCGCCGGTACTGGAAAAAGAACGTTTTTTCATCAGCGCGGGGCCAACGCACAGCTCGATATTGAGCACTTTAACTTTGAAGTTTCAAACGCCCGTATCTTCCATCTTGGATACCTTCTTCTGCTCGATCAGCTCGATAAAATTGAAGATAACGGCGTCACCCGTGCTTCAAAGGTTTTTGGAGCGGCGCGCAGCAAAGGATTCGTCACCTCAGCCGATATCGTAAGCGAGCGGTCGGACAGGTTTAGAAGTGTGGTGCCATCCGCACTACCACATATCGACTATCTCTTCGTCAATGAGTTTGAAGCATGTAAGATCACGGGGATACAAACCACTGATGAATCTGGTCAGGCCATAAAAGCACAATGTTTTCAGGCTGCGGAAAAGATCATCGGCATGGGCGTAAAGCAGTGGGTATTGCTTCATTTCCCGGAGGGTGTAACTGCGGTAAGCGCTTCGGGAGAAAAGCTTTTCCAGCCATCCGTTAACCTGCCCGCCTCACAAATCGCTGGGGCAGTAGGGGCAGGCGACGCTTTTGCAGCGGGTGTACTGATGGGTGTGCATGAAGGCTGGCCTATGGAGCACTGCCTTAAATTAGGGATATGCGCAGCCGCTTCAAGTCTTTTTCACGCAACTTCGTCAGATGGTATCATCTCCAAGGAAGAATGCCTGAAGCTGCCGGCCAAATATGGTCTGCGCGACTAATTACATCTTTTCTACGCTGCCTTTGCCAAACACTTTTTGCTCGATGTTGGGGTTTCCTGCGTAATAAACCATGCCCGAGCCACTGATCAGCGCCTTGATCGTGTCGCTCACATGCGCATACACCGAGCCAGATCCGCTAATGCGTGCGTTTAAATCTGATGCATTTCCAGTCAGACGTATAGTTCCTGACCCGCTCAGCGTAGCTGTAACCTTATCTGCATCAACTTCGGCTTCTATGGTGCCCGACCCGCTTAACGAAGTCGCGAGTTCAGCAGCGTGCACAGCGCCCTTCACAGTCAGACTCCCATTTCCACTCACCGTTAGGCTGGTTAGCGTTTTTGCCGTCACATGAGCAATGATCTTTTTGCCCTCATATTTTTTTGCCCAGCTTTTTATGCTGATGTCTGGCCTTACCACAAGCAAACTTCCCTGAACTTCTCCGCTTAGCGAAGAAATCGCATCCGCATCGCCTTCAAAGCGGATGCTTTCCGTGTCACCCATCGTGACAATCACCGTTATCGGCCCGGTTGCGACAATCCCTTTAAAGCTTTTAAGGTTGGTCTGAACGCCAGAAACAGGCGATACGAGAACAGGCTGGTCTTTTTCAGAAGCACGCACACCCTGATTCAGGGCAGACACAATCACCGCGAAGAAAAATAATCTTTTAATCATATGCATTAGACGACTGCAGACGCGAAAAGTTGCATCAGCCAGCGAATTTATTTTTATATATTGCAAACCTAAAACCAAATTATTAACAACTTAACAACACCTGCTGCCAAGTACTCCGATGAAAACCTTTACAAAACATATTTTTCTGATCGTTCTTTTCGCCGTTTCTGTTTTGCATGCCGGCGCACAAAATAGTATACAGGCCGTAATACCGGGCGATTTCGCCGACCCCTCGGTGATCCGTAAAGGCAGTCAATACTATGCCATAGGCACCTCGTCCGAATGGGCACCGCATTTTCCAATATACACTTCAAAAAACCTGAAGGACTGGAAGCAAACGGGCTTTGTATTTGATGTAAAGCCCGAGTGGACTTCCTCATCGTTTTGGGCGCCGGAGTATTACTATCATAACGGCACCTATTACGTTTACTATACAGCCCGCCGAAAGTCGGACAACGTCTCCTGTATAGGTGTGGCAACTTCCAAATTCCCTGACAGGGGATTTAAAGATCATGGAATCATCGTGGCGCATGGAAAAGAAGCCATTGATGCCTTTATCTTCAATGATAACGGTCAGTTATATATGACATATAAGGCTTACGGACTAGACGGCCGGCCGATTGAGATCCTGGGCAGCAAGTTATCGGACGACGGCCTGAAACTTGAAGGCGAAACCTTCACCATGATGAAAGACAACAATGGTATCGGCCTGGAGGGACAGAGTATCCTTAAAAAGGACGATTATTACTATCTCTTTTATTCTGTAGGAAACTGCTGCGGGGCAAAGTGCGATTACAATGTTAGGATTGCGCGCTCAAAATCGTTCATGGGGCCTTATGAGAATGATCCTGCAAACCCTGCTTTGCAGGAAAATGCGGACTGGAAATGTTCTGGTCACGGTACGTTCGTGAATTCGACGGATGGTAAATACTATTATCTTTATCATGCATATAACAAACATACCAACGTATACACGGGTCGCCAGGGCATGCTGGCCGAACTCCAATGGCAAGGACAAAACCAATGGCCAGTGTTCAAGACGTTGTCAGCCGATCGTCCAAATGCTGAACTCCATATTTCTGATCGTTTTGCTGGCAGCAGCCCGGCAAAGCATTGGCAGTGGGACTTCCGCAATTCCACACCTGTGGTTAAACAGCACAAAAAGCAGCTTCATTTATCCGGTATAATAAAGTCAGATAACCCAAGCGGCATCGTTTATACCGTACGTCCGGCACAACTCGGATATGAGATCAGTACTACCGTTACAAATCAAAATGCTTCGCAGAAAGGTTTGGTCGTTTACGGCGATGCCAACGCATCAATAGGTGTGAGTATCGCCGGAACCGAAATCCAGTTCTGGATGGTAAAAGACAACAAGCGTAAGGTCATAAGCAAAGCCATGGCTGGTCAGCCTTCAGCGCACATCAGGCAGAATGCAGCTGTCCCTGTTAGTTTGAAACTGACTGTTAGCGATCAGCTTGATTGCAAAGCCTATTGGAAACAGGGCTCGGGTGAGTGGCAGGCGCTTCCAACAAGCAATGCAGTATCAGTCAGCTTCCTTCCGCCATGGGACAGAAGTCCGCGCGCAGGTTTGCATTTCAATGGCGCGGCGGCTGATGAAGCTGTGTTCAGTCATTTCGATCTGAGATACCTTTAATTCATAACACAGGTGCCGGCCTGACTGGCTATACCGGGCAAATGCGAACAAAGTCATCACAAGATTTCCATCAGGCATTGTCCAGCTTTTTGTGGACGACAGCTGAGCAATGTCTGAATAACATCTGAGCAATGTCCGAACAGCAAACAGAGGCTAAGGCTTCTTTTGGCTTAGCACAGACCCTTCGGGAGGGTAGGGAATAGTGTTTTTGAGTGAATCTATTTTTTGCTGATCAAACTTTGGTAACTGCATTTCATTGCGAGTTATCCAGTTGCCAACCTTTTCAGCGGCGAGCTTTGTCTGTTCCTCAGAAATACCTGCGTCCTGAGCCACATAAACGGTTTGCGACGGGAAAGCCAGGCCTGTGCCACTTTCTTTGATTTTGTCCATAAAGCGCAAAAGCAGATCTTCCTTTACCTCCAGGAATATATCAAAGTCAGGCGCATCAATGTACGACCACACCTCCAGGTTCAATGAACTTTCCCCAAATCCGGCGAAACGGATGCGCGCCGGGTCGGGGTTGACCATTGGATGGCTGTACAGAATCGCACGTAACTCTACCAGCAGGTAACGTATCTGGTCAGGTGTCGTTTCATATCTTAACCGAAGCACCGGATTAAACAGGAAGCGGTCCCGATGCGCAAAATTATCAATTCGGGTTGAAGAAAATTCTCCGTTTGGAATGGTCACCACGCTGCGTTCACCTGTGCGGAGTTTGGTAGAGCGCATACCAATCGATTCAACCGTACCTGAAGTGGCACCCACGGTCACAAAATCGCCCACCCGAATAGGTTGATCGGCTATCAGCGTTACACTTCCAACAAAGTTTTCGACGGTCTTCTGAGCACCCAGGGCCAACGCAATACCACCAATACCCAAAGCCGCAAGTCCGGTCGTAACGTCCACGCCAAGGGCGCTCAGTACAGCGATGATTCCAATAATGATGATTGCTACCTTAATAGTCCTGCGAAGAAAAAGGATGACCGACAAAGCGGACACCCGGCCACGTTTGCTCATTCGATTCTTGCTGAACTCGCCGATAAAGTCTGTCAGCCGGGAGAGGAAGATCATTATAGCTATGATCCCCACGATCAGCGTAACGCCGCTAAATTTCTGGCGCACAATGATAGAGATGCCGACCTGCTGAGAAATGGCCACAAAAAACGCTACCGCAAGGTACAAGCGGAACGGAACATCAACCACGCTAATGATATCGCAGATATGCTCGTAACGTTTCCGGTTCCAGATCTTCAAAATGAGGAATCTTAAAATAAAAGTGATGCACCATGCAATACCATACGATACCAGGGCCAGCAGCAGCATGGCCAGCCAGTGTCCTATAGGAACACCCGCCAGTAACCGCTCTTTAAGTGGGGCGGGAAGAGCCTTGTTCACGAGCAGCGCCTCATTTGTCTTGATCGCCGCAATCTCATTTACTGTCTCCGAAGAAAATTGCCATAACGTTGGCTGCCCGGCTTTTTCCGTGCTTGCCGCAATGAGGTTAATCACTTCACCTTCTACGGTAATGGTACCTACCAGATCAGTGCCCGCCGCCAGGTCATCATCTAGCCGACCGGAAACTTTATTGCTGATCCAGGACGAGGGCATGATATTACCACCCTGATCCAGCAAGCGCTGGAAGGCCAGTACAATGCGTTCCCGTTCTGCCTCGCGTTGCTGTCGGCGGGTCAACTGCAGGTACTGACTTGCCCGCATGTAATTTTGGTCAGACATGGCTTTAAGAAAGCCTGAAACCATGCCGCGGGGTGTTCCGCGACCCAAAGAGTCTTCAGGGATTTCGGGAGCGGCGGCTTCGTTATTTTCAACTGGTGTTTCCGGTAAAAGTTGTGCGGCTGCGGGTGTCGACAGGGTCGCAATCAGGCAAGCCAATACGATAAATAGTGGTTTAAATGATAAAGGCATACCGTATTAACAGTGCAAGCCGTAATTAGTTTTTGCCAGTGTGCGGGCAACCGAAAGCGGGTATTTAATCTGTAAAATGTAAACTTTCGCTGACACCGTTCTATATCCTCGCAATTATTGTGCAGTGCTGAAAAAAACAGTACCTTTGCCCGGCAAATAGTAACTCTTAAATTATTTGCTATGCAACTCGATCCCAATAAATTTATCGCCGAAGGTTTAACATACGATGACGTATTGTTAGTTCCTGCCTATTCCGAAGTGTTACCCAGAGATGTAGACACCGGGACTTTTCTTACCAAAAAAATACGGTTAAATGTACCGATCGTTTCTGCAGCGATGGACACGGTTACCGAGGCCGGATTGGCGATCGCGATCGCTCAGGCGGGAGGTATAGGGATGCTTCATAAAAACATGAGCATTGAGCGCCAGGCCGAAGAAGTGCGTAAAGTGAAGCGCTCAGAAAGCGGCATGATCCAGGATCCGGTAACGCTGAATGCAAATGCGCTTGTTGCCGACGCCTTCCAGATCATGAAAGAGTTTAAAATAGGTGGTATCCCTGTAATTGATTCAGATCGTAAGCTCGTGGGTATCATTACCAACAGGGATCTCCGTTTCCAGAAAGACATGCAGCGTAAAATTTCAGAAGTAATGACCAGCGAAAACCTGATCACTGCTTCTGAAGGAACAACCTTGCTGCAGGCCGAGGAAATTCTGCAGGACTACAAGATCGAGAAACTTCCGGTAGTGGATGCCGAAGGAAGACTTGCCGGATTGATCACCTTTAAAGACATTCAAAAATATAAGAATTTTCCTAAGGCCTGTAAAGACGATCACGGACGCTTACGCGTTGGTGCGGCTGTTGGTGTTGCTGGTGATAACATTGAACGCGTTGCTGCCCTTGTAAAGGCGGGTGTAGACGTCGTGACGGTCGACACCGCACACGGACACTCCAAAGGGGTGATCGATATGGTTAAAGCAATTAAAGAGAGATGGCCTGATTTGCAGGTGATCGCAGGTAACATTGCTACGGCCGACGCTGCCCGGGAACTGGCTTATGCAGGAGCAGACGCCGTAAAAGTGGGAATCGGACCAGGTTCTATTTGTACTACCCGTATCATCGCCGGTGTTGGTGTACCACAGCTTTATGCGGTTTTCGAATGCGCGAAAGCACTTGAAGGAACAGGTATTCCGGTTATAGCCGACGGTGGTATCAAACAAACCGGCGATATCGTAAAAGCTATAGCAGCCGGAGCCAGCTCCATTATGGCGGGTTCGCTTTTTGCGGGAGTAGAGGAATCACCAGGCGAGACCATTATATATGAAGGGCGTAAGTTTAAATCTTACCGGGGCATGGGTTCTGTGGAAGCTATGCAACAGGGATCAAAGGATAGGTATTTTCAGGACGAGACAGATGTCGTGACAAAATTGGTTCCTGAAGGTATAGTAGGACGGGTGCCTTATAAAGGAACGCTTGCCGAAGTTATTTATCAATATGTAGGTGGCCTCCGTGCAGGTATGCACTATTGCGGCGCCGCTACTGTGGCCGATCTTCAAAAAGCGAAGTTTGTTCGTATTACCGCTGCCGGTATGCGCGAGAGTCATCCGCACGATATCTCTATTACTAAAGAAGCACCAAACTATTCAAGCAGGTTATAGAAATTCATCCGGACCGATTTGCCAGGTCCAGGGCTTTTTAAAACTTTGGAGATTCCGCAAAGCCATCGGCTGAAGCGGAATTTCTTTTTTAAGGGTAGGAGTAACGCTGCTGTCTACATTACCTGTGCTCAACGTTTTTGTACCCGTTAAGAAATCATAGTGCTTGTCCTGCATTTCGCCTGAAGAACTATGATACGCATAATTTCGGGCGCTTACCAAAGCCCAATCCTTGTTGCGGTACCCAAAAACATATTGAAGTGTCCATCGCCAATTGCCACCGCCCTCAAAATTAAGAGCCAGCGTATTATTTGCGATATATAGCTTCCTAAGCGGGTCGCCCAGGCTGCCGCCCTCCTGAGCACGCAACAGGAAATCATTGTTCTGTCCGGCGAGTAGGAAGTTCCTGCCTTTTTGAAAATATATAGCCAAAATCCGGGGGCGCTGTAGCTCGGTAATCAGTTCCATATTGCTGTCGCCATACGCTCTGTTTTCCTTCACGGCGGCATAAAACTCCAACACCAGGGCCAGATCGTCGGCACCGTCGGCATTCAGATCGCCCCGCACCGAGTCCACCGCCTTCCATTGAGGCGGTATTAAGGTGGTGATCGTTTTTCCTTTTACAGGCAACTTCGGATATACGAAAGATTGAGCGGCTGCTGGCTTAACTACCAGCGACAGAAGGCCCAGCAAAATCAGGTTAAAAATTTTCATAGCGCTTTATCATAACGCATATATACCCAAAAAAGTACAAAGACCGGAATCCTCCGGCCTTTGTGGGTATTAGCTATATGATAGGGATACTAAGCAAACTGTGCTTACTGGATCACTTTTCCGTCTTTGTCAATCTTAAGAGATCCGGTTTCTTCCTCTTTCTTAACATTGATCAGATAGTAAGTGGTCTTATCTGCGTTGGTAATCAGAAACGCTTCAGTTGGTGTCCATTCTTTAACCGGATCCGATTGAAGTGTTTTCTGCACCGCTTCCGGAAGGTCTTTCAATTCAACCGGAGTTTTTGTTGTGCTATCTTGTACAGCAACGATTACGGGGTTCTTGATGTCGTTCGCTTTTACTGATGCTAATCCTGCTACTGCTAAAAATGCTGCTGATAAAATGATCTTTTTCATAATAGTTGTTTTTAAGTTTAAAGTACTCGTATCGTTTTCTGGATAGCATAGGATACATAATGATGCCGTAAATGCTGGTTTTTGGCACGGCTCTGAAAATCAGTGTGTTAGTTATTTGTGCGCATTATAATTGCTGTGGAATTTCTCTACAATATGTAGCGAAGGGTAACAGAATTAAACGCAGCGATATTTGGCATGTCTATTGATTAATACCATATGTGTTATAAGACACAGACAAATGGTTGTTCACTTAAAAAAAGATGAAGATGAAACGTATAATGATCATATCATGCGCAGCATTGGGAACAGTATTAGCTTCGTGCGGAACGTCTAAGAAGCTTCAGGAAGCCAACACCCGGTATTCACGTCTCGACAGTACATACCGCAAGGCCCAGGCAGAACTGGCCAGCAGCAGAGATTCCACAGCAAAATACAAGGGCATCAGCCGTAACCTGCAGTCCCAGCTCGCACAGCAAAAGAGTTCTAACGACCAGATGGTGAATCAGTTGAAAGACCTTTCCGTGATCTCAGGATCTCAGGCAGAGAGTATTAAGAAATCACTGGAAAGTCTCAGTTCTAAAGACGCCTACATTCAGAACCTTCAGTCGGCCATAGCCCGAAAGGACTCCCTTACCATGAACCTGGTGATGAACCTGAAAGGGGCTATTGGTAATCTGAACGACCAGGATATCAATATTAAAGTCGATAAGGGCGTTGTGTACATCGACATCTCAGACAAGCTGCTATTCGTAACCGGAAAGTACGAGGTAAACCAGCAGGCTAAAGCCGTGCTGGGCAAGGTTGCCAAGGTGCTGATGAACCAGCCTGAAATTGAATTTATGGTAGAAGGACATACCGACAACGTACCTTACCGCCAGGGTGTGCTGCTTGATAACTGGGACCTGAGCGTTAAACGCGCTACCTCTGTAGTCAGGATACTGCAAAACGAATACGGTATACCACCGGTTAAGATGACTGCTGCTGGTAGGGGCGAGTATGTTCCCGTATCAGGCAATGAAACTGATTCGGGCCGTGCGGCCAACCGCAGAACCCGCATCGTCATTCTGCCTCAGCTCGACCAGTTCTTTAAACTGCTGGAAGCGCCTCAAAAGTAACCATACTACGCAAATGTGAAATGGCCTGATCAAGTCTTCGGACCTGATCAGCATTCCACATTTGTAATGTGGCTTCCGACCTGCTCAGCAGCGACCGGTAGTAAGCTGCACCTTCATTAAGCTGAGCGTAAAACTTATCAAGCTGTTTGCTTCTTTTAGCGAAAGCGGGCTGCCCAAGGCTTTCCTGAGCGAGCAGTTCAAACTCTTTTTTCAGATAAGCGGTATACAGGTTGAGTTCCTTGATAAAAAGGTTTGGCCGGAACACGCCAGCCAGCAGGTTACAGCGGCCATATATGTGCCCTACCATTTCTCTCAAACTGTACGTGCCTGAAAAGTAGGCGAGATTGGGCCCAGGGCAGATGCTCACAGCTTTATCCTCTCTGGCTTTTAAGATTTCGTGTTTCTGATAGGCGGATGTACATAAGCCCACGCAGAGGCACACTTTTTCCGTAACCTGGTCTATTTTTCTTTGAAGTTCTTCTTTTGCCAGCCCCAGCCCGCTTAATTGCTTAATCTTCAGGTGCTGGTATTCCCTGGAGGCCGTACAGATCGGCTCCTCCGTAAATTCTGTATTCGTACAAAGATATTTCTTCGTGCACGGGCTTCCCGGTCTTCCTTTGTCTATTCGCTGCTGCCGCTGAGCCTCCGCACTGCTCTTCTTAAAATTGTTGAAGAGTACGCCCAGCGGAGAGGAATTGCTCAGGTAAAAATCAGCGTCCGTAGCCTCTCCAAGGTCGGCCAGCGTCTGCGGATCCACACTTGTGGCTTCCGGCACCAGCAAGAAGGGACTACCCCAGCCCGTTGCGTCCAGCCCATATTCTTTCAGAAGAAAGGTGTGTTCTTCCGCAGTTCCTATGCCGCCCTGAACACATATACGTTGGCCAGGATTGCGAGGCACCTCAATACGTTTCAACCTCAGGCACGACGCATATAAATCAAACAGCTCAGCGTAAAGTGCAGCACGGTTATCTTTAAACTCCTGAAGGATCGGTCCGAGCAATAGTCCATCCGTCGCAAAGGCATGACCGCCACAGTTCAAGCCCGATTCAATCCGAAATTCTGACACCCAAAGTCCTTTTTTGGCAAGTATCTTAGCCTGTATCAGGGCAGAACGGTAATCGCTCACTTTCAATATAATCTCTTTTCGCGGAGCCTCGTTGCCGGCAGGGTAAAAGGCCTCCAACTGCTCCATATAACTGAATAGCCTCGGATTCAATCCAGCAGAAATCACCACCGAACTGCGCAGGTCACTTTCCGCAAAGCCTCTAATGGCGGCAAGAGCGTCCGTCTGATCATCGCCAAGGTAAACCCCGTCGAGATAATTGGCCTTATCCACTTTCGACATAATATTGACATCAATCCGGCCGGCCGCAACAGCGGCTTTTAGTTCGTTCTGTACAAAGCGTTTTTCATCCGACGCTTCCATCTCAAGCATGGAACTAAACATCTTCTTAAGCTCCGACCCTTCAGGAAGCATTTCAAAATATCGCCCCAGATCAGTTCCGTCCTGAAAGTCCTCCTCCCGCATGGCCTGCACCTGGTCGTCCACCAGTTTGTTGAGCAAATTCAGGTAGGCAGTGATGCGCCTCGCTCTGCTGTCATGCTCCTTTTTTCCTATGGCTTTGTATTCCAGGCCGTGCAGGCCGCAGTAGTGCTTTCGCATACGTTCCGTCAGTTCGTCATCCACTATAGAAACGACCGATGAAATGCCGAATCGCGCCACCTTTAAGGGGGTGTCGATCGAATAACCTAAACCAAGCACAGGTATATGGAAAGTATGCTGCATAACGTTTTTTTCGGCAAAGTAGCCTATATTAGCTCACCTGAAACATGACGGTCGTCACCTTTGGGCGTGACAGCAATCATCCGGAGCGGATAGACTCCGCATATTTTTGTAATATGGCTACTGAGACTATGGAAAGTGCTAAACTTTTAAAAGCGATAATAGAAACGGCTATCGATGGCATTATTACAATCGACAACCGTGGAATGATAGAGAGTTTGAACCCCGCTGCCCGAAGGCTTTTTGGTTATAGCCTGGAAGAAGTACAGGGCAGAAATATTTCTATTTTAATGCCTGAGCCGGATAAGAGCAGCCACGATGGCTACATTGATCGTTATCAGCGCACAGGCGAAAAGCGCATTATAGGAAAGGGAAGGGAAGTCCTGGGGCTTAGAAAAGACGGAAGTACATTTCCTTTCAGGTTGGCGGTCAGCGAAGTCCAGTATGACGACCGGGTCATTTATACTGGTTTTATACATGATCTCTCTAAAGAAAAAGAGGCTGAGCTGAAACTTAAGGAATACGCTGCCGAACTTGAGCAGCTTGTCGACGAGCGCACCAAATCACTCAAAAAAATGGTACACGCACTAAGCGAGGCCAAGGAAGAAGTGAGTCTCTCGCTCGAAAAGGAGAAGGAACTCAACCAAATGAAGAGCCGGTTTGTGTCTATGGCTTCGCACGAGTTCCGCACACCATTAAGCTCCGTACAGCTTTCTTCTGTACTTATAGAGAAATACGCACAGCCCTTTCAGAACGAACATATTACCAAGCACGTAAACAAAATAAAAAATGCGGTGGGCAATCTTACCACCATCCTGAACGACTTCCTTTCGCTTGAGCGGCTTGAAGCCGGAAAGGTAGAGCCGGCGTTTACACCTTTCGACATCGTGAAGCTCTCTGAGGAAGTAACCGAGGAAATGCAAATGATCGCCAAGGCAAACCAGAATATTATTTATCAGCATACAGGGCTCGAGAGTATGGTAAACCTGGATCAGAACCTGCTCAGGAACTGTATGATCAACCTGATCTCTAACGCTATAAAGTATTCGGGAGAGCACACCTTCATCGAATTTAATACCGAGATCACACCAACGCAATGCATGGTCATGATACGCGATAACGGCATTGGCATCCCCGAGGCCGACCAAAAAAATCTGTTTCAGCCCTTTTTCCGGGCAAACAACACCGGTAATATTCCCGGTACCGGGCTCGGGTTGAACATCGTGCGCCGCTACGCTCACCTGATGAACGGAGAGCTGCAATTTGAAAGCGAGCTAAACAAAGGCGCTAAATTTATGCTTTTATTTAATAGGTAACAGGATGAAACAAAAAGTCATTTTAATCATAGAAGACAATGAGGATATCCGCGAGGGAACCGCAGAAATTCTCGGACTAGCCAATTACGAAACGATTACCGCAGAAAACGGTCGCATTGGCGTAGATATGGCCATAAAGCACTTGCCCGACCTGATCTTATGCGATATTATGATGCCGGAACTCGACGGTTACGGCGTACTGCACCTGCTCGGCAAAAACCCGGCAACCTCCGTAATCCCTTTTATCTTCCTTACCGCAAAAACCGAGCGCATCGATATGCGTAAGGGCATGGAGATGGGGGCCGACGACTATCTGACCAAGCCATTCGATGAAGTGGAGCTTTTCAACGCCATAGAAGCAAGGCTCAACAAGTCAGACAATCAGAAGAAGATGTACAGCCAGTCGCTCGACAAGCTCAATGCCCTGCTCAACAGCAATAAAGGCAACGAAGAACTGAACAAACTGATTTCAGGACGCAAAATAAGGCATATTAAGAAGAAGCAGGTCATCTACTATGAAGACGATACGGCAAACGGCATTTACCTTGTTGTTTCCGGGAACGTAAAGACGGTCAAGATTGCCGAAGATGGCCGTGAACTGCTTACAGGCATGTATGGGCCCGACGAATACTTCGGCGTAGCGGCCTTGCTGGCCAGCGACACCTACCGGGATACCGCGGAGGCAACCGAAGATACCTCCATCTGCCTGCTGCCAAGGGCGCATCTCGAAGAATTGTTTGTAAAATTCCCTGATGTTGCCAGCCAGTTTATCAGGTTGCTGGCTAGCAATGTGCTCAATAAGGAAGAGCAGCTTTTGCAGCTGGCCTACCATTCCGTCCGTAAAAGGATGTCGGAAGCCCTTCTTCGCCTCGTTAAACCCGGTGCGCAGGAGCCGCCTGCAATAAGTATCTCACGAGATAACCTCGCTGCAATGGCAGGTATGGCTACCGAAACAGTAAGTCGTATACTCAGCGATTTCAAGGAGGAGGGACTTATAGAGCGCAAAGCCGGATCAATCGTTATCCTGAACCGCCAGAAACTGGCTGGGATGAAAAACTGATCAAGATCACTATCTGCTAATGACCGCCCTCATTATTTAGGCACATCTCCACGCCTACTTTTGAGTTTAAAACTTAGAAGGCATGAGAGTTGTAGCTTACAGCATAAAATCGGCGGAAAAGGAACCCCTTGCGATCGCCAACCGAAAAAAACATGAAATCACCCTGATATCCAATTCCCTGTCTGCAGACACGGTTTTTTACGCAGAGGGTAAGGATGCTGTTGTGGTATACACCGACGATGATGTCTCGGCAGGGGTTATCAACCAGCTTGCCGATCTGGGTGTTAAATATATCGCTACGCGGTCGGCCAGCAGCCATCATATCGATCAGGCTGCAGCAGCCCTTCGGAATATTAAGATCGCCAGCGTACCGCTGATGGCTACCAGCGGTCTGGCCGAAAGCGAGCTGTCTATGGCCCTGGCAACGGAGACGATCAATAACCTCGACAAGTGGCAGGGGAAAAGATGCTTAGGCGATGCCTGTATTTGCTCCCGCTCCTGCGATCAGATGCACAACGCCGTGGCCACAAAACACAGCAGCCATGAACATTGATACACTTACCGAAAAATACCGTGTTGCAGCGCCAAGGTACACAAGTTACCCAACTGTACCTTACTGGGATGAAACCGGGTTCAATGAGTCTGCCTGGCTGGGCCGGCTCAGTGAGGCCGTAAGTGATGCCGATGGCGAAATAAGCCTCTATATCCATCTTCCTTTCTGTGAGAGCCTTTGCACCTATTGCGGCTGCAATACACGCATTACAAAGAACCATGGTGTAGAGTTACCTTATATTGCTGCGGTATTGAAGGAATGGCAACTCTACCTCGCTCAGCTCGATGTAAAGCCGGTGATCAAAGATATCCACCTGGGCGGTGGCACGCCTACTTTCTTTAGCGCTGAGAATCTTCGCCTGCTCGTCGAGGGCATCCTTAAAGATGCGGAAACGTCTCGTGACGCAGCATTCAGCATTGAAGGGCATCCAAACAATACTACCGAGGAACATCTGCGAACCTTATATGCATTAGGTTTCCGGCGCTTAAGCCTAGGTATACAGGATTTCGATCCTAAAGTACAGCTTATTATCAATCGCATACAGTCGTACGAAGATGTAGAAAAAGTCACCCGTCTGGCCCGGGAGATCGGCTTTGATTCGGTCAATTACGATCTGATCTACGGCTTGCCGCTTCAGACCCTCGAGGGGCTTCAGTCTACGATTGATCAGGTGATCAGGCTTAGGCCCGACCGTATCGCGTTTTACAGTTACGCCCACGTGCCCTGGGTTAAGCCCGGTCAACGCCGCTACACGGAAGCGCACCTGCCATCGGCCGAACTAAAAAAAGCCCTTTATGAAAGCGGTCGGCTTCAGCTAAGCCATGCAGGTTACGTTGAGATCGGCATGGACCATTTTACACTCGAGTCAGACACACTTTACCAGGCAGGTCTTACCGGTAAGCTGCACCGCAACTTTATGGGTTATACCGAATTGAACGGGAAGGTGATGATAGGACTTGGCGTTTCTTCCATCAGCGATTGCTGGTCCGCCTTTGCGCAGAACGTAAAAAGCGTAGAGGAATATCTGGCCCTAATCACAGCGGACAAACTTCCGCTCAGCAAAGGTCACCTGCTTTCTGCATCCGATCTGCTTATTCGCCGGCACATCTTAA
Source organism: Pedobacter faecalis (assembly GCF_030182585.1). Taxonomy (NCBI): domain Bacteria; kingdom Pseudomonadati; phylum Bacteroidota; class Sphingobacteriia; order Sphingobacteriales; family Sphingobacteriaceae; genus Pedobacter; species Pedobacter faecalis. Next base: position 1,282,992 of record NZ_JARXOW010000001.1, on the reverse strand, counting down.
ATATCATGTGTCAGGGACAAACCAGTTGGAGCCTGGCAGAGCTCATGAATGCTGACTTTGAGGCTGGAATACTCCGAATGCATGAGCTGGCGGCAGACGGACTGGTACATCTTCGGCCCAATCATCTCGGCGTTACCCCGATCGGAAAGCGTTTCCTGAGAAATATCTGTATGGCTTTCGATGCCCGCCTCTGGGAAAAGCAGCCGCAAACGCAGTTGTTTAGCATGGCCGATTAAGGATTATTTACAAACCGCAGTTTCTGCGGCGGGGGGCGGACTTACATAAGGAATATTAAGCTCCAATCCTCTCAACACAAACCATACCCCGAGCACCAGCATCATATAGGGGATGGTTTTTGTTATTTTATGGCGTAAGGCTTGACCTGTAAACCCAGCAGCGACAGTCGCCCCCAGCATGAGCGGTACAGTACCCACCCCGAACCAGAACATATACGATACCGCCGTCTTAACATCCGGAGTATTAATCGCCCCGGCCAGGGCGAGGTAAACAAAGCCACAGGGTAAAAAACCATTGATGATACCGATGATCAAGTGATTTGCTTTATGCCTGAATGCATAGTTAAATGCTTTTTGAAAAGGCCTGGTCAGCCTCCCCGCCGGGCCAGCCGATACACGGCGCTTCCACAAACGCGATAAAGCAGCGAGAATAATCAGCAGACCGGTCAAAATACTCAGTCCCTGTTGAAGGCCGGATGCCCATAGCTGTTGTCCAAGCAAGCCAGCCAATACACCGAGCACGCAATAGGAGATAATTCGTCCAAACTGGTAGATGAGCTTATTCAGAACCAGGTAGATCCAGCCAGGACGGCCAACCGGTACTGCAAAGGCCAGCGGGCCGCACATGCCTATGCAATGCAGAGAGCCCAGGAGGCCGATAAAAAAAGCAAGCCTGTCACTGCTCATTGGCGGTTCCTCCCTGCGCACGAATACTGTCCAGACGATGCTGTTTTACCCTTAGTTCCTGATCGTAATTCAGGCCCTTTTCGTAGTAGTCCTCGTCTACCAGCGGATCTGGTGTGCTTCTCACCATCATTATTCCAAGCAGGATAATGAAAGACATAAAGAGTGCCATCCCGATGATTATTTTACTTCCCCAGTTCATAGGCATTAATCGTTAACCGGTGCAATAAACGTTGTCTTAAAGCGATCCAGCACCGTTGTATCGCTCCTCAGTTCAAATCCAATCTGCGTTTTATATTTTTTTACTTCGCTCGTCGGCATCACCACAAAAAAGGTCGCTTTAGTACTGCCGCCATAGCCTATGGTATCAGGCTTCTGCACATACTGTATACGCATATATGGCTTCAGAGCCACAATACTAAAACCAACAGGGCGACTCGTCTTATTAACCATCTCTGCCGTGTAAAGGTTACTTACCGAATCCGGTTCCCTTAGCTGATACAAGGTGCCACTGGCGCGGAGTATCGTCGTTTCCACTTCAGACCGACCAATGAGCAGGGTGGTAAGCAAGCCAATAAGCCCAACCAGAAGCGCGCCGTATACATAGATTTTCCTGCTCAACCTGAATCCCGTCCGGTCCCTTATCTGAGCCTCCGACTTGAAGCCTATGAGCTGGCGCGGACGATCTATCTTGTCCATCACCATATTGCAGGCATCTATACAGGCCGTACAGTTTACACACTCCAGTTGAGTACCATTGCGGATATCAATCCCCGTCGGACAAACCTGCACACAAAGTTTACAGTCAATGCAGTCGCCCAAAGGTTTTTCCTCATGCCGGCGCAATTTTCCGCGCGGCTCACCGCGCTGGTAGTCGTAGGCTACTACAATACTCTGATCGTCGAGCAGCACACTTTGAAGTCGCCCATACGGGCACACCACCGTGCATACCAGTTCCCTTACTCTCGAAAAGACCAGGTAAAAGACGAAGGCAAAGATCCATATGGCAATAAAACCGCTGATATGCATGTGCACAGGCTCTGTGATAATGCGCAGCAACTGTGCGGAGCCGATAATGTACGCGAGGAAGATGTTTGAGATCAGAAAAGCGATCCCAAAGAAGATTCCGTGCTTGGCGGCCTTCTTCAGGAACTTCTTCGTGCTCATGGGCGCATTGTCCAGCTTCTGTTGCTTTATATGGTCGCCTTCTATCCAGTTTTCGATCTTGCGGTATACCATTTCCAGGAAGATGGTCTGCGGACAAATCCAGCCGCAGAATACGCGGCCAAACACCATGGTAAAGAGGACGATAAATACAATAAAACTGAGCAGGGCCAATACAAACAGATAGAAGTCCTGCGGCCAGAAGATAATGCCGAAGAAGACAAACTTGCGCTCCAGCACATTGAGCAGGACCAGCTGTTCGCCGTTCAGCGTAATAAAAGGCGCGGCAAATAAAAGGAGCAAGAACAGATAGCTCAGTGCAGAGCGGTATCTGTAGAGTGCCCCTTTTATGATCTTCGGATATATCCGTTTTTGCTGCATCATTACATCTTTTCGCCTTGCGGCGCTTTGGCACCAGCCGGATTAGTTCCCTGCAGGGACAGAATATAGCTGGCTATTTCGGCGATCTGCTTTGGCCGCATGGTCTTCTCCCAGGCAATCATCCCCTTGTCGGGCACGCCATACTTAATGGTCTTGAAGATGTCCTTTATGCTTCCGCCGTGCAGCCAGTATTCGTCGGTCAGGTTAGGCCCCACCAGGCCTTCTGCATGCTCGCCATGGCAGGAGGCACAAGCGGTTTTAAATATTGCTGCACCAGCTTGGATTGCCGCAGGGTCTGTCAACTGCTCTACATTATTTTCATTAATTTTATTCGCAGCATTGCCGGGTTTCAGCAGCATGGCTGCCTTTTCCTCTTCCGCCTTCTGAAGCTCCATCACATACTCCTCCTCCTGCAAAGGTCCCCATTCAAACACATGATAGCTGAGCATGTACACAATTGCGAAGCAGATTGTTCCGTAAAACAACACCATAAACCATGCAGGTGTTGGGTTGTCCAATTCCTCAATGCCGTCAAACTTATGCTCCATCACCAGGTCTTTCTCGGCCGACAACGGCTTTAAGCCCATGATCTTTGACCATATCGACAGCTTCTCTTTAATAGCCTCAGGCTTGGGCTCCGCTGCGGTTTGCAGGTCAAGTTTTTCCCGCTCTTCCGCAGAAATATAAGGCGAGGGGTTAAGCGACTCCTGTACATACACGCGGACCACCTTCAGCAGTAGTATGGCTACGATAAGCAGAATCAGCGCTGTAACCAGCAGTATGCTGATAAAAATATCTGTCATCATAACTCTTCTCCTTCTTTAATAGGTAATTCACTCATGTATTTGATCGTGTCTTTCTTCATCACCAGCAGCAGGATAGCTACCAGGACAAAGAAGACAAAAAATATGGCCAATGAGGTGATCAGGTATGCCTGGTGACCGTCTGCCTGTGATAAAAACTGCTTAAACATGTGCTTGTATTTGAGTTATTTGGCTTTAATATCAGTTCCCAACCGCTGCAGGTATGCTATGATCGCAATGATCTCACGGTCGCTTTTTACATCGATCTTATTCGCTTTCAGATCTGCCGCAATATCCTGCGCCTGCTTGTCCAGTTCAGCATTGGCCTTCGATTCGTATCCCGCCTCGTAAGGCACGCCGAGGGTTCTCATTGCACTGATCTTGGACCTGGTGTTCGTGGTGTCCAGTTGCTGTTCTGCCAGCCATTCGTATGGCGGCATAATGCTGCCCGGCGACATGGTTTGAGGGTCTACAAGGTGGTTATAGTGCCACGCATTCGAATATTTACCGCCTTCTCTCGCCAGATCGGGTCCCGTACGCTTAGATCCCCAAAGGAAAGGGTGATCATAGACAAATTCCCCGGCCTTGCTGTATTCCCCGTAACGTTCCGTCTCCGAGCGGAACGGGCGGATCATTTGCGTATGGCAGTTCACACAACCTTCTTTGATATACAGGTCGCGACCCTGGAGTTCCAGCGCAGAATAGGGTTTTACACTGCTGATGGTGGCCACATTGGAATTGATCGTAAACGTCGGAACCATCTCTATCATACCGCCAATCAGGATCACGACCAGCGACAGCACCAGGAATACCATAGGCTTACGCTCCAACAAGCGATGCGGTTTGCGGTCGCTGCCCACCGGCTCGTATTTCTCCGGAAGCGGAAGCGCTTCAGCAGCTTCATTTTCCACCAGGTTACCAGCCTTCACCGTTTTGATCAGGTTGTAGGTCATCACAATAACACCGGTCAGGTAAAGCACACCGCCCACAGCCCTGAGGATATACATTGGTATGATCTGCAGTACAGTCTCCAGGAAGTTCGGGTATCTCAGCATACCTTCCTCGGTAAATTCTTTCCACATCAGGCCTTGGGTAAAGCCCGCAAAGTACAGCGGCACTGCGTAAAATATAATTCCCAGCGTACCTATCCAGAAGTGGAAAGAAGCCAGCTTCTTAGAGTACAGCTGCGTTCTGTAAATTCTTGGTATCAGCCAGTACAGGATACCGAAGGTCAGGAAACCATTCCATCCAAGTGCGCCTACGTGTACGTGGGCCACAATCCAGTCGGTAAAGTGGGCAATGGCGTTGATCTGCTTCAACGAAAGCATAGGGCCTTCAAACGTAGCCATGCCGTATGCTGTTAATCCCACCACCATAAACTTCAGCGTGGCATCTTCCCTTACCTTATCCCATGCGCCGCGAAGCGTAAGCAAACCATTGATCATACCACCCCAGCTTGGTGCAATAAGCATGATAGAAAAGGCCACGCCGAGCGATTGCGCCCAGGATGGAAGCGAAGTATACAGCAGGTGGTGCGGACCAGCCCAGATGTAAATGAAAATGAGCGACCAGAAGTGCAGGATACTCAGTTTGTACGAGTACACAGGCCTGTTGGCCATTTTAGGCAAGAAATAATACATCATACCCAGGTATGGTGTAGTCAGGAAAAAAGCTACTGCGTTGTGCCCGTACCACCATTGCACCAGCGCATCCTGTACCCCTGAAAAAAGGTAATAGCTTTTGAAAGCTGAGATGGGCAACTGGAACGAATTGACAATATGGAGAACAGCAACCGTAACGAACGTAGCGATGTAAAACCATATGGCCACATACATATGCTGTTCCCGGCGTTTGATGATCGTCCCGAACATGTTTACCCCAAAAACCACCCAGATCAGCGTAATGGCGATATCTATGGGCCATTCCAGTTCCGCATATTCGTGCGAAGAACTCAGTCCGAGCGGAAGGGTAATTACAGCAGATACAATAATAAGCTGCCATCCCCAAAAGTGAATCTTGCTGAGCACATCACTAAACATCCGCGCTTTAAGCAAGCGCTGAAGCGAATAATATACCCCCATAAAAATGGCGTTCCCCACAAAGGCGAAGATCACCGCATTGGTATGCAGCGGCCTTATCCGTCCGAAGGTAGTGTACTGCGATCCCATATTGAGTTCGGGCTTAACGAGCTGCAATGCTATAAGCAACCCCACAGTCATGCCGATAATTCCCCACACTATGGTGGCGATGGCAAAGTCTCTCACGATCTTGTTGTCGTAGTAAAATTTTTCAGTCATGTTAAAATTCTGAATGGTTTGTGATGGTAAAATTAGGATGGCTGGTGTGCCTGCTGCGTGACTCGTATTTGTGTTAAACGTGATCTTCATCACCTTTTTCCGGAACCGGCTTATCGGCCGGTTCGTCGTCAAACAGCATGCGCAGGGCAGGGGTGTACGTATCGTCGTGCTGACCAGTTTTGCTGGCCCAGAAAAAAGCGATCAGAAAAATCAGCGCCAGCAGTATGCTGCAGCCGATGAGGAAGTAGAGAATACTCATAACAAAGCGTTTTTGCGTGCAAAGGCTCTTACAGACAGCGTAGTAAATATGATAATCGTTACCGTGCTCACAGGCATCAGGATAGCCGCAATCAGCGGAGAGAGCATACCCTGCACTGCGAACGAAAGTCCTGCGACATTATAGGCCAACGAAATGGCGAACGACATGTGGATCACCTTGACCGCGTCTTTCGCCTGCTGTACAAAGGCAGGTATTTTTTCAAAAGAAGCCCCGTCGAGCACTGCGTCGCAACCGGGACTGAAGTTGTTGATGTTGTCGGTCACCGCTATCCCCAGATCACTCTGTTTCAGCGCACCCGAATCGTTTAGTCCATCGCCAAACATCAGCACCTTTTTTCCTTTGTCCTGCAAGGCAGCGATGTAATCCAGTTTGTCTTGCGGACTCTGATCGAAGTGTAGTTTAGATGCGCTTTCAAAGAAAGGCACCAGACTGCTTTTTTCATGGCTTTTGTCGCCCGACAACAAATGGAGGTCTGCCCAGCGGCCCAGGTTCTGCACCAGACTTTTGAATCCACGGCGCCACTGCTGTCTGATGGTAAACTGGCCCAAATATTCATCATTAATCATCACATGGATGCTGCTGCCAGCCGGAGAGTTTTTCAGTGGAAGACCAAGGAATGCAGAACTTCCCAATTTTACATGATTTCCATTGATCGTTCCACTGATACCTCTGCCGATTTTTTCCGTATAATGATCCGCATTATATAATGCCTCCTTATTTAAATGGCGTGTAAGTTCCCTGCTAAGGGGGTGGCCGGAGTTACGGGCCAGGTCGCACACCATCTGCTGCTGCAAGGGGCTTAGCTGTCCGCTGAACGACAGCGAAGCCGCATCGGGACTGGTAATTGTACCGGTCTTGTCGAATACAAATGTGTCTATCCGTGCCAGTTCCTCTACCACAGCCGTGTTTTTGAGGTAGAATCCGTTCTTGTCGAATATGCTGATCGCTGCTGCCAGTGTGAAGGGCGAACTCAGCGCTAGCGCACAAGGGCAGGCAATAATAAGCACTGCCGTAAATGCAGCAAGCGCCTTGTCCGGCTCCCCAAAATATATCCAGAAGCCTGCGGAACCAAAGGCAACAAGGAGGAGTACCACACTAAAATATTTGCTTGCCGTATCGCTGAATGTCCGGATGCCCTCACGTGTCTTCACAAAAGCATCGTTATTCCAGAGCTGGGTTAGGTAGCTTTGAGATACCGGCTTGATCACCTCCAGTTCGATTGAACCCGATAACTGTCTTCCGCCTGCGTAAATCACTTCACCGAGCACTTTACTTACCGGTTCTGATTCACCTGTTACAAAACTGAAATCCACCTGCGCGTCGCCTTTCAGCAGCATCGCATCAGCAGGAATGATCTCCATGCTTCGCACCATAATGCGGTCGCCTGTCTTCAACGCTGCCAAAGGTTTCGATACCGCTACACCTTCGTTTAAGGCCGTAACGGCAACCGGAAAATAGGAGCGGTAGTCCCGTTCAAAGGAGATATGATGGAAAGTCCTTTGCTGCATCCATTTTCCCACCAGGAGGAAGAAGACCAGTCCACATAGCGTATCCACAAAGCCGGCCCCGGTTTGCAGTACAATCTCGTAGATGGAACGGATAAACATTACCGCGATACCCAGCGCAAGCGGGAAATCAAGGTTAAGCCGTTTGGCTCTGAGGTTGGTCCATGCCGAACTGAAGTAGTCGCGCCCGCTGTAAAACACGACCGGCAATGAAAAACCCAGGTTAAGCCAGCCAAAGAAGTTCGCATACTCCCGCTCAAACGCAGCCATCCCAAAGTAATCCGGAAAGCTCAGCAGCATCACGTTACCAAAGCAAAACCCGGCCACAGCTATTTTAGTCACCAACCGCCGTTCAGAGCGGTCGGCCTGCTTTTCCTTTACCATGTCCTGCAGACTGATCAGCGGTTCATAGCCAATAGTCGCCAGCATTTCTACCACCTTTTTCAAGGAAGTGTTTTCGTTCCGGAAGGTGATACTGACCGTCTTCTTGAGGAAATCTATTCTCGACTTTACAATGCCTCCGTCAAGCTGGTACAGGTGTTCGAGCAACCAGATGCAGGAACTGCAGTGTATAGCCGGAATGTAAAGCGTAATAATGCTGATCCGCTCATCGCGGTAGTCGACCAGTTCCGAAATCACCTGCTCTACGTCCAGATAGTCAAAGTTCGCTACGGGTTTAAGCCGCGTTGAGCCGGGCCGGTCGTTATATGCATAATAGTTGCCCAGGTTGTTGGCTGATAATATTTCGTACACCATCCTGCATCCTTCACAGCAAAAGGTTTTGTCGGCCAGCCGGTAAGTTTTTGCGCTCAGCGTTTCGCCGCAATGAAAACATTGTGCTGCCGTTTTTGTTGCCTCAACAGAGGTCGTTATACTGTTGTCCATACCCTGGTAATATCTGCATCAAAAATGCGGAGAAAGCCTAAGGGGCTAAATGACATGCATTCCATAAAAATGTGACGGGAATCACAAATTTGCTTCAATACGCAAATCGTATCTTTGCAAAAAATATCATATGTCTATATCAACAGAAGAGGAACTGAAGGGTATGCAGGAGATCAGCGAAGCCGTTGCGCATACGCTGAAACTGATGCGTGAACACGCAGCGCCCGGCATGAGTACTAAGGAATTGGACGACTTTGGCGGCGAAATACTCAACAAGCTTGGCGCTAAGTCGGCACCGCGACTAACCTACGATTTCCCGGGCTGGACCTGCATCAGTGTAAATAACGTGGTAGCTCATGGCATTCCCGTAGCTGATAAAATACTCCGGGAGGGCGATCTCATCAACATAGATGTCTCCGCCGAACTTAACGGATTCTGGTCGGACAATGGCGGATCATTCGTATTGGGCGAGGACATCAACAATTACCTGCCCCTGGTGGAGGCCTCTAAAACAATACTTCAGAAAGCCATCTCCCAGATCAAGGGTGGTGTTAAAATTGCTGATATAGGCAAGCTGATTGAAACCGAGGCCCGCAAGCGGGGTTATACGGTTATTAAGAATCTGGCCGGACATGGGGTGGGCCGTAGTCTGCATGAAGAGCCGCACGATATCCTCAATTATTACGACCGCTACGTAACCGGACGTTTCCGCAAAAACAGCGTCGTAGCCGTAGAAACCTTCATCTCTACCGCATCTACTATTGCCGAGCAGCAGTCGGACGGCTGGACCCTTCTAGGCAATAAGGGCGGCTTTGTAGCCCAACACGAGCATACCATTATCGTAACCGACGGTATGCCTACCATCCTTACTGCGGCCAACGGCATCTGGAATTAGCAACTTTTGATCATAACGAGATATATCAACGTTATCATGGGCATTCGATCGAAGTAGGTATGTAAGCACCAAACTCCTATAGGCTTGTCGTTGTGTTATTGAAAATGTACACTGGTTGTATCAATCACTCTACGGCTGAACTGCCCAATTGACGAAAGTGACGGTTAGATAGAAAATTAAGGGCGCCCGGAGTTCGAAGTTGCCATTTTTTGTCCAATATCTGACTTTATATTAATAATGACATCGGAATAAACCTTGGGCTTGAAATAGAGAATTTCGCGTCCAAGGACTTGCCATTGATTTGTCTGTCCCGTCCTATAATAAAACATCGCGAGCAAATATTTAGGATACAAGAGGTGTGGATACGCATGCACTACCTTGTAGTATGTTTTTTCAGATTTTTGATATTCCTGAAGCATCTCATATATTTCGGCTAATTTATAAAAGCACTCTTTTTCAGGATGGTGAGAAAGGCATTTCATCAATACACCTATTGCGTCGCGATACCTTCGTCGTTCGATATACATATTTGCTAATAATAAAGCGAAATTAGGGTCATCGGAGACATATGTTTTCATCGAACTTAAAATGCTTACTTTGCTCTCGGCAAGTTCGTGACTCTGGGACGGACTGCGTGTTAACGAACGTACATACAGAAAAGCATCGACCCTGGCCAAAGACAAAAGTATGGAAGTTATGAAGAGTGGATAAACACACCACACGCCCACAGAATTAGTCTTGAACTCAAAGCAATATGGACATTTAGCGTTTCGTGAAATCAAAGCTACCAAAACCCAAAATAATACGTTGATTTCTATCACCTGAAGGGGGTATGAAGAAGCCGATGAAATTACTAGAAATAAGAACGAGCAGAAAAGTGCGTTTTCGAAGCCTAATAAACGAGAGCTTTGAACCACTCGATTAACAGATTGCCAGCGTTTTAGGATCACTATTATGATACACAAAAATAAAATGAAACCCACAATGCCTTCCTCAGCCATGATCTGCAAATAATCGCAAAATGCAAATCTTACATCTCCAGCAACTTCTGAAAAGGTTATCGATTTCATAAAATGGCTAGACTGTTCTTCAAAATAAGATACATCAAAATTACCATGCCCGACACCTAATAACATATTTTGTTTAATAACTTCCCACGAGTTTTTCCAAATAAACAAACGGCCTATTGATGACTGAATTTTATAGTTATATAAAAGCAGACAAATTCCGAATAACAACAAAATAGCAGTGAGAAGAAATAGGCGTTTGCATAATTTATTTCTAAGCTTTTTTACTAATGGTGGATAGGTGGCTAAAACCAGAACTATTACAACTAGCAGACCCAACCAAGATGTTCTTGAGTCAGATTGTGCCGCTAGCAGAATGAATACCGCTAAAACCAGGGCCATTCTGATTCTAATGCGCAGCCTTTCTCTATGGGAAAAAAGTATCGGATAGACAAAGAAAGATAATGCAGATGTGTATATCATAAAAGGTCCCGAATTGAAAAAAAAACCCTTTACTTTCAGAGCATCACTATTAAATGTAAAATTTTGTATAACACCGATTGCCACTTGGATAATAAAGAATATCGCAATGACGTAATATACTACATTAGAAATTTTCTTTTTTTTGTCAGAGCAGGCAATAGAAATATAGAAAAGAAGAAAGCACAATCTTAAGCATAGATGAAATCCAGTTGTCGAAGTTGTAAAAAATCCCTTAATAATTGAAAAAGAGAACAACAATATGACTAAGATGTCGATCTGGTTAAAATGATATGTTTGTGTAGTGTTTATATATGCAAACAACGTAAAACCTATCAAAATGGCTAAGTAAATTTCTTTCGTGAATACAAAACCATTTGGTAGTGACGTTGAAAAAATAACTGAAGATAATAAAACGCCAAATATGCTCATTGCATATTTGGCGTGCCATGATTGAAACCAAAAACTGTTTGCCTTAATCAACGTTACCAGAGATGTAAACAACATGGAAAATGTCTTCAGTGTTTAATTTCAACACCACCGATTTTCTAATGTAACCAACCTGGTTGCTGTCTGGCTTGAAAGTCACCGCAACTATGGCGGAATCTTTAGCAGGTATGGAATCCTTCGTGATTGAAGCAACCGTACACCCACAACTTGTTTCAACAGCTTTCACAAGAAGATCGTTTTTACCAATATTTCGGAGAGTGAAATGTGCATTTACCGAATCAGGATATTTTATCGTCTTAAAATGATACTCTTTAGATTTTATTTCCGCCATCGCTGGCTGAGTATCGGCTTTGGTTTGTTTACAAGCAAGTTGTAAAGTGGTCGTGGATATCAATGATACCATTAAAAAGCGAGTCAATGTCATGCGTTAACGGTTTAATATTCACACTTATTACCATCACACTCATTGTCCATAAGTGCCCCACATCCGTTTGGCGCACGCAGACACTCGCCTTGCTTTTGACAGTCTCCATATTGTACTCCTGGAAACGTATATCTTACACAGGTATACCTTGCTCCTACAGCGCAGTGACAGTCTTCATACTGTTCGGAACCTGATGAATTTAGGTTACTCTCTTTAACCGCATCATCATACGTAAACAGTAGCGTGTGAATCTGTATATCTGTGAAAACGGATTTTTGCCGTTCGATCCAATTTGGGATCTTAACCTGTTGAAATACTTCTTTTACGTCTCCAGGAGTGAAAACTTGTATTGATAACATGTCTATCAGTTCACCTATTGCCCTTTTTTGTGCCGTGTTAAGGGCTGAAGATTGCATTTTTTTAAATTTAGTCAACCAGAAATTCAATTTTTCTTCAGGAGATAATGTCGCGAAGATCAAATTCCGTTCCACAGAAAGTGTAATGGTATTTAATTTGTTTGTAATTGCCTTTCCAGTTAGAAAAGGCTTATTTAATTCTGGATCGTAAATTTCGTTTTCCTTACACGATACAAAGATGCAAGATAGAACAAAGATAAAATATAATTTAAATCGAATCATGGTTAAGTTAATTTGTACAAAAGTTTCCATCACATTCGTCATCCATAAAAGCCCCGCAGCCTGTACTCTGCGTAACGCAATCATAGGCAACTAATACCCAGCAATTAGCAAAATTACCTCCTCCTAAATAACAAGTCCAATTCGATCCTCTAGCGCAGTGACATGCTGGTAATTGTTCGTCTCCACTTGATGAGATGGAGAAATTGGCACCGTTACTATTTTCGAGGGTGAACAATAGGTTATAAATTTCATCTTTGGTAAAAATCGATTTACTTCTCTCAATCCAATCCGGTAGTATGGCAGTCTTGAAAACCTCTTTATATTCTCCCTTACGGAAAAAGTCTATTTTTAGGCTTTTCATTATGTCCTTAATTAATTTGACTTGATTCGAGTTGTATTTATTACTTTCAATAGCTAATTGGAGTTTTGTCATCCATAAACTATGGCGTTCGTTTTGGGAAAGAGAAGCGTAAGCGATTCTTGCTTCTTCAAATCCCTGTAACCGTTGTATTTTTTGTAGAGTAGCTACAGACTGTTTCGTAGGCTCGAATCCGGATAAATTCGATTCGTCTTTGGCACAGCCTAATAATACGCAGACACAACATATTGCAATTGTGATTTTTATAAATTTATTTATTATCATAACCTTAACGTGCAAGACTTATTTGGCAAATGAATTTTTTCATGTTAAATTATGGATTGGGTAAACATTGGCTATAATATTCGTTGTGTGCAACACACAAGCTTCCATCTTCACAAATTGTCGGCCCATCCCAGCCAATTCCCCCGCACTGAGTGTAAATTTTCGCCTTTACGCTAAACATCGCCACGCAGGCAAATAAAAGAAGCAAAAAAAATAGTGATTTTTTCATAAATTTGATTTGTATAAATAATTGGATTAATTTCATAAGAAGTGAGTTGCGTTAAAAAGGTGGTGAGTTGATTTAATTGAGATAAATGCGTTAATTAGTTGTTTAAATCAATAATAAGGAGAATTATTTATAAAAGCAAAATAAAAAATTATAAATTTGAGTTCTATGAAATTAACGCTCGATAATGCAGCTCCTTAAAAGATATTTCCATGTACTGTTTATAATATTAAACATCCAGTGTGGAGATCGATCGAAGCCAGATTCTGCGCTTATTGAAGATTCTGTGCGATTTCTAACCGCCAATATGAGATCCCACGTTGGGCAGGAAAAAAAATTTTTAGACGTGAGTGGGCGCGACCGTACTTATGAAGTTGAAAATTACAGGGGTTCGTTGACTGCGAAGGAACTACTGGACAGTTTAAGAGTATACCCTTATATTGAGACTATACACGACACATTAATTTTAGGTGAGAGAGATATCTTAGAAACAGTTCGAGAAAGAGTAGATGTTTATAGGAATCCAATTCTTCCTCAACTCAAAGATTATCCACTTGATATATTTTTTGACTATATCTTACCATATAGAGTAGGCATGGAAAAATATCACGACTGGCGGACTTATATGAAGAATAAATATGTCTCTTATTTGGCTACTTTTTCTCTAGAAACGATGAGTATTAAAGATATCTCCCAAGCAATAACTTTGGAACAAGAGGGTTTTGGTGGATATGCATCAAATCGTAAGCTTCAGGTTAACAGGCCGTCTCGTAACCAAACGGTACATCAAATACAAAGGATCAAAATGGCGTTCGACTGTGAAGATTTTGCAATTAGATCCCTCTACGCCCACCGGGCCGTCGGAATCCCCGCCGCATACGAAATAATTCCCCTGTGGGGAAAGTTTAACTATGGACACGTTCAGGCTTCTGTTTTTTTTGAAGATGGAAAATTCTATCCAATTCAGTTTGGCGATACAGTTCCTTTTAAATATCAAATTGCAAAAATGTACCGGCGAACGTTTAGAAGTCAAGTAAATCCGTTTCACGAAATTCGGAAGCTGGGTGAGCAGGAGTATAATATTCCTTCAATTTTCAATCACTCAGATTGGATCGATGTTACATCGGAAAGAACAGATGTTGCAGATGTGGCCTTTGAAAATAGAAACTATGCTTTGAATGTGGCATATATAGCAGTTTATAATGCAGGGTATTGGAAGCCTATAGAATGGTCAAAGTTAGAAAGAACATCCGATAGCTTTATATTTTGTGCAATGGGCGCGAAAATCTTGTATCAGATAGTGGGTTATCGTAAAGGTAGTATGCTTACCTTAGGTGCCCCGTTTGCACTTAATGTCGATGGCAAGTTGGATTGGTTTAAGCCTGTCGGAAGAAGGGTTAAAGCAAAATTGCATTATTCTGATCGTCATACACAAATCCAAGAGAACTCTTCATATATATTGTATTGCTGGGATTCGCAGGTAGGTCGGTGGCAGCAAATTCAGCGATCTAAGGCAAAGAATTCCTATTTTGAGACGATCAAAATTGACGTTGGTAATTTATACAAATTGGAAAGCGATAACGTAAACTTGGGTGATCCAGTTCGACCGTTTACCGTGAATGCCGAGGGACAAAAATGGTGGTAAGGTTTTTTTTTCTATTAGTTATCTCGATAATAATGGCTGCATGTAAATCAGGCCATCGAGACTATTCAGCCTTTTTAAGGCGTAATTCAGGAAACGCAGAATTGAAGAAGATAGTTGATTTCTACTACACATCTCATGACTTTGAGACAAAGGAGATGACGGAATACCTACTTAACACTTTACCCTATCAATATACTATTAAATATAGCTTAACCAAAGACGCTTTCACGATACCGTTGGATCGGCCACTATCTGCGGATTCGTTAGAGGCGGTTTTAATAAACGAGAAATTCGCTCTAAAAGCTGATACAAGTTTTTTTATTGACAGTATTTCTGCGAATGTAGTTATCGATAACATAAATTTTCATCGCAAGTTGAGGCGGCAATACGTTTGGTTCTCAGAAATCCCAATTGATAAATATTGTAGGTACGTTTTACCTGATCACATAAATAATGAGTATGTATACAATTACAAACATTTCTATAGAAGGAGATACCTCCCTCGAGTCAAAGACATTCTAGAGAAAGGCTCGGACACAACGGAAACTATTACTAGTTATCTAGCGCCGTTTTTTGAAAATATAGAGAAGCCTCAGCGTAGTTTTGTAGATTTCTATTCACAACCTTCCGAGAAAATATTGTTGGAAAGCCACTTTAGACATCGAGATTTCGAGGATATTAGTGTAATCTATACACACGCGCTTCGGTCAGTGGGGGTTCCTGCAACATATGAATATATTCCTGTCCTCTCCCCCCACAGTGATGGCCTCACATACGTCCATACGTTTTCTTACAATGCCCGATCTTCAGCCTTTGATCTCAATAGCAAGAAATATAATTTTAGAATCGCAAAGTGTTATCGTAATGAATTTGATGTTAGACTATGCACCAATCCCTATCGCGAGATATTAAAGTTAGGTGTCAGAGAATGTGATATTCCTTTATCTCTGAATATTCCGAAAAGTATAGATGTGACAGGAGAAAGAACGGTAGTCACAGATATATCATTCAACTTGCCTAAGAACTTCGAAAAGGATAAAATACTGTACTTGTCAGCTTTTGGCGTCAACTGGAGGATTATTAGTTGGGCAAAGGTGGATGACATCTCCAATAAAATCACTTTTACCAATATTGGAGTCGGTCTTAAATATAAGATTGTTCGATATAAAGCTCGATTGAGCACTGATGTCAGTAAAGACTTTGTTGTGCATTCTGGGAACAATGAGGAATTGAAAGGGATATTAATGACAGCCTATAAGTGACATAAGTATGACATATTTGTGATGTAAATATTTAAATTTGGATTATGAATAGGTTAGCGTTTCTGTATTTACTCCTGTCGACTACGTTATTAGCATCTTGCAGGAAAGATCGTATTATATTCTCAGACGGCACATTGCCTGAGATATTCGAGGAAGCAGCTCGTAAAAAGAAAAAGATTTTTATATTAGTTACGGACGGTGAGTGTGGTTCCTGTAAGGCATTCATGTCGTTTGTGAATAGCAACCGTCAGGCTTCGGAATCTATTGTTAGTGAATATCTTACGTTTAAAGCGGACTTAAGTACTCCCGCGGGCAGAGAGATAGCCCAGATTCTAAAGACTCCTGCATATCCATACCCTTACTTTTTTTCTTACGATGGCACTTTACTAGCTTTTGGGTTCCCTAATAATCCAGACTTTGACATTTCGCCGCTGCACAATATAAAAAATGATCCATACAGATTTAAAGAACTGTTTGGCTTGCCGATATCCCCTGACAAATATAAAGATCTTATATCGTTAAGCGTAAAAGCTGCATTAGATATAGATAAAGGTAAAATGCTTAGCGGTTATAAACATATTTTGAAGTCATTGGAGATAGCGCATTATCCTTTTAATATTAAAACGTATGGTACCCTGTCTAGTATGTTAAATTTTGAGCAGAGCGCTGTTGTCAAGTATATGCCGTCTGGTTCTGATCGGATATTGTACGGCAATCTTAAACGGTATCTAGGTAAGGACAGTGTTGTAATCCATGACTCCCTACGTTCAAGGCATATTAACGCAATGGATTATCCGAAGGAAATTAATCTCGGTAAGATAGGGAGAGGAAAACACTATGGGTTTTCTTTTGACCTACAAAACTTGTCATCTGACACATTAAAGGTATACAAGATTAATCCAGCTTGTGACTGTACAAAGATTCAACTTGATAGCATTGTGAAAATTGCCCCGCATGAAAAGGTAAATTTCGCAGGTACCGTTCGGCCGTATGCCAGTGGGTCGCTCAAAACGGTTATTTTCGTTCATACGTCAGCGTCAAACAAGCCGGTTATTACCCTTCCTATTACTGCTTATGTTAATTAAACAAATTATATTATGAAAAAGCTATTAATTTTATTCTCACTTCTTGTCATGACCTTTTCGACAAATGCGTATGATCTTCCTTGGAGTCAGTGTGGGGGAACAAATTTTCCTCCTGAGCTAAGTTATTGTCCGGAAACGTGCTTTTGCTACCGTTACGAAGAAAGGTATTCTCAGTGTATACCTATGGAATTCCATCATTTGTTCTATCCAGATTAAGCGTCAAAAATCATTGGACTTGCTGCTAAAGAGGTTGTTATTCGGGATGATGTGAAATATCTCCGATCGATACGCAAACCAAGTATATAAATATCAATGAATACCGACAGGATAAACTCCTGTCGGTATTGAAACGACCTCGAAACGCTCCATGCGCGCTATCAAGGTTGAAGACGAACTGTAACTCGTTTCAAACCAGAAACTATTTTATTGCTGACTGGCGCGTCATATTTCTTTGTATTAAAATATTTCGTGAAGTTTGCTGTTCAATGTTTCGGTTAATAGGTTTACAGCAATGATCTTTCCAGTTGGATCTATCAAAAAGTTTGCGGGCACCTGTGTAACGCCATATATCTTTCTCACGTCGTTTTCCCACCCTTTCAGGTCAGACACCTGAGTCCAGGTTAGCCCATCCTTTTTAATCGCATCCATCCACTTGGCCTTATCGCTATCTACCGAAACGCCAAGGATCTCAAATCCCTTGTCCTTATATGCAGCGTATTGCTTAATCAGGTTAGGGCTCTCCGCGCGACAAGGAGAACACCAGCTCGCCCAGAATTCTACAAGTACGTATTTGCCCCTGTAGTCCGATAAAGACACCGGCTTGCCGTCTACATCCTTCTGCGTAAAATTCGGCGCAGTAGCGCCTAAGGCGGTCACCTTATCGGCTGTCATTAATTTGTAGAGGGTCTGGCCATCGTACGAAAGCCTGAGCTTTTCGCTCATGTTGTTAAAGACCTCCAGGATCACGCCGGGCTTTGTTCCATAGCTTGCTTCCATCAGGTTATACATAGCGAAATAAGATTTCGGGTTCTTACGGGCAAATTCAATGATCTTGGTCTGCCTGGAAGCCTGCATTTCGTTCACCTTTTTATCAAGTACTTTAACGAATAAAGTATCCTTTTTCTGCTCAGCCGTAGCCCTGCTAAAAGCCACATTGGCGTTGTGGTGAATGGTCATCACCGGCGGGCCCACCGCTTTGATAAAAGCCACCGACTCGTCGTACACTTTCGAACCAGTCCATTTGGCGTTGTACAGTGAATCTGACGAGGTGATATGAATCTTTTCTTTCCCAAAGCTTGGATAGATCACATCACCCAAGCCACCACTGCCATAAACCTCCTTATCGCGGATACCCTCGCGCGAAAGGGTCATACGCCCGGAGGCGATGTTTGCAATATAACCGGTAAACTTAAACGTACCGTTCACCAGCTCGCAGGAATCCTGCTTACCTTCCCCGTCCGAACCATAGTCCAGATAGATCTTAGCCGGTTTGTTTAAGTTCCCAATTTTACCGGTGATGGTAAAATTGGGCGCTTGTGCAGCCGCCGCAACAGGGGCCAGGGCTGCCAGTATTAAAACTTTCAGTTTCATTGATTTTAATTAGTTCTTACCACAATATCCACCGGGCTTCCTGGAATTCCTTCAACTTTATCGATTAAAGTACCGTACTTACCAGTAGAAATGTCCAGATTGTAAATTCCTCCCTGGATGCCCACCCTAAGAATTTGTTCGTCTTCCGATAGTTTAATCATTGATACAGGTTTTTCAAAAGTTGTAACAAGTTCCCGAACCTCTTGATTCAGGGGATTATACCGATAGATTTTTTCTCCTTTGGTCATAAAAATAACGCCATTGCTGGCACCTTGCCATTTCGTATCTGCTGTAATGAGATCTTGTCTAACAAATTCTCTCTTTCCTAACGGCTTAAATTCGAATGGACCAGTAAAGTTGACTGTAAAATGAAGCTCGTGGATTTTCCCGTCAGCTGACTTACAGTAGGCATAGCAGTCTGTATTGTTTAGTTGCTCCATGTGGATGAGGTCCATGTCCACAGCCATTGGATTGAACGCTGCTGGCGAAGGAACTCCATATTGTGTCCCGAAATATGTAGGGCCACTATACACGTTGAATCTCAGAAACTGTTTACGGTTTTTATCAAAACCTACAAAAGAGGTTCCTGCATTTGCCTGGGTCATAATAAAAGAAGGCGCTAGTTCATAATCACCTTCTGCAGGACCGAACATTCCGTAGGTAGGTGCCTGATCCCAAGTGTTTGTTGTACCTCCGTATAAGGTTCCGTTTATTACGCCGGCCATAATACCTTGCTGATGAGGTTTTAAACTTCCCACTTCAATATTATCCGGAGCAACAAAGAAGTTGTCAGAAAGTGTGTTCGGATATTTAGGGTCTTCAACCATAGTGTTTGGTTCAAGCCTGACCCCACCGTTCTTGGTAATGATCCAGTATCCGAGCATTGTACCACCCGTAAACCGGTTTCTGAGCAGGAACAGGTTCATCGGATTTGCAGGAAGGTCTTTACCATGTATAGCCCGGTAAAGTCTAGCCTGAACCGTTCCGTCCGGCTTTATAAAGGAGAATTGTGTAATCCCATTTTCAACACTAAGCACGCTTGTTCCCCGTGCAAATTCCGTAGCGCCGTCAATAAAGAACTTGTGGAAATATTTCATTCCGTTTGCTTTATTGTACACGGTAAGCCGCCCAGGATAGCGTTTAGCCTGCAATCCGTAGATTATACGAAGGGATGCACCGGTATCAAGGACATCGGTGCCTTCCATAACACTAATTCGCCAGTGCAGTTCAATGTTCGCAAGATCTTTACTCTTAATCGTAGGTGTAATGATTAGGCTATCACCAACATTTGCTGTAAAGACTGAATCCATAACAACTTCAGGTGTTTCCGGCATGTCGATCTCATAATGACCCAAATCTTTGTGGCACGCGGTAAATATTACCGAAATTACCGAAAGAAAAAATAATAACTTTCTCATGTTCGTTTTACTGTTTAGATGACTTCGTTTCCGTTTTCATCAATGAAATAATATTTCCCGTTCTGTTGGTTCTTTCTGAGCAATGTCTTCTTAGTCGGGTTGTTGATATTGAAAAAGTAATAACTGTCGGCATTTCCAGGGGTTACTTCCTCAAGCCTGTAACCCTTAGCAGCATTCTTAGTTACCCAGTTAAACGGATTGTTTAACATAGTAGTTAGCAAGCCCGTGATATAAAGGTTCTTCGGAGCATCCAAGCCATCAGTTGAGAGCTCGGTGACACCCGTTACGATAATGAACAACTCATGTTTGACTCTGGAGTATGGTGGCAAAGGCCACATATCCCACCAGTGTGGTTTTTCGAGCTTGGCAGAGAATACAACCTTTGCTCGAATCCAGTAGGGATTTTCTATGTGAAAATCTTCGGATGCGGTCAGTTTAATAATTGCCGACACAGCGCGATTCTCCAATTCCGGATCTTTATTATAAATCACAAAGGGGAGCCAAGCAAACCCGGCATTTGCAGGTATAGTATAATTATCCTTTAGGGCTTCGTAATGTAAGCCCTCAACTGCCGAAGTAGAATCTGTCTCTATTCTAGCTCTGAATGTTCTGGGTGCACCAGTGCGGACGCCAGAAATCCGTACGGGTATCCATACAGTATCTTGGGCTAAGGTAGGATTATAGGCAAAAGTTTCTACAAGGCTATCTTTTCTGCCGTCAAACTGGAAGTCGAAATAGACACCCGCAGTGTGATCGAAACGCATCTCCTCGGCCTTTTTACAAGAAGCAAGGGCGATGATTATTCCTAATATTAATATATATGATCTCATTTTTTCTTATTAGTTACTTATCTTCCTCCGTATACGATTTCGTCATTTGGTAAGGGCAGAACGAAAATCCTGTCAGACGCTGGAATAGTCGAACCTGTTTGCCCAGTGATAGACCTGTTAAGGCGCTTATACATATAGAACAACTGTCCTTCCGCTAGCCATTCCTTCCGACATTCTTTTATAAGTTCCCTCATAAACTCTTCCTGAGAGTTAACTCCTGTAAGGTTATCAACATCTCTTTGAAACCTCACGGCGTTGATGTATTCAAGTGCCTTGCTAGCGTCAGTCGGATAAGTACATTCCGCTGCTATATAATACATTTCGCTCAACCTGATCGCTGGCGCCATCAGGTAATGCAGGTTTGCGCTCTCAGCGTCGTTTTGTGAATTTCTATTATATTTAACGATGTCGTATGTTTTCGCCGTGATCGAGCCGGTTAGGGATAACCAGTTTTTAAAACGCAGGTCATTGGCACCAGCAGCGCCAGTCTCATAAATATTGCGTGCGGCATCTTCGCTTAGATGCAATCCACGTGTGCCGCTCACAAACCAATTCTCTTTAATATCTTCTGTCGACCCTTCTACATACCACGATCTTGGCATATACCAGCCAAATACCAGCTCCTTATATAGTATGCGGTCCTTTTTAGACTCTTCAAAGGCGTTGAAATCTGTCTTCAGTGTCCAGGGAAACTTCTTAGCATTGATCACTTCCAACGCATTCTGAAGTGCCATCGGCTGATCGTTCTTGTACAGATATACTCTTGCCAGCGTTCCGCAAACGGCATAATAATTTAAACGGTGTCTGCGGTTTTGCAGGAACTGAAACGGAGAAGTCTCTTCTGTGTTGGTGTCCTCGTCTACTACTCTGGGGTAGTTAATTAGATACGTTGCATTGCGGATCGGGTCTGCAGCCAGCAGTTGCTTAGCTTCTTCTAAATCAGCAATAGCCTTGTCAATAGCTTCTCCGACCGTCGACATAGGCGTAACGTCTTTGGTGTATGCCATGACATAGGGAATACCCTTGTTAGATGCACCGCGGATATATGCAGGAGCAAAAAGCCGCAGCGCGTCGAAATGCAGATAAGCACGCAAAGCCAGCGCTTCGCCTTTCACGATCGCGTAGTTGTTGCCCGAAAATACATTCTTGTTTTTATCAACGTTCTCCAGAATCAGGTTAGCATTTACGATCCCGTTATACAGGGCTGCCCATATCTTGTCCTTACGGTCGATGAAATCAGAATTATTATAGTTATACTGACTTGTTTGAGAATAATTCAAACCTTCGTTAAAACCCATTGTATAATTCTGAGCAAGTACTTCCGGAGTTCCAAAAGTCATCTCCTTACCGTACAGATCTGTCTGGGCACAACGAGTATAGATGCCCGTCAGGGCTTCCATAAAGCCATTTTCAGTACTGAAAAGCACTGGCGCCGAGATTTCAGACTCAGGTTCCACGTCAAGCCACTTTTTGCAGGAGGTCAGGGAAACGACGACGGCCAGCAAACCGATTATTATTTTTGTGTTCATGTGTTTAATGATCATGTCTTACCTTAAAAAATAGCGTTAATTGAGAAGTTGATGCTTCTTGCAAACGGATAGTCAATGCCTCGTTCTTGCTTTACTGATGACCATCTGGCAAGATCGTTCGCAGTCACGGCAAATCTTAGGGCACTCATTTTTAAACGTGAAGCAACACGTTTCTCAAAATCATACGACAGATATACAGACTGTAGATTGATCATGTTGTCTGGCATCACAAAGCGGGAATTTACTTGTGTTTCGCCTCGGTCTGCAATGTTTTTGTAAAACACGAGATCTCCACTTTGTTTCCACTTTTCGTCGAATACACGTCTGTCAACATTGTACCTTGCGTCAGCGTTCTCAACCCGGTCAACCAACGTATTATTGTACATGTCGCCGCCAAAACGAGATTCAAAGGTTGCAGTCATCAAAAAGTTTTTATACCTAACAGTACCTCCAAAAAAGCCGTTAACCTTAGGGTCACTGTTTCCTACCACGACAACATCATTAACGTCATAGGTGTAAGTCAGTGAGCCATCGCGCTTTCTATATAATTCCCTGCCATTTTCCGGGTCAATCCCAAGTGAAGGGACCGCATAGATGGCGTTGATCGACTGTCCTTCGTTGTAACGCAGCAAAGGAATACCCCTGAAACCGTTCTGATCTGTAGGGGTTGTCTGAAGTTCATTTGCGCGATCATTATATTTCTTTAGCGCGTTTGATATACGGACAATCTGGTTTCTGTTTGCTACAAGGTTAGCTGTCAGGCTAACCGTCCAGTCCTTCTCACGCACCGCGTCAGCCCTTAAGTTCAACTCAGCACCCTTGTTTTCCATATCCCCAAGGTTTTCTTTGTAAGAATAGAAACCTGTTGAAGGTGGGAGCGTGATGTCCGCAAGAATGTCTTTAGTGAACTTCCTGTAAACCCGTGGTGACACGAATATCCTGTCTTTAAATAAACCTACTTCAATACCGATATCTGTCATCTGGGTTTTCTGCCAGGAAAGTGCTGAGTTACCATAATTGTTTACGATAGCTCCGATACCGCTGCTGTACCAGTTACCATTTTGATAGTTATAGGTAGTCCTTGATAAATACGGTTCAAATTCTACCGAACCTGTTAAACCTGTAGACGCCCTTACGCGAAGCTGGCTGATAACCGGATGACCGGCCAGAAACTTCTCATTGTGTACATTCCAGCCCAGACCGAGCGACCAGAAAGGTGCCGTCCGGTTTTCGTTACCAAACTTTGATGAACCATCCAGACGGCCGGTTGCATCAAGCAGATATTTGTTTTGATAGGAATAATTCAAACTCATGAAAGAACCGAGCAAACGCGATTCACGGATTCCGCTCAGAGGCGTAGCGTTTTCGGCGTAACCCCTGGCAAAACCGATGCTAGTAAACCTGTCGTTAGCAAAACCGACTGCTGTGTATTCTTTCTCGTCAGACAATTCAGTGCGGGCGTTTACACCACCAAGCAGGTTAATGGCATGTCCGTCCAGTTGTTTAAACCAGGTAAGGCGGATATTACCGTCCCAGTATGTTTCTTTTCTGTGTCTGTCGGTATAGCTACCCTTCTCATCAAGTCTTGTCGATTCGTAGAAATAGAACTCGTTGGACATCGGCGACTTAAATATGTCATCAGAATTAGAGCGTGTAGTTAAACTCATTTGACCGCGTAAACGTAAGCTGTTCGACAGTTCATAATCACCTGATAAATTGTTGATGATCTCAGTGTATGCCGACTTGTTGAAGCTGCTTAGACCAGCGTCGTAAAGCGGGTTTAGAACAACGTGCTCGTTACGTGCTTGATCTTCCCAGAGATCAACCTCGCGCAGTACTCTGCCATCAGCATCGCGGATAGGGTAGTAAGGGTTCATCCGCACATAATTGGCGAAGCTTCCGTAAGGCGACTCCTTCGCATTCATTTGGGTAATAAGCAAGTCATTCCTCAAAAGAAGCTTGTCTTTATTGTACATGAAGGTCATACCGCCAGAGTACTGGTCTCTAGACGAACCCTTCATTACACCAGGTCTTGCCTGATAACGAAGATCAACGCCATAGCGGAACGTTTCCGATCCACCTTCCAGGTTAACCGAATGCTTTTGTCCGGCAGTAGTCCTTACAGGTTGCGAAAGCCAGTAGGAGTCAACTCCACCTACAACATTTCTTAATTTGCTGTAATATAATTCGTCAAGTTCGTCTTGAGGCAGAAAAACCACGTTCGAACTATATAGACCAGCAAGCTGCTCATACTGTAGTTTTTCTGAAGCATTCAATACCTGGTAGTCTGAAAGATCCGGCGTACTCACGTATCCCTCTGCGTTATAAGTAATTCTTAAGGAACCCTCCTGAGGTGCTTTGGTCGTAATAACAAGAACACCATTGGCGGCACGGGAGCCATAAATTGCGGTTGCTGCGGCGTCTTTAAGCAGGGTAACCGAGGCTACCCGGTTAATGTCCAGGTCAAAGATCTTTTGTACGTCTACCTGGAATCCATCGAGGATGAAAGCAGGCATATTTACCGTGCTCGTAATGTTGTCCCTGCGCAAAACTTCACCGTCGCCGCTAGGGAGTGCCGACGATCCGCGCACGTTGATATTAGGTAATCTGTTTGGATCGGAACCACCAAGATTGTTCTCCATAAGTCTGAAGGAAGGGTCAAATGCCTGGATACTTTGCAGTAAATTCAGAGGATTAACACGCTTAAGCTCCTCTCCGGTTACGGTGACGGCGTTATCAGTGTAACTCTCTTTCTTTATTGTCTGGTAGCCTGTGATAACGACGTTATCCATGGAATTTACCAGAGGCTCAAGGACAATATTCAAACGTTTTGCGTCGCTTACCTTAACTTCATAAGGCTTATACCCCACATAGGTAAAGACGATCACGTCACCCGCTTGGGCGTTTATTTTAAATTCACCTTGCCCATTAGTCTGCCCAAGCGTAGCTTTGGTGCTCTTAAGCGAGATATTCACCCCGGGCATACCCTCTTTCGTATCACCATCAAGTACCTTACCTGTAATCTCCAGTCTACGGGCATTGATCTGGTCCATGAGCGATTGGTTCATTGTCTGCGCCTCGTTCATGATCACAATGGTGCGGTCCACGATCTTATAGGTCAGGTCCTGTTTGTCAAGGAAAGCCTGTAAAGCCTCCTCAAGCGGAACATTCTTAAGCTCCACATTAAGCAGGCGGTTCTTGGTATTGATTTTACCGTTATAAAAGAAAAGATAACCTGTTTGCTTTTTTACATCGTTAAACAAACTCTCCAATGTGGCATTGCGCCTTGAAAGGGTTATGTTCTGCGAGTATACGGCGGCCGACAGGTGCATGGTGCCGAGTAGTAACAAAATAGCAGTTAACTTCATCGCTATTAAGATTTTATACTTTACCCGCTGTATCCGGGATACAGGGTTGTAAAGAAAAGTTAATTTCATACTTTTGAATAAGAATTAGGTTAATAAATAGCAGCCCGACCTTCTACTTCCGGCTGCCGACCTCTTTTAGGGCCGAGGGTGGTGAGATACCTTCGGCTTTTTTAGTCTGAATTGTGGTGGTTCTAGGTGTTTAGTAGCTGTCTTTTCATTCTCCTGGTTTAGTTGGTAAATAATCCGTTAGTTGGTTTAGGTGGGTATGATTAATTATTGTCATTATTATCCTCTGCTTTATACCGGATGGTTATTTCCCGGCCGCGCACATCAAAATCAAAGCCTTGAAGCTTAAGGATTTTGAGTACTTCCGACAACCTCATACTGCGGAATATACCGCCCGAAAATGTGTTGTCAGAAAGATCGCCTTCATAGCGTATATCAATATTGTACCAGCGCGAAATCTTACGCATCACCGAGCGGATATCATCATCTTCAAAAACAAACTGATTGTTGGTCCATGCCAGTTCCTTATCCAGGTTTACAGTCTGTTTCTTAACCGGTCCCGCTACCTGTCTGTTCACTAATGTTTGCTGTCCCGGTACAATGATGCTCTCATAACTGCCTGAAGAAACCTTTACAGAACCCTCAGCCAGTGTGGTTTTCATAGTTTCCTCGTTATCGTACGCACTGATGTTGAAGTGCGTACCAAGCACTTCTACCGTCTGCATACCCGACTTGATACGAAAAGGCATCTGTCTGTTTTTAGCAACCTCAAAGTAGGCTTCACCACTGAGTTCAACCATTCTTTCATCGCCCTGAAATGACGTCGGAAAGACCAGGGAACTTGCTGCGTTGAGCTTCACCATCGTTCCGTCGGGCAACACAACCGTATATTCACCACCGTTGGGGGTGGTAATGGTATTCTTAAGTTGAGCAGTTGCCTCATCCATTTCAGCATCCGCACCAGCCTTCGCTACGGTATAAATGATCTTGCCGTCGGCCGTTTTCGTAATGCTGATGCCAGCCTGCCGGGCAATCTCCCCATTGGCGGCCTCTGTAAGCACTACCTGCGCGCCGTTGGCCAAGGTTAAAGTAGCCTTATTGCCACCAGGCAGGGCAAGTTCGTCCACCTGCGCAATCAGGTCTTCCGAGCTTCTATCCGCGAAAAAATAAGCAGAAACAGACACCGCGATAGCCACCGCAACAGCTGCGGCAACACCGCCCAGCCACAAACGTTTTACACGTCCTTTAGATTGCAGGGCAGCGATCCGCTTGTCGGCGGTCGACTTAATCTCGTTGCGTACAAAGGCATAAGACGACTCGTTGTGGTCGTTAATCAGGTCGGCGCCCTCCTCAAACGCTTTATAATAGCGTTCAAGGAACTCAACTTCCGCTTTAGTTGCGGTATTTTGCCGGTATCTTTCCAGCATGTCCTGAAAATGCTGCTTGTTAATATCTTTCATTATGCCCTATATCTTATAAAGAGTCGTTTTTTTGAGAATAGCCCACGCCAATCGCAAATATTTTTTCAATTGTTGGGCTGCCAGTAAAAATTAGCGTAAAAAATGCACGAAAAAGATCATAAACAGGGAAGAACGAAGCGTTGCGAGTGCTTTTCCTAACTGGTTTCTTACTGTTTTAGGAGATATCTGTAATTGTTCTGCAATTTGCAGGCTCGAAAGGTCATCTTCGAACCGCATTTTAAAAATGGTGCGCTGCTGTGCGGGCAGGCGCTCTACCAAAAGACGGAACTCCTCAAGGAATTGCTTGTGCATAATCAGTCCGTCGCTGTAGACCGGGTCGGCCGTTTCGCCTGCTTCTTCCGGCACGATTTTCAACCTCGACTGCTTTTCGAAATGTTTAAACACTCCGTTTCGCGCAGCCACATGCAGATACGAAGACAGGTTTTCAATAGGCGAAGCAGAAGCCCTGATCCATAGCTGCACAAATACATCCTGAGCAATGTCCTGCGCTTTCTCTATATCATTCAGGCGCTTGTACGCCGCATTGAAAACCTGTTTCCAGTACCTGTTGTACAATATGTCGAAGGCATGCTTGTCCCCCTCACTTAGCTGAAGCAGAAGTGTCGCATCGTCTAAGTTATGGGCGCCTTCGTGTTGCATTGTTAAAGCGGATTAGCCGTAACCCCCTCAAAGGTGATCTTCACCGGTTTAATCAAGCCGTTCTCGTCAAATTCCATTTTATCTATACAAGTAACACGATGATTACCATTGGTTTCGCCAAGTGGCCTGCGGTGATAAACGATATAATAATCCTTCGTCTTAGGATGTTGTATCACCGAATGGTGACCAGCACCTGTGGCAATAGCAGGGTCTTGCTTTAAGATTTTATCCACGCGGTTAAAAGGTCCGAACGGCGAATCGGCAATCGCATAAGCTACAGAATAATCGGGTCCTGTCCAGCCGCCTTCAGACCACATGAAGTAGTATTTTCCGTCGCGGATAAACATAAACGGACCTTCTACATAGCCTTTTGGCGTAATCTCTTTATACATTGTTCCGTCAGGGAATGGCACAATGCTCTTAAAGTCTTTGCTCAACTTCACTACGTTGCAGTGTCTCCAACCGCCATAGTACATATAGTACTGACCGTCTTTGTCTTTGAAAACATACTGGTCGATAGGCTGCGCGCCATTATGAAAAGCATCAATCAGCGGCTTGCCGATATGATCTTTAAACGGACCATTCGGTTTGTTAGACACCGCTACGCCGATACCGCCCAGCTCCTTGTTGTTCTGAATGTCGTTGGCGCCGAAAAAGAGGTAGTATTTATTGCCTTTTTTAGTGATCGATGGCGCCCACATGGCTTTGTTGGCCCATTTTATACTTTCCTTTTCCAGAATTCTCGGGTGTTTGGTCCAGTTCACAAGGTCCTTAGAGCTGTAAGCATCCATAAAGATCTGTTCCTCGTAGCGGGCAGAGTAGGTGGGGTAGATCCAGTATTGTTTTCCAAAGATAGCCGCCTCAGGGTCAGCATACCATCCTGGAAATACCGGGTTTCCCGCAGTTTTTTTCTCTGCCTGCTGGGCAGAAAGTGAAAAACTTAAACCCGCCATACAAAGTGCAAGTGCAATTTTTTTCATTTAATGTGTTGTTTTTTGATGTGTCAAAGCTGAAAAAACCCCACTGGCTTTTTCAGATGCCAATATATCAGAAAAAATCCTCTTAAGGAACAATAATCTACAAAATTAGTCTATTACCGCCAGCCAGAACACCCCTCCTTTGGTTCATGCAGCATATATGTGCGGCAATCGGCTGCTGTAATAAGCGACAAAGTTGCTCGTCGACCAGCCCTTGCGATAGGTTTGACAGGGGTTTGGAATACCCCTTGGGGTATATCAAACCTATTCCAAACCTCTACGAAACCTATACCAAGCATAGCACAGCCAGAGCTTTTCAGCGCTCTTTCCTTTAAAATTCCTTAATATTACAGAGAGGGATGTATCAACGAATAATTGTTAAATTGCGCCGTCACCACACAAGATATGAAACATTCTTTACTTTTTCTCATGGGGCTATTTGCCCTGAATGCTTTTTCACAGCAACCTCAGCCTGCTAAACATACCGGCAATTATACATCACAAGTCAATGTCTTTCTAGGCAGTTCGGGCGATCACGGACAACTTTCGCCCGCGGCAAGCTATCCTTTCAGTATGCTCAGCATTGGTCCGCAAACCTATCCGCATACACATACCGGCTATGAGCATAATGCCAAACAGTTTTTGGGTTTTACGCACAATCGTTTCGAGGGTGTGGGCTGTATGGGCAGTGGGGGTAATCTGTTTATTAAGCCGTTCCTGGGCAAATATCAGGAAGACGAACGCCTGATGAAGGTTAAAGAAAGCGCTTCCCCGGGTTATTACAGTGTGGGTTTCAGCAACGGCATCCATGCAGAAATGACCGTTATGGCCAATCAGGGCATGCACCGCTATACGATGCCGAAGGGCGAAAAAGGATTTTATATCGATCTGGGTTACGCCTTTAACGGAGGTTTTCTGGCGGAGGAACATAAGATCGACGGAAATAAGATCACTGGATTCATAAACTCCAAAACCACTTGCGGTGCTGGGGCGTACCGGGTTTACTACGAAGTGTTATTTACCAAACCGGTCAGGTTTGAAAGTCTGACCGAGCGCAAACTGCTGGTTCTCGCAGGTGCGGAGGATGAAGAGATTGGTATTAGGGTCAGCTTCTCATCTACTGGTGTGGCCTATGCACAGCGCGCGCAAAGCACCGCCGATTTTTATGCACTGAAAAAGCAGAGTGACGCAGGCTGGGAAAAACACCTGGGCCGGATTGAGGTAAAGGGCGATGCCGAAAGGGAAAAATTATTCTACTCGCTGCTGTACCGTACGATACAGTCGCCCTACCAAATCTCGGAGGCCGATGGTGCATATAAAGCTATAGACGGGTCGACACAAAAGGCGACAAACATGATGTACAACGGCTGGGCCATATGGGACAACTACCGTACACAACTGCCGTTGCTGTCGCTCGCTTACCCCGAAAGGTTTCAGGATGTGGCGGTGTCTATCGCAAACCTGTACAAGTACGGCAAGAAGGACTACGCCACGAAGAACGAACCGTCGCCTACAGTGCGTACAGAGCATGCGGTGGTTGTGATCCTGGATGCGTTGCGTAAAGGACATAAGATCAACACCAAACAAATCACCGATTCCCTAATTAAAGAAGTTGACGGACTCGATTATGGTCAGCCCGACAAAGCACTCGAGGCTTCTTACGATGCCTGGGCGCTGTCGGAAATCCTTAGACTGCAAGGCAATAAAGAGCTTTCGGCCAAGTACCTCGCTAAAGCGATGGAGTATAAAAATTACTGGAATAAAGACTTTAAAGACATTACACGTTCGGATGTAGACCGCATGCAGGCGCGCAAACTATACCAGGGCACCATTTGGCAGTACCGCTGGTTCGTGCCTTTTGATGTAAAGGGGCTGATCGATCTGATTGGCGGTGAACAGACCTATATCGAGCAGTTGGACTACTTCTTTAAAAATGACCTGTATAATCACGCCAATGAGCCCGACTTGCAGGTTCCGTTGATGTACAACGCTACGCCGCAGGCCTGGAAATCGCAGAAGCTGATGCGCAATTATGCGGTAGACACGGTGGTGCAGTATTATTTTAACGACAACAGCCGGGGCATAGATCCGTTTGTAGATCGTATTTATCAGAACAAGCCGCAGGCTTACGTGCGCACGATGGACGACGATGCGGGAGCTATGTCGGCCTGGTTCGTGCTTACCGCTACGGGTATTTCACCAGCTTGTGTAGGGCATCCGGTTTACTACCTCAATGTGCCTTTGTTCCGCTCGGTGAAGTTCAGCTGGCCTAAGGGCAAATCGCTCGACATAGAGGTAGAAAACTTTTCGGAACGCAATATGTATATCCGCGAGGTGCGGCTGAACGGCAAGGTGCTGGGGCGCAACTGGCTCAGTCACGATGAGATCATAGCGGGCGGCAAGCTTGTTATTGTGGCTACCGATGAGCCTCAGGAAAATAAAAATATTTGGGTCACCGATGTGAATGCCAGATAAAAGCCTTTATATTAGTGCCACAAATGAAAAATATAATCAATTATAGCATGAGATCAGCTAGAATACTTTACACGGTTTCCCTGGTTATAGGAGGAATAACGATGGCGAATGCACAGAACCAGGCTAAGCCTGAAGATACAGAAGTGTATACCCCGGTACCTAAAGTGGTGCAGGCAAAGGGTGTGTTTACGCCGCCACCTTCAGATGCCATCGTGCTTTTTGACGGAAAAGACCTGAGCAAATGGGTGATGACCGAAAATCGCGACCAGCCGGCCAAATGGACGCTTGGAAAGGGCGTGTTTACGGTCGACAAAAAAGCGGGTGGCAATATTGAAACCAAGCAGTCATTTACCAATTACCAGCTTCACCTGGAGTGGCAGGTTCCGGCCAACATTACCGGTAAAGGTCAGGGTAGGGGCAACAGCGGACTTTTCCTTGCTTCGCTTGGCAAAGGCGATGGTGGTTATGAATTGCAGATCCTTGATTCTTATCAGAACGATACTTATACGAACGGACAAGCTGCCAGCGTTTACAAGCAGGCGGTGCCATTGGCAAATCCTACCGCAAAACCGGGAGAGTGGAACTCATATGATGTGATCTGGCATGCACCTGTTTTCAATGATGACAAGTCTTTGAAGGAGCCGGCAAGAGTAACTGTGCTTTTTAACGGGGTACTGGTTCAGGATAACTACACATTGAAAGGCCCGACCCAATACATTGGTGAGGCAGCATACAGACGTGCGCATGGTGCTTCACCCATCAAGCTGCAGTCGCACGGCGATCCGAGTGAGCCGCTGAGCTTCCGCAACATCTGGATCAGAGAACTGTAAATAGCTGCACCTTAAGGTGCTTAAGATACAAAAACCAAACACTACCATGCCAGGATTGTTTTTCTTGAACAATCCTGGCATTTATGTTTTATACGGTTGATCGTTTTGGTTTAGGTAAGGTGCGTGCCTTGTGGTGTGCAGCGGTGTTGCTTTTGGGTTTACAAGCCTGCCGCACAGGACCCATAAACCTGTTCAAAGCCGCTTCGCCGCATGACGCTTATCAGCGTAAGCTGGTCAGCTCGGGGCTCGACCGCACAGCAATGGGTGCACAGTGGATTTCAGCGGCTGAACAAAGCCGTACCCGTGCGCTTCGTATCAATGTTCCGTTTAAGGAAAGCGGATACTTCGCGGCAGAAAAGGTACCCGCTGTTGCTTATACTTTTGAGGCGGTGCGTGGACAAAAACTTACGTTGAGCCTTACAAAAACACCCGCCGAGGGCTTTATGATCTATATGGACCTATGGGAGCTGCGCGACGACCGCGAGGCAAAGCTTGTGGCTTCTGCCGATACGGTGGGCAGCCCGATAAGTCTGGAGGCCAGTCGCGCCACCACCTATATGCTCCGACTTCAGCCTGAGTTGCTTCGCAGTGGCTCGTATACGCTTCAGATCACCGCCGGCCCTTCGCTAGATTACCCCACCGCTTCTTCAAAACAGCACAGGATACAAAGTTTTTTTGGCGATGGAAGGGACGCGAATACCCGGAAGCATCAGGGCGTAGATATTTTTGCACCGCGGCGTACACCGGCGCTGGCTGTGGCAGAGGGCACGGTGCTGCGTGTGAATGAAAATAATTTGGGCGGCAGGGTGGTATGGCTGCGGCCATCAGGAAAGGACTATACGGTATATTATGCCCACCTCGACGAGCAGATTGCCAGGGAAGGGCAGTCGGTAAAGCCTGGCGATACACTCGGACTGATCGGCAATACCGGCAATGCGAAGACTACCGCACCGCATTTGCACTTTGGGATTTATACATCTGAAGGCGCCGTGGATCCCTTTCACTTCATTAACCCTGTGGTGAAGACCCCGCCCGAGATCACCGCGTCGCTAAGTGCACTTAACGCTACTCGGCGGACACTGAGGTCGGCGGGCTTGTATACTGGGGCCGACAGAGCCTCGAATGAACTTGCTACTTTGCCAGCAAATACCGTTTTGCATATTACCGGTGCAAGCGGCAGCTGGTACCGGGTGCAATTGCCCGACCAGACCTTAGGGTATGTGGAAAGCCGGCATACCGGCAGTGTAGAAACGCCGGTGAGACGTCTTACCCTGCGCAACGAGGCCCAGCCCTTATACGACCGCCCGGATAGCGCGGCGGCAGTAAAGCGTTTGGCCAGTGCAGGTGAAGCAGTCAGCGTGATCGGTACGTTCAAAGGGCATCTGCTGGTTAGGGACAAGGAGCAGGAGACTGGCTGGATCAGGGAATAACTGTACATTAGCACCATGATACCGGCAAAAGAAGATATTCTTAAAGTGGCCGTTTTCCGCACTTCGCGTAGTGGCGGTAAAGGCGGACAAAACGTTAACAAGGTTTCGAGCAAGGTGGAGCTGCTGTTTCATCCTGATAGCGCACCTTTTCTAACTGATGAAGAGAAATCGTTGTTGCGCGAGCGACTGGCAGGCAGGATTGATGCCGAAGGTTATTTACATGTCGTCTCGCAGGAAGATCGCAGTCAGCTGATGAATAAGGAGCGCACGGTCTTAAAACTGATTGACTTGCTGCGCAAGAGTTTGCATGTAGACAAGCTTCGCAAACCCACGAAAACGCCGAAGGCAGTGATCAGGAAAAGGCTTGAAAACAAAAAGATTCAGGCACAGAAGAAAGAGGGGCGCCGGCGACCGGAGTGGTGAGGGGCTTGTAAGATGGATTTTTAATGGATACATTTACAATCAAAATACTCATGATTTGGTAAGATGGACTTAGTAAAGCTAATAGACAGATATAACACCTTAGGCATAGCACAGGTGGTAGATCATGAGAAATTTAATCATATTTCGATTGTTCACCATTCGACTAAAATTGAAGGTTCAACGCTGACTGAGCTGGAAACAAGGGTTTTGCTTGAAGACGGTTTAACTCCTAATAACAAGGCTTTGCATGACACGCTAATGGCGACCGATCACTATGCCGCTTTGTTGTTTACATTACAGGAAGCGAGAAAAAAAAGGACAGTATCTTTGGATTTCCTGAAAGAAATTAATTCGCTGGTGTTGCGCAATACCGGGCAGGTTTATCATACGATGCTCGGGGTTGTCGACGCGACGAAAGGTGAGCTCCGACTAGGCAATGTTCAGGCTGGGATCACCTACTTCCCGAATTATAACAAGCTTGTTCCGTTACTGAACGATATGATTAGCACTATGAAGGAGTTAATGCAAAAAACGTTAACAGTTGCGGAACAGATTAATCTTTCTTTCGATGCGCATTACAACCTTGTAAATATCCATCCCTGGTACGACGGTAATGGCAGGACTTCGCGACTGCTGATGAACTATGTTCAGTGTTATTATGATTTGCCTCTTGCGATCGTACACAACGAGTCAAAGCCGGGTTACATTACAGCGCTGAATCGCTCGCTGGATACAAGTGACCTGACCTATTTCCGGGAATTTATGAGCAAAGAGTACGCAGAACGTCTAAAGGCTGAAATTAAAAGGTTCGAGGAAATTGACCGCCCCAGGAAGGGAAAAGGGTTTAGACTGATGTTTTGATGTGTTTGAACCAAAGCCTGTTTCGGACTTTTGTTATGCTGAAAAATAGGTTTAACTTGGTCGCCCATGGATATAGCATTCAACAAAAACGAGGACGTAAACAAGCAGCTGGTCTACGACATGAAGACCCGCCTGAAGAAGATATATAAGGGTGGCGGCGAAAAAAGTGCGGCGAAGCAGAAGGAGAAGGGAAAGCTGCTGGCGCGGGAGCGTATAGCCTACCTGATCGATAAAGACAGCAACTTTCTGGAGATCGGTGCATTTGCAGCCGAGGGTATGTATGCGGAACAGGGCGGCTGTGCTTCTGCTGGGGTGATCTGCGGTATCGGTTATGTGGCCGGACGGCAATGCATGATCGTGGCCAATGATGCCACGGTAAAGGCGGGCGCATGGTTCCCTATGACAGCCAAGAAGAACCTGCGCGCGCAGGAAATTGCTATGGAAAACAGGTTGCCGGTCATTTATCTGGTCGACAGTGCCGGCGTGTACCTGCCTATGCAGGACGAGATATTCCCGGACAAGGAGCATTTCGGCCGGATGTTCAGGAACAATGCGATCATGTCTTCAGAGGGTATCGTGCAGATCGCGGCCATCATGGGTTCCTGCGTGGCCGGGGGTGCTTATCTGCCCATAATGAGCGATGAGGCGATGATCGTTGACGGTACCGGCTCCGTGTTCTTAGCTGGTTCCTATTTGGTTAAATCGGCTATAGGTGAGGAGGTCGACAATGAGACGCTCGGCGGCGCCACCACGCATTGCGAGATTTCGGGGGTGACCGATTATAAGCATCCGAATGATCAGGCCTGTCTGGACAGTATCCGGAATATCATAAGTAAAATGGGCGCACCGGAGTCGGCGGGTTTCGACCGTATAAAGCCTGCATTGCCTAAACTGGAGCAGGAGGAAATTTATGGGGTTCTTCCGGAAAACCGGGAGAAGCCTTACGATATGCTTGATATTATACATCGCCTGGTAGATGATTCTGACTTTGAGGAGTATAAGAAGTTATACGGACAAAGCATTATATGCGGACTGGGCCGTATCGACGGCTGGGCGGTAGGTATTGTGGCCAATCAGCGTAAGGTGGTGAAGTCAAAAAAGGGTGAGATGCAGTTTGGCGGGGTGATCTATTCCGACAGTGCGGATAAGGCTACGCGCTTTATTATGAACTGTAATCAGAAAAAGATTCCACTGGTGTTTTTGCAGGATGTGACGGGCTTTATGGTGGGCAGTCGCTCTGAGCATGGGGGCATCATCAAAGACGGCGCAAAGATGGTTAATGCAGTATCAAACTCCGTAGTTCCTAAGTTTACCATAGTGGTAGGCAATTCATACGGTGCGGGCAATTATGCCATGTGCGGGAAGGCTTACGATCCGCGACTTATTTATGCCTGGCCTACAGCCAAGATCGCCGTGATGGGCGGAGCACAGGCTGCTAAGGTATTACTACAGATACAGGAGGCTTCGCTGAAGGCGAAGGGGGAGACCATTACGCCTGAAAAGGAGGCTGAACTGCTTAAAGAAATCACCGATCGGTACGACGGGCAGACCACGCCATACTATGCTGCGGCGAGGTTGTGGGTCGACGGTGTGATTGATCCGCTGGAGACTCGCAAGGTCATTTCCATGGGTATAGAGGCAGCAAATCAATCGCCCATAAAAAAGCCGTTTAACGTAGGAGTTATCCAGACCTAACTTCTCGCCAATACATTTATCACCTTTGCGTAATTGTTACAGGGTGGCGTTTGTTCGATACGCGGATTAAGTGTAATTTTGTATCATAATAGAAATCTAAAATGATGTCACAGCAAGAAACAGAGCACGTTCAGTGTTTGATCATAGGTTCAGGTCCGGCAGGTTATACTGCAGCAATTTATGCTGCGCGCGCTGATCTAAAGCCGGTTATGTATACAGGTATGCAGCCTGGAGGTCAGCTTACCTCTACCACTGAAGTAGAGAATTTTCCAGGGTATCCCGAGGGTATTACAGGTCCGGAAATGATGGACGATTTTCGCAAGCAGGCCGAGCGTTTTGGTACAGACATCCGCTTTGGTTATGTGAGTTCGGTCGACTTCTCGTCGCTGCCGCATAAAGTGGTCATCGACGAGATCAAAACGATCACCGCAGACACTGTGATCATTTCGACTGGCGCTACGGCTAAATGGCTTGGTTTGCCAAGCGAGCAGCAGTACAACGGCTTTGGTGTTTCGGCCTGTGCGGTGTGCGACGGATTTTTCTTTAAGGGGCAGGATGTGGCGATAGTAGGCGCCGGAGATACGGCTGCTGAAGAGGCGACGTACCTGGCTAAGCTTTGCCGCAAGGTGTATATGCTGGTGCGTCGCGATGAATTCAGGGCTTCGAAGGCTATGATTCACCGCGTAATGAACACACCTAATATTGAAGTGTTGTACAATACTGAAACCAAAGAGATTTTGGGTAACGGTAAAAATGTAACTGCTGTCCGTGTACACAACAATCAGACCGGTATTGAGTCGGATATTCCTGTAGAAGGATTCTTCGTGGCAATTGGTCACCAACCCAATACAGACATCTTTAAAGGCTGGCTGGATATGGATGAGACCGGTTATCTGAAAACGGTACCGGGAACTACCAAAACCAATGTGGAAGGTGTGTTTGCCTGCGGTGATGTTCAGGATCACTACTATCGTCAGGCGGTTACTGCTGCCGGATCGGGATGTATGGCTGCACTTGATGCAGAGCGTTATCTGGCGGCTAAAGAAGATGAAGTGAAAGTGCTTATATAGTTCACTTTATGAAGTTTTTAACTATACATATATGCTTATTTGCCGGCTTACTGACGCTGGCATCTTGCGGCGACAGCAATACGGAACAGGTTCAGGACAGCAAGGTTGCCGAGGAAAAGGCACCTGAACCGAAGTCGGTATTTCCTTTTTATAAGGACATCGAGATCAGACCGGGATTAAATTTCGAGGTGGTGAGCTGGGGTAAGGGGGCCGACAGTGTGGGTGGTTTTCTCATACTGATGTCGGACACCCTCAAAAACCGCTACCGCTCTTTTTCTGATGAGCGCGAAACAGTAATCACTGATGCCTGGAACCTTGATCTGGATACCGACGGCGATCCGGAGATTTACGTTCAGGTACGCGGCGATCATAATGTGGCCGACCTCAACGTCTATGAATACAGCAATGGAAGTTTTAATAAGATCAGGTTTCCGGGCTTAAGCAGCAATTTGAAAAAGCAGCATGCCGGAAATGATCGCTTTATGATTAAGGCTGGAGACCTGTTCAGGACCTTCTCTGTGAAAAATCCAGACGATACCACAGGCAAAGCTGCCGGTACCAAAACCATGCAGTACCGGTTGCGGGGCAATACCTTTTCTACCGCAGAGGTAGAGCAATAACCCTGCTCAAATCAACTTGTTTTTCCGGGCAACGGTGATGGCGTCTGCTCTGGAATTGACATCCAGTTTGAGGTAGATGTTTTTGATATGGGTCTTTACCGTTTCTATATCTATAAAGAGCTCAGCAGAAATCTGCGAGCGGTCTTTACCCCGGGCTATCAGGTCTATAATCTGGGTTTCCCGTTTGGTAAGTGGTGAATTCTGGTTCTTTTGCAGCGATAGGATCACGGTTTTTGATACATCCGGACTCATAGGACCGCCGCCCTGAAGCACATCTTTAATGGCCTCTATGATTTTGGCCGACGGAGTATTTTTCGTGAAATAGCCCGAAGCGCCATTTGCCAGGGCATCCAAGATGCTTTTTTCTGTATCGTATACCGTCAGCATAATCACGAAGGTATGCGGCAGAAGTTTCTTAAGTGCAGGCAGGGCTTCTATCCCGCTGGTTCCGGGCAATTGTATGTCGAGAATAATTACATCGGGCGCATCTTTTACGATCTTGGCTTTAGCGCTGTCGAATGAGGGATAGGCGTTGACAACCGTGTAGGGCGAATTGTGATTGATGAGATAAGTATATCCTTCGCGGATGGTTTCATCATCTTCAATAATTACAATCCTGGCTGTGCTGTCTTTATACATTTTTCAAACGGCTTAACTTAGTGAAAGGGATGGTGAGGCAGGTTTTGGTCCCTTCGCTACCCGAGCTAATGTGCAGTCTGGCCTCGATACGTTTGGCGCGTACATACATGTTGTTGATGCCGTGACCTTCTTTGGCGAGTTCCAGATTAAAGCCTGGTCCGTCGTTTTCCAGCATGATCTTCAGCGTGTCCTGTTCTACCACCGCGGTGAAGACTACTTCGGAGGCCTTAGCATGCTTAAGAATATTGTTAATAGATTCTTTCAGGATCATCATCAGGTTTCGGCTTACAGGGAGCGACAACTTTTCATCGCGCTTATCAAGGTTTATCTCTGAACTGAAATTTACCGGTGTATCGTTGAACATTTCCTGACCAAATTCGCTGATGCGGTTAAGGAGCTGACTAAGGTCGTCGTTTTTGGGGTTGAGCGACCATAATATATCCCGTGTACCAAGGTACAATTCATCTACATTTTTACGGATTTTGGCAATTACGGTTCTTTTTTCGGTGTCTTCTGGCGCTATCATACTGCATAAAACTTCTGATAGGACGTTGATACGCGTCAGTTTGTTACCAAGGTCGTCATGAAAGTCTTCCGCGGTCTGTTTCCTCACCTTAAACTGCTCTTCCAGTTTAATCTTAAGCCGCAATTTTCTACGACGTTCGTTCAACTGTATGATTACATAAACTGCCCCCACGATCAGCCCCAGGATAAGCAGTATCATCAGTGCTTTAAACGAGCCCGTCTGGTAATAGGGTGTTTCTATCACAAAGCTGAAGCTTGCCGTATTTGACGCCAGTTCCCCGTCTTTCGTGATGGCTTTTACCTCAAAGGTATATTCGCCGGGCGGCAGGGCGCTGAAGGTAATGGTGCTGTTGTTGGTTGGCTGACTGAATTTGGCGTCTGAGCCGACAAGTCTGTACTGGTAGCTCAGGGCGTCCGGATTCCGAAGATAGATGCCCGTATAGCTGATGTTGATGTGGTTGTGGTTGAAGGGCAGACGAAAGCCACTTCTTCTATAATTGGCTTTGTAAGCAGTCTTTTGGACGCCAGCGGGGCCGCCCTGCTCGTAATTCGGGATTACCACCACGGAGTCGACCGACACATGGGGCGGTACCTGAGATGTACTTGCCGGATCGATACGGTACACCACCGCGCCTTTTGTCGTCCCGATCCAGATGTGATCCGCCGTTTGCAGGATGGCATTCTGGTTGCATTCCACCATAGGCCCGGAACCGGGATGGTCTCTGAGTACTTCGAAAGCTCCGTTCAAGCGCGCTATGCCCTTGCCTGTACCTACCCAAATCACGTTTCTGCGGTCTTTCAGGATGCTGTAAATATGGTCCGAAAGAAACCCGCTCTTGGTGTTGATCATCTTCAAGGCATTTGTTTTCGTGTTCCAGATGATAAGTCCATAGTCAGCCGTTCCAAAGATCACATGGTCGCCGTCGCGCAGCATGCATAACACAGAGGCGCTTTGCAGCAGGCCCAACTTTAGGGGCTTAACTTTTTGTCCGTCCGTTACTAAAAATGCTCCGTCCTGCGTTCCGGCGATAACGGAGTCCTTACCGAGTTCAAGTAAGCTGCCGCCAAACTGCTCAATAATGCGCTTAAGCTCACCTGTTTTAGCGTCAAGCTTAAGGCATCCGTAGTTGGTCGACAGCCAGATGGTACCGGAAGAATCTTCCATAATAGCATTGTATGCAAGGCCCGGGCCTTGTTTGTCGACCCGCCGCAGACCAGATTTGTTACGAACCCACAGGCCTCCTCCCGGCGTGCCTATCCAGATGTTGCCCTTGCTGTCGGTAAACAAGAAGTTGATGCGCTGCGATTCGGCCGGACCGGGCATCCGGATGGGTTTAATCTGCCGCCCTCTTTTGTATTCAAAGATGCCCGTCGGCGTGCCTAGCCAAACCGTACCCGCTTCTGGTCCGTTGCAAAGCGACATAATGATACGGTTGCTCAAGCCTTGGGTTTCATCGAACGTCACATAGCCATTGTCGGTATACTTGAACAGACCTGAGCCGTCTGTGCCAAACCAAATGTTGTTTTCAGCGTCTTTAAAAACGTCGTTCACCATATTGCTGGTGAAGCCGTTCGACGAGTTGAAATGTATGCTGCGCCCACCGGAGATGTAGTATGCTCCGTTCGGCGCACCAATCCAGAGGGCTCCCTTATCGTCCTGAGCCATAGACATGCCGCGTATGCTGGTATTGGGATGTGCCTTCAGTGGCACCAGGGGTTCGGAGATATAAAGCCTGTCGCCCGTCAGGATCCATAACTTACCGGTCACGAAGCGGTCGGGCAGCAGATCGGTCACGATCAGGTCCTTTACCAGCTCCCTGCCCAGCACAGATTGCCATTTTCCGGCCTCGAACTTGAAAATGCCCTGCTGGTATACACTGGCCCAGAGCGTGCCGTTATGGTCGGCGCGGATCCTCGTGACCGATTCCGAAGGCGATCCGGAAATATTGATCAGGCTGTCTTTGTCGCCCCTGAGCACATAGACCTGCTTGTTCCTGATGGCGTAAATGTTGCCTGTGCGGTCGGCCGCCAGTCTGCTTGTCCAGCCCCTGATCGTTTTGAAGTCGTAAATGCGATTACCGCTTAAGCGGTTTATCCCCCGGGCAGTTCCGATATAAATGCTGCCGTCCCCACCGGCACTCAACGAAAGGGTGAAGTTACTGTTCAGGCCATTGGTCCGGCCGTAGTTTGCAAAGTGTCTGCCGTCGAAAGAGCTTATGCCGCCGAAGGTCGAAACCCAGAGCCGGCGCTGCTTGTCCTGAATGATTGAGGTAATCTGCGACTGCGTAAGTCCGTCTTCGATATCGAATTGCTGGAAGTTATACCGTTGTGCAAACAGTTCGGTACACAGCAGCATCACAGTAAAAAGGACCAGTATTCTCTTCATCGTTGTGCAAATATACCGCTTTAGGGTGATGCAAATATACCCCTTCAGGGGGGAGCATAAAATATTCAACACGCTGTAAATTTGCATAGTACAAAAATGAAAGCGTATGGAAAAGACATATTTTGACTCGGAGATTCAGCGGCGGCTGGATCTGGCAAGGGATTTCATGGCCAGGAACTACCACCGTAACATTGGCCTGAAGGATATTGCCATAGCGTCCTGCCTGTCCGTGAACCATTTGCTCCGAAACTTTAAACGCGCATACCATACTTCGCCCTATCAGTATCTGCGAAGCCTGCGGCTTCAGCATGCCAAGTATTATTTAAAGCATAGCGACTACACTGTTGGGCAGATCGTTGATGTGGTAGGCTTTGAATGTCCCAGCTCATTTATCAGGCTGTTCCGTTCATCTTTCAACATTACACCTGGACAGTATCGTGCAAATTAAATAACCCTCTATATGAAAAGAAGAATTTTGATGTATACTATGATGCTGGGCATTGTGTATACTGCCGCGGTTGCCGGCCCCGAAAAACCTGTGAAAAACGTAAACGAAAGCTGCAGCACCGTAATAGAGGCCTTCGTATCTGCCTATACCAATGGTGATGCCGATCTGTTCAAACGTGTCCTTCACGATGATGCTGTGATGAGCGTGAACAGAAAGGACCAGACCATCAAGCACACCAGAAATGCGCTGATTTCTTTTTATAAGAAAACCGGGGGTATGAAGCTCAACTGTGAAGCCTCACACGAGGTGATCTCCGACAATGGCTGTATGATGATGGTCCGGGTCGATTTCAAATATCCTGAATTTGTTCAGCAGAACTATCTAACCATCGAAAAAGCCAAGAGTGGCAAATGGACTGTCACTCAGATTAATCGCATATAGCGATCTTTTAATGGTGATTTTCACCTATGCAATTTGCGTTTAATTAATCTATATTTGAAGCAGGAAACTCAAAGTAAGTTTGGATAAATTTAGATTTGGGTTAGTTAATAATTAAAGTCATTCGGTTTCACCGGGTGACTTTTTTATTAGGTCCATAAGCTGATCCAGTCGTTCTTTCTCCCTGTTAAGATAAGCCTTGCGCAGGATGGTGGCGCTGAGTGAAACCCAGAGTACGATAAAGCCGATGATCAGGGCTTGCCAAAGGATGCTGAAGTGGTTTAGCATATCGTAGGCGTACAGTCCGAATCCGAGGCAGAGTCCGACCAGGTAAACCCAGTAAAGTTTATTGTACAGGGTAAATTTGTTGAGCTGGTACGCTTTAAGGGAAGCCAGGAAGCTAGCCGGGTCTGCCGTAAAATCAGTCCGGGATATGATGCGGTAATCAAGATACAAGATGAAGGTGTATACACCGGTAAGCATGGCGATAATGGCCAGTCCGGCCTGGGTTGTCCAGGAATCGAAGCTGAAAAACAGGAAGAGTGACAGGAATGCAGCAAAGGAGACAAGCATGCCGATTATATTAAGCAGCGAACGGGTCTTTATTGCCGAAACTTCCTTTTTTGCCTGCGCAAGCATCTCATCAGACGAAATGTTTGTTTCAACAGAATGTGATTGCCAAAGCGACTGTATGTGATCAAATTCTTGCATGCTGATTGTATAATTCTGTTA
Source organism: Pedobacter faecalis (assembly GCF_030182585.1). Classification (NCBI taxonomy): domain Bacteria; kingdom Pseudomonadati; phylum Bacteroidota; class Sphingobacteriia; order Sphingobacteriales; family Sphingobacteriaceae; genus Pedobacter; species Pedobacter faecalis. The sequence goes on along the minus strand of NZ_JARXOW010000001.1, from coordinate 1,239,592 downwards.
GCTTTTGTTTTATCCGGTGAATCTTAACACGCAGGTTGCCTTCACTGATCCCGGAAATCTCAGCGATCTCGGCATAAGGCAGCTCGTCGAGCACCATGGTAATAATAAATCGGTCGTTTTCCTCCAGTTTGGCTATCGACTGATACAGCAAGGCGATCTGTTCGTTTTTTTCTGAATGCTCCTCAGCGCGCGTTTCTATGATGTTATCTGTCAGTTCGTCCTTCGCCTGCCTTTTCTCCGACCTCAGGTAGGTTAGGCAGGTGTTAACCGCTATCCGGTATATCCAGGTGGAGATCTGCGATTTGTTTCTGAACTTTTCGAGGTTTTGCCACACTTTTAGGAAGGTTTCCTGTAGAAGATCATTGGCCGCATCTTTATCGCCCGTGTAGCCATAGCACAAATGGAAGATTTTTTTTGAGTTTGTGTCAAAAATCTGTTTAAATAAGTGGTCTTTGCTCTCCATTAATGCTACTCTGCAGTTGTTTGATGCGCGGATATTTTAATTGTTACAAACCTGCTGGTGAGCAAAATTAATAAATGTTTGTTCCCTTACCGCAATTAATTACTTTTGTTCGTGCTAAAAAATGGCTCATTTATGAAACGAGGTCGCGCCGGACTAATTACCTTCCTTTTTGTTACCATAGCAGTTATCCTTGGTGTACTTAAGGAATTTAATATCGTGTACGTGCCCGAAAACGTCATGATGGCGACCAGGTGGATACTCGGACTGGAACTGCTGTTCTTTGCCTTTCTGAAGAAGAACCTGACCACCTGGATCCTGGTGTGTATGGTGCTTGGCGTTTTTGTGGGCATAGACTATCCCAGTGTAGCCATCGCGCTTCAGCCATTGAGCAAGGGCTTTATTAAGCTTGTAAAGACCATCGTGGGTCCAATTCTTTTTGCTACGCTTGTATATGGCATAGCGGGGCATTCCGATCTTAAACAGGTTGGCCGCATGGCCTGGAAGTCTATGCTTTATTTCTATTGTGCCACGACCATCGCGCTTTTCATCGGACTTGCGGCCATCAACATCTCCCAGGCGGGGGTAGGGGTGCAAATCGAAAACATGCCGCACAATGAGCTGCCCAAACCGGTAAAAGATGCCGGCGATGAGAGTATGCTTCAAAGCCTTCCGTCGAATGTGCACTGGCTATATAAAACGCTCGCATTTTTCCGGAATATATTTCCGGAGAATATCGCTAAGTCCATCTATGATGCACAGATCCTGCAGATCGTGATCTTCTCGGTCATCTTCGGTATAGGACTGGCCATGGTGGATGAAAAAAAACGCAAGCCGATGGTGGACTTCTGTGAGAGCCTTTCGGAGACCATGTTCAAGTTTACCAATGTAATCATGTACTTTGCGCCGATAGGCGTGGGCGCTGCCATGGCCTATACTGTAGGGCATATGGGCGTCGATATTCTGATGCACCTGTTCATGCTTGTCGCTACACTCTACGTGGCACTCCTGGCCTTCCTTCTGCTGGTACTTCTGCCAATCGCGCTTTACCTCAGAATTCCCGTGATCAAGTTTATTAATGCCATAAAGGAACCTGTTTCCATAGCCTTTGCCACCACAAGTTCTGATGCGGCATTGCCAAAGGCCATGAATGCTATGGAGAAGTTTGGCGTACCGCGTAAAATCGTCTCTTTTGTAATACCCACCGGATATAGTTTCAACCTCGATGGCACCACGCTGTATCTCTCGCTGGCATCGATATTTGTAGCCCAGGCTGCCGGAATGCATTTGTCGTTCGGCGAGCAACTGCTGATTGTATTTACGCTCATGATTACGAGCAAGGGTGTTGCCGCTATTCCAAGGGCTTCGCTGATTATTCTTATTGCTACGGCCGACCAGTTCGGATTGCCTACTTTCATTATTGCAGCAATTCTGGGAATCGACGAACTGATGGATATGGGGCGTACGTCTTTAAACGTGATCGGCAACTGTCTGGCTACGGTGGTCATCGCGAAGTGGGAAGGGGAATACAATCCGGATGCAGAGGTGAATAACGAGGTTTAGCATATGAGTTCAAGAGCAAAGAAGATTTTTATACTGTTCACAATAGTCGTTCCTTTTCTGATCTATTGTGTGATCTATTACACGCCGATGCTGCGGAACGCGCCATTCAAGTCGGCCGAGTTTGAATCAATCGAATACAAATGGGGAGTAGGGGATAAGCTGGAAAATTCCTATAATTCTGCTACCGGGGAATATATCTACGTGAACGTAAGGGATTCTGTGGTTAGAACCAACGTGAAGTTGCGGCAGAATGATATTATCTATCTGCACAATAAGGCAAATGAACTGGGTTTGTGGAATTTTCCTGAGGTGATCGCCAATACCGGTGCCGATCTGAAGTCGCCGCGTGTACTGCGTCACGAAATCAGGTTTAACTACAAAAGAAAAAGCAAACAGGTGACGTTTATGGCCGACTATAACGAGATCCCTAAACTGCGTGATGTAGCCGGACAAATGATCAAGTTGGTTAGGCAAAGCATCAGCGATGCGGAGATACGATATAATAAATAAGTTCGTGTTGTGCTTTTAGAAAATTAAATCTATATTTGCACCTCGTTAAAAAGAAACAATTTAAAATACAAATTATTTAACAATGTACGCAATAGTAAATATAGCAGGGCAGCAATTCAAAGTTGCAAAAGACCAGCACCTTTTTGTACACCGCTTACAAGGAGATGAGGGCGCTAGTATTGAATTTGACAATGTATTGTTGGTTGAAGATGGTGGTAAAATCTCTGTAGGAGCTCCTGCTTTGAAAGGTGCGACTGTTTCAGCTAAGATCGTGTCTCATTTAAAAGGTGATAAAGTAATCGTTTTCAAAAAGAAACGCAGAAAAGGTTACAAAAAGAAAAACGGACACCGTCAGTATTTCACCAAAATCCAGATCTCTGGTATCAGTTTATAAGAATTGTTAACACAAGATTATCGGCTTTAGCAGGTAATTATAAAACATAAATCAACATGGCACATAAAAAAGGAGCCGGTAGTTCGAAGAACGGACGTGAATCGCATAGCAAGCGTTTAGGTATCAAGGTTTTTGGTGGTCAGGAAGCTATCGCTGGAAACATCTTAGTGCGTCAGCGCGGTACAAAGCATCATCCAGATAAAGGCGTAGGTATTGGTAAAGACCATACTTTGTTTGCCCTGGTTGACGGAACAGTAGTTTTCAAAAAGAAGAAAGACAACAAATCATACGTTTCTGTATTGCCAACTGCAGTAGTTAAAGAGGTTGTGGAAAAGATTGCTCCGGCTAAGAAAGCTGCGAAGGCTGCCGCTCCGGTTGCTGAAGCTGCACCAGCTGAAGAGGCTGCACCAGCGAAAAAAGCGCCTGCAAAAAAGGCTACTAAAGCTGAAACAGCTACCGAGTCTACAGAAACTGAAGCTGCACCAGCAGAATAAGTATAAAGATCCAAAGAAAAAGGGATTCGTTTTACCGGATCCCTTTTTTTTTCGCTGTGCTTTTCGTTTCGGAATATCGATCTTAGCTTTCCCGGAACATGAGCTGGTTAGCCAGCATTGTTAGCGGTTCCTTATTGGAATTGTCTACACTAATCTTTTCCAGCGCGGCAAAGGCATCATCCAGATACTTTTTCATGATAGCCGTAGCTTCTTCCCTGATGTTGTAGGTGTTATACAAGGCGGTAACCTTGTTTACTTTATCACCATCATGCTTTAAGCCGTCTAGCTGGTTCAGATCCTCTGCTGAGGCGAGTTCCTGCAGTTTTAAACGCATATACGTCTTCTTGTCCGACAAAATATCCCCGCCAACCTGCTTGCCGAATTTCTCTGGGTCACCATATACATCCAGAATGTCGTCCTGTAGCTGAAAGGCAATACCCAGGGATTCGCCAAACTGGTAAATAAGATCGGCCTCCTCCTTACTGGCATGCGCTACGATGGCCCCTAATTTCATCGCTCCGCCAACAAGTACAGCCGTTTTAAGTCTGATCATATTCAAGTATTCGGCGATACTCACATCATCGCGGCTTTCAAATTCCATATCCAGTTGCTGACCTTCGCATACACCCTGTGCGGTTGCGTTAAAGGTGTCCAGCGCGGCTTTAAGCACGCCCGCGTGCACCTCCGTGATATGCTTATTTGCTTCTACCATCATCACGTCGCCGCTCAGGATGGCTGTATTGGTGCCCCATTTTTCGTGCACAGTTTGCTTGCCTCTTCTCAGCGGAGCATTATCCATGATGTCGTCGTGGATCAGGGTAAAATTATGGAATGTCTCAATGGCCATTGCGGCTGGCAGGGCAGCCTTTACCGTCCCGTTAAACAACTCTGAGGCCATGAGGAGCATAATGGGCCTCAAACGTTTGCCGCCAAGCTCCATAATATAGCTTATCGGTTCGTACAGCGAGGCGGGCTGTGAAGGATATTTTGTTTCTTTTATTGCTTGTTCAATGTGTATAAGTAACTCCGCAGGGGAGTGTAAACTATCTTGTCTCAAGGATCTAATCTTGTATTAATGAAAAGTCTATTTGTCGCTTCGCCAAATCTACCTTTTTAACTTTAACTTTCACCTCATCGCCCAGCTGATATTTTTTCTTTTTACGCTGGCCAACGATGCAATAATTCTTCTCATCCAGTACGTAGAAGTCGTCTGCAATATCACGCAGCCGCACCATCCCTTCACACTTGTTCTCCACAATTTCCACGTACATGCCCCATTCCGTAACGCCCGAAATAATGCCCGCGTAGATATTCCCGATGTTTTCCTCCAGATATTCCGCCTGCTTATATTTGATCGACGCACGTTCAGCGTCGGCTGCTCTTTTCTCCATAGCAGAGGAATGCGAAGCTGCAGTTTCGTACTCTTCCATATTAGCCGATTTCCCGTCGTTTAAATAGTCGGCCAGTAGTCGATGTACCATGACGTCCGGATAACGCCTTATAGGGGATGTAAAATGCGTGTAATAATCGAAGGCCAATCCGTAATGACTGCTCTTCTTGGTGGTATAGATCGCTTTGGCCATCGAACGTATAGCCAGATGGGTCAGCACATTCTGCTCCTTCTTACCTTCCACATCCTCCATCATGAAGTTCAGCGACTTGGCGATCTCCTTTTCCGATTTCATATTGATCTTGTAACCGAAGCGGGATGCAAAGGCTGCAAAATTGCCCAGGTTTTCAAGGTTAGGTGCATCGTGCGAGCGGTATACGAAGGTATATTTCTTTTTCCCCTTGCCCTTTTTAGCGATAAATTCGGCCACACGTTTGTTGGCCAGCAGCATAAAATCTTCGATCAGCTTATGCGCATCCTTACGTTCCTTTACATACACGCCAATAGGCTTGCCCGTGTCGTCCAGCTTAAACTTTACCTCTGTACTTTCAAAACTGATTGCGCCGTTCTTAAATTTGCGGTCGCGCAGCACATAAGCAAGCTCATTCAGTTTAAGCAACTCCTCAGAAAACTCGCCCGACTTATTTTCGATGATCTCCTGTGCCTCTTCGTAACTAAAGCGCCGGTTGGAGTGGATGGCTGTGCGACCAAACCATTCGTTGATGATGTTTGCCTGATCATCGAGTTCGAATACCGCTGCAAAGCACAGCTTATCCTCGTTGGGGCGCAGCGAACAAACGCCGTTACTCAGCCGCTCTGGAAGCATCGGGATCACGCGGTCTACCAGGTAAACCGACGTCGCCCGGGCATACGCCTCTTTGTCGAGCGCACTCTTGGGCTTCACGTAGTACGAAACGTCCGCGATATGCACGCCGATCTCATAATGCCCATTGTCCAGTTTTTTAAAGGAAATAGCGTCATCAAAATCCTTGGCATCGGCAGGGTCGATCGTGAAGGTTACCGTATCCCGGAAGTCCTTTCGGCCTTCCAGATCGGCAGGCGACACCTCTTCAGGTATGGCGTTGGCTTCCTTCTCCACCTCTGGTGGGAATTCCAGCGGAAAACCATACTGCGCGAGGATGGCGTTCATTTCTGTATTGTTCTCACCCTGGTCACCCAGAATGGTAGTTACCCGCCCAATAGGGTTTTTAGCGCTCTCAGGCCACTCTGTAATGGTCACTTGCACTTTTTGCCCGTTCCTGGCACCGTTCAGGTCGGCCAGGGGCACAAAAATATCGTGGAGCATCTTCCTGTCGTCAGCGTTTACAAAAGCAAACCGCTCCGATATCCGGATCACGCCGATAAAGTCGAGTCGTGCCCGCTCAAGAATCTCTACAACTTCCCCTTCATTCTTGCGCCCGCTCTTTTTGGCGTAGATATACACCTTTACCTTGTCGCCATGCAGGGCTGTATGAAGCTTACGGGCCGACACAAAAATATCCTTTTCAAACTCATCATCGGGAATCACGAAAGCAGAGCCATCAGTAGTCATATCTATAGTGCCGGTCACGAAGGTTTTGAGGTCTTTCAATTTGAACTTGCCCTTTTGAGGTTCAAGAAATACACCCTTTTTTGTCTGTTCCCTAAGTACCTCAAGTATGGTTTCCCTTGCAGCCGGATCTGTGATGTTCAGTTTGGCCGATACTTGCTTATAATTAAGTGGCTCCTTATTGTTTTTCTCCAGCACGTCACTGATTAACTGTGTTAACACCAGTTCCAGCTGGGACGATTTTCTCTTTGCCATAGTTTACATGTGAATTTTTCAAAGTTTAAAAACAATGAATGTTTTCGAAGGTAACAATTTCAACCGATACTTTGTTGGTTTTTAGAACGCATCTTTGCCCGGAATAGCCTGAATAAGGCCTCTTGTGTACTCGGTCTTGGGGTCTGTGAAGATCTGCTCCGGAAAGCCGATCTCCTCAATTCTCCCAGCTTTCATCACCGCAATGCGGTCGGAGATCTGCCTTATTACCGCGAGATCATGAGAGATGAACAGATAGGTCAGGCCCATTTCCGCCTGCAGCTCCTTCAGCAGGTCTAACACCTGGGCCTGCACCGATACATCGAGGGCTGAAACCGATTCATCGCAGATGATAAACTTTGGCTGCAAGGCGAGCGCACGGGCAATCACGATACGCTGGCGCTGTCCGCCGGAGAACTCGTGCGGATAACGGTCGAAGTGTGTGGCATTGAGTCCTACGCGTTCCAGCAGGGACAAGATATATGCTCTTCGCGCTTTGCGGTTTCCTATCAGGCCGTGAACCTCAAGGGGTTCGGTGAGTGCCCGGCCCACGGTTAGGTTCGGGTTGAGGGAGGAGTAGGGATCCTGGAAGATGATCTGCATATCGCGGCGCATTTGTCGCATCTGCCGGCCGCGGAACCGCCTGATGTCTTCACCCCCAAACAGGATACTGCCAGATTTAGGCTCTATCAGCCTGAGGATACTTCTTCCCAGTGTGGTCTTGCCCGATCCGGACTCGCCCACAAGACCCAGCGTTTCGCCCCGGTAGATGTCGAGGCTCAGGTCATTTACCGCCTTAACGTAGGTTGCGGGACCCGACCAGCCCTGTCTGCCGGCATGCCAGGTATTCAGCGCTTTAATCTCGAGGAGAGGAGTCTGCCGATATAAGTCATGGCGCCTCGCAGCAGTTTCTGCCCTTAAGTCGATCTTTGCGGCAGGCCGGTTGGCAATAAGGTGTTTCGTGTAAGGATGCTGCGGATCGGCAAACAATTCCCTCGCCGCCCGCTGCTCAACGATGCTGCCCCGGTACATCACCGCCACTTCATCGGCCACTTCACTTACCACCGCCAGGTCGTGCGAGATGAAAATCATGGCCATGTTTCGCTGCTTTTTCAGTTGCGCAAGTAGTTCCAGAATAGCCTTTTGCACGGTCACGTCGAGCGCTGTGGTCGGCTCATCGGCAATCAGAAGTTCCGGGTTGCAGCTCAGCGCCATGGCAATCATCACCCGCTGTTTTTGCCCGCCCGACAACTGGTGCGGGTAGCTGCTGAATATCCGCTCAGGCTGGGGGAGTTGTACCTCGGCAAACAAGGCCAGGGTTTTCTCTTTCGCTGCCTGTATGCCCATTTTCTGATGAAGGGTTATGACTTCCTGCACCTGATGTCCGCAGGTAAACACCGGGTTCAGCGCCGTCATAGGCTCCTGGAAGATCATGGCGATCCTGTTACCCCTGATGTTGCGTATGCTATCCGCAGGCATATCCAGAAGCGACTGGTTATCGAACTGCAGGCTGCCGCCTATGATCGTTTTACCAGGGTCAAGCAGTTGCAGGATGGAGAAAGCAGTAACCGACTTCCCGGAGCCAGACTCGCCAACGATACCTAGCGTCTGGCCGCGTCCGACCTTAAAGTCAATCCCGTTTACCGCGATGAGGTGGGTGTCATCTTCGGTATTGCGGAAAACGATGCTGAGGTTGTCGGCTATAAGCATTATTAAGACCGTATCTTGATAAGACAAATCTATGCTCAAGGTAGTTATTTTCTCGTCTAAACCAGCTACTTTCTTTAATTTTGCAGGATGGAAAGAGAAATTCTTGACACCAGACGCAAGGCGCTGAACATTAACCTGAATCCGAAGATATACGGAACTTTTGCAGAGATAGGGGCCGGACAGGAAGTAGCCCGTAATTTTTTTACAGCCGGGGCTGCATCAGGCACGGTGGCTAAGACCATGTCGGCCTACGACATGACCTTCAGTGATGCCATCTACGGGGCAGAAGAGTCGGGTCGCTACGTCAGCCAGTCACGCCTCCAGAAAATGCTTAATCATGAGTATGGACTGCTGAACGAGCGTCTGAACACAGCAAAGTACGACGATCGCACCTTCTTCGCCTTCGCCAATACAGTAACCACATTAAATTACAATAAATCCAACGACCCGCACGGGTGGATAGGATTGAAGTTCCAGCTGGAGCCGCAGGGCGATCCTAATGAGATTATTTTTCATGTCAGACTGCTGGATACTGATGCTGCGCTTCAGCAAAACGTGCTGGGTATCATTGGTGTTAATCTCGTGTATGCTGCTTTCAAGTACAACCATGATCCCAAAACCATGATCGAGTCGCTGGCCGACAACCTCACGGTTGGTTCTGTTGAGATCGACCTGATTTCCGTAAGTGGTCCTTCGTTCAGGAACATCAACAATATCCTGCTCAACCTGTACCTGATCGTTAAAGATTTTTCAGATGCGGCGATATTTGACGCTACCGGCCGCCCCCGCCTGCCGAAAGATCTCCTTTACAAGAAAGACATCATGATTTTGAGGACGAAGTATGCACAGAAATCCAAGCCCAATTTCAGCATGCTTAATAAGGCGGTCGACCAGTTTGTACGCACCGAAAACGTGCAGGAGGAAAACCTCAGCGTGCTCATCGAAGTACTGATGTCTAACGTACTCTCAGCTAATGATGCTGTAACAGATGAAATGGACCTTGAAGCAGTGGCCCAAAGGGCGGAAGAGATGTGCAGTACCGGCAATAAGGTGATCGTGTCTAACTTTGCGCGTCACAATAAACTGGCGAAGTACCTCGACCGCTGCCGCCCGAAAAGCGTGGGTATTTCCACCAACATCAACAATCTGAAGTTCGTATTCAACTCTACCAATTTTGGCGAAAACTACACCAGTCAGCTACTCAGCTACGTGAGCGATATGTTCAACAAAAATGTAAAGCTTTTCGCTTACCCTTTCCTCGACAATAAGACCAAAGAAGTGATCACCACAGCCAATATGCCGGTTACCGCCGATGCCAGGCCGCTGTTCGACTTTCTGATCATCAACGGTTATATCACCGATATTGAAGATTACAGCGAGGGTGACGTAAAAACCGTATAGCTTAGCTTCTCATATTGATGTACTGAAGCGGCTGACCGAAATCTTCCTTTCTGCATAACGCAATTACGGCCTGCAGGTCGTCAATGTTCTTTCCCTGCACACGTACCTGGTCTTCCATAATGGAGGCCTGTACCTTCAGTTTGCTGTCCTTAATGCGCGCTACGATCTTCTTGGCCGTTTCTTTATCGATCCCTTCCTTCACCTTGATCTCCTTGCGGATCATATTCCCGGAGGCATACTGCTCTTTGCCGAAATCCAGGCTTGCGGAATCCAGGTTCTGCTTGATCATTTTGGAAATAATAGCATCCTGTATGGCTTTGAGGCGCATATCATCTTCGGTCACCACCGTAATCACGTTTGTTTTTTTATCGTGGTCTATCGTGCTTTTAGACGTGCTGAAGTCATAACGGTTCAGGATCTCTTTTTTGGCATTGTTTATGGCGTTATCAAAAGTTTGTGCGTCTACTTTGCTGACAATATCGAAACTAGGCATAATTGTGGCTTACTGGTGAAAAATTTATATTTTAGATCAAAATCAATAATATTCTTGAGTATGAAAACAAGCAAGCCAAAGGTGCAAAAAAAAGATGCAAAAAAAGATGCAAAAAAAGCGGAGCGTAAGCAATTGGAGAAAAGTGTGATCGGCAGGTTCAGCGAAGTGGTCACAAGTATGGGGCATGACGCAGCGCAGTTTACGAAGGAATTAGAGATCGCAGGGAAGTTTGTCGCCAAAAAGCTTTCCAAAAAGGCGAAGCAGGATAAGGAAGCGAAGGTGGCGCCCCAACCCGTGGTACAGAGTGTTAAGGTTGAACCTATAGCTACAGCCGAAAAAGCCGCCGAAGCACTTAAGCCTAAACCTAAAGCGCCGGCCAGGAAGCCCGCAACGCGCGCGCCCCGCACAAAGAAATAAGGTGCTATCGCCTGCTTAAGAATTAACAATTAATTAACATAATAATTTGCAGCTTTGGCCTTAGCGCCGCGCGCGCTGTCCGCAAGCATTTATGACGAAAAAAAAGGCACCGTTTTTAAACAGGGAAATCAGCTGGCTGTATTTCAACGAGCGGGTATTGCAGGAAGCCGCAGATGAGACTGTGCCGCTCATTGAGCGGATCAAGTTCCTGTCTATTTTCTCATCAAACCTGGAAGAATTTTACCGGGTTCGCGTAGCCACCATGAGCCGCCTGGCCAATCTCAACGATAAGTCTAAAGCCTTGCTCGGATTCAATCCCAAAAAGGTGCTCAACGAAATCAAGAATATTGTGGTAAAACAGGAGCGCCATTTTGAGCAGCTTTTTCAAGCTACGCTGATCAACGAACTGGCGCAGAACAGGATCTTCATTGTCAATGAAACACAACTTAACGTGGCACGCGGTGAGTTTGTGCGCAATCACTTCAGGGACCGGATTTTGTCGACCCTTGTGCCTATTATGCTCGATCTCGACAAGCCATTTCCGGAGCTGAAAGACAGGTTTCTGTATTTCTTTGTGCGCCTGTCCAGGCAGTCATCCAAAAAGGCGCCTCGCTATGCACTTATTGAATTTCCGCCCGATCTTCCCCGGTTCCTCGTGCTGCCCGAAACAAACGGACTCAAGTTTATTATCCTGGTCGAAGACATCATCAAGTATTGTCTGGACGACATCTTTTATGTCTTCAATTACGACATTATCGAAGCCTATTCCATACAACTCACCCGCGATGCGGAGCTTGATATCGACAAAAGCATAAGCGACAAATTCATTGAGGAACTAAAGTCGAGCCTCGACAAACGCAAGAAAGGCAAGCCCATGCGTTTGCTCTACGATACCGACATGCCTTTTGATATGCTAAATGTGTTGGTAGCCAAACTAAAAATAGAAGCCGAGAGTTTGATCCCCGGTAACCGATACCATCGTTTTGGCGATTTTATCGCCTTTCCAAACGTGGGCTCTGCAGAACTGAATTACCCGCCCACACCGGCGCTTAAAGTGAGCGGGCTGCGGCGTACCGAAAGTATCATCAATAAGCTGAAAGCGCGCGACTACGTCATCCACCTGCCTTACCAGTCGTACGACTATATCATCCTGTTCCTGAGGGAGGCGGCCATTGACCCTAAGGTCACGGAGATCAACATTACCCTTTACCGCCTGGCCGAGAATTCGAAAGTAATCAATGCGCTCATCAACGCGGCTAAGAATGGGAAGAAAGTGAACTGTCTTGTAGAGCTGAAAGCACGGTTTGACGAGCAGGCCAATATTTTCTGGAGCGGCCGCTTACAAGAGGAGGGTGTTAACGTACATTACGGACTTACCGACTATAAGGTGCATTCCAAGATCTGTCTGGTTAAGCGCATGGAGAAAGGAAGGCCGGTCTATTACGCTAATCTCGCTACGGGCAACTTTAACGAAAAGACCGCGAAGCTGTATTGCGACCATAGTCTCTTTACCTGTAGACGGGAAATTACCGGTGATCTGATCAAGCTCTTTGCCGCCCTGAATGAGGGCAGGGTAACCAAGGGTTTTAAGCACCTTATCGTTTCCCCGCTCGAGTCGCGCAGCAAAATATATGGACTTATAGACCGGGAGATCAAGGTGGCAAAGCTGGGCAAGCCGGCTTATATGATCCTGAAAGTGAACAGTCTGGCCGACGAAGGTATTGTCCAGAAACTATACGACGCCAGCAATGCAGGCGTTAAGATCCGCTTGATTGTACGGGGCATATGCACGCTGGTCCCGGGCGTGGCGGGCTACAGCGAAAACATCACCGTCATCAGCATTATCGATAAGTTCCTGGAGCATGCCCGGGTATTCATTTTCGGGAATAACGGGAAGGAAGAAATGTTTCTTTCTTCAGCCGATCTGATGAGCAGGAACTTTGAACACCGCGTGGAAGTGGGCTTCCCGGTGCTCGATGAGGAGGTGCAGCAGGAAATCCGTGATATCATCGAGTTCCAGTTGCAGGACAATGTGAAGGCGCGCGACATTAACCGTCTCAACAATAATAAATACCATAAGAACCGTCTCAACCGAAAAGTGAGGGCCCAGGTTCAGACCTATAATTACCTGAAAAATAAACACCACTGATGCTAAGATATGCTGCCGTAGACATCGGCTCTAATGCCGTGCGCCTGCTGATTGCCGATATAACGCCTGGGGAGACAGGCTACCGCTATAAGAAAAACACCCTGATCCGTGTGCCGCTTAGACTCGGCGATGATGCCTTTCTCGACAAGCGGATCTCTGACCGCAAAGCGGAAGACCTGGTGAAGACCATGACCGCTTTTAAGCATCTGATGGACGTGTACCAGGTGAGCCACTACCTGGCCTGTGCCACTTCAGCGATGCGCGAATCGTTGAACGGCGAGGAGGTAGTGAAGCGGGTACGGGAGCATGCAGGCCTGGAACTGGAGATCATTGGCGGACAGCGTGAAGCGAACATCATTTATGCCAATCACATCGAAGAAAACCTCGATGCCAGCAAAAACTACCTGTACATCGACGTAGGTGGTGGAAGCACAGAACTTTCGGTGTTTGTGAACAAGGAGCTGGTCGCAGCCCGTTCGTTTGATATCGGTACCATCCGTATTCTGGACAATCAGGACAAGCGTGAAACCTGGGATGTCATGAAAGACTGGGTGCGCGAGCATACACGCAACCTTAAAAACCTCGCGGGGATTGGTACCGGGGGCAATATCAACAAGCTTTTCCGCATGTCGGGCGAAAAAGAGGGCGCACCACTGTCGTTCATCAAACTCAACGGCGTGTATAACTTTTTAAACAGTCATTCCCTGAAAGAACGCATCGGCGTTTTAGGGCTCAATCCCGACCGTGCAGACGTGATTATTCCCGCCGCGGAGATCTATTTGACGCTGATGAAATGGACTTCTGTAAAACAGATCTATGTGCCCCGTGTGGGATTGGCCGATGGTATGATCAATCTCCTGATTGAAGAAAACCTGGGCCGCTTACAGGCTTAGATCGGCCAGGGCCAGGTATCTGCCGTGGTGGCTCACCGATCCGCTTAGCGAGTAAGCATAATTGCTGTGCGGGGGTGATATAATGCTGTGGACTTTTGCGAGATCATCTTTGTGTTCACAGGCTATGGTATAGACGTAGCCTGGATTGACAATACTGCTTGTATAATATTGATCTTGCTCGTATGTGACTTGTCCGGCGGCGCTTTGCTCTGTTAGGTTTAGATGGCGGCAGACCAACTTCCGCGGAGCAAAACTTCGCAGGTTCCGGCGTCTCGACATGATCTTGTAAGCCGATTCCTTCATGCTCCAGAGTAGCCATACCATCTGGTCGGGCAGGGCGGCCGACTGGATCATAGCTTGTTCTTCGGGGGTGAATAGTTTTTCCAGGTAGCCTGGTCTGCGCCAGTTGCTTTCCTTTTCGGCCTTCCGGAGGTCTACAATATCGTTTCCGATCATGGGTTCAGCTGTTCTTTGATGATCGTAATTGCCGCGCCGATGGTCAGCATCCGCTCCATTGCCGCATTGTCGATCACAATGCCGAAGGCTTCCTCTACATCCAGGACGATATCTACCAGGTTAGCCGAATTGATCTTCAGGTCCCGGATGAAATCGGTGTCTTCGTTGATGTCTTGCAGCAGCGCCTTGTCCTCCACGTAGGTATCCAAAATCGGTTTCAGTCGAGAAATAATACTTTGATTGTCCATCTTATTCGGTTAGGTTTCAATACTTTTTAAAAAGGATACAAGCATTTACATCACCAAAGCCGAAGCTGGCTTTAGCTGCTATCTGAAGCTCGCGTTTGAGCATGCGCTGCGGAATACGATCTGGTGCTATCAACGCCGCAATATCGGGGTGCAGGTCTTCACAATTCAGGTTGGCAAATACAAAGCCTTGATCGAGCTGCAAAACCGTAGCGATGCTTTCAATACTTCCTGCGGCGCTCAAGCAATGTCCGGTGTGCGATTTCAGGGAATTTATGAAAGGGAAGTCAGCGCCTTTGAGGTTCAGGGCGGCCGACCAGTTCGCGAGCTCTACCGGGTCTTTAGTGGTGGCTGTGAGGTGCCCGTTGATGAGGTCTATCTCTTCAGCTTCAACACCTGACTGTTTCAGCGCCATGCGGATGCATCGCTGCACGGCTGCAGAATTAGGCGCTGTCATGCTTCCGCCACCGCGTTGTCCGCCAGAATTGATATGTCCCCCCAGCACCTCCGCATATATCCTTGCGCCTCTTTCAAGGGCCGCGTCCAGCGATTCGAGCACCAGTGCCCCCGCGCCGCAGGCGGGTACAAAGCCGCTTGCCGTTGCGCTCATAGGCCGGGATCCACGCTGCGGTTCTTCGTTGTGTTTATAGGTGCAGACTTTCATTGCGTCAAATCCCGCCCATATATACGGTCCGCCATCACTTGTGCTTCCGCACAGCATTCTTATCGCTCCGCCAGATTTAATGCGCTCATAAGCGCTTAAAATGCTTTCAGTTCCTGTGGTGCATGCAGCAGAGTTGCTGCTCACCTGGTTACCAAGTCCGAGTTTTCCGCCGAGGGTGGCGCTCACGCCGCTAGCCATGGTCTGCGACACCACCGTGCTGCCGAGTCGACGTAACTGCCCCTCATCAATCTTATAAATCGCCTCACGAAACTTCTCCACCCCGGAGTTTCCGGCGCCAAAGATCACGCCGCTGTCCCAGTCCGGCTCCTCCGCGCCAAGTATTTTAAGCCCAGCATCCTGCCAGGCATCCATTCCGGCGATGGTGCCATATAAAATTCCGGTGCTGTTCAATTGCTTCAGTTCCAGCTCCGTGAAGTACTTTGCTTTCATTTGGTCCGGAACCTCCGGCTTGCCAGCAATCTGGCAGGAAAAGCCCAGTCGCTCCAGTTCAGGATCATGATGTATACCGGAAATGCCCTGCATGAGCGCTGCGCTGAGGGCCTGCAAGCCCACAGCGTTTGGCGCCACCACGCCCATTCCCGTTATCACTACCCGTTTAGCCATTCATGCGTTTGGTTACCATTCCGGCTATCGTACCCTTGCAAACTACCTCGCCCGAGGCGTTGAGCATTTGTACGCTGCAGTTCAGCTTTTTAAAACGGAAGTACACCTTTTCCGCATGCACCGTCACCTTCTCGCCCGGAAAAACAGGCTTAAGGAAGTCGATCGCCGTGCTGGTCAGCATCACATGTCCGGCCATAGTCTCGTCCTCCTTTTCAACCTGCCCACTGCCTGCCGAAAGATATATACCGAGGCAAACGAGACCAATCTGCGCCATCGTTTCGGTGAGGATAACGCCTGGGGTAACCGGACTATCTTTAAAATGCCCCTTATAGAAATCGAGCGAAGGGTCGAACGTATACGTGCCGCTTACCTTGTTCTCATCAATCTCCAGAATTTCGTCTACAAACAGAAAGGGCCTGGAGTAGGGTAGCTGCGCTAAAATAGTGTCTTTATTCATGCTTCAATAATACAATAAATTACCACTTCAGTAAAATCCGCTGCGCGGAAAAACCAGGGCCAAAACTCAGCATCAGTCCGTAGCTTCCCGCCTGCACCTGTTCCTGCATAAACTTTTCTAAAACATAAAATACCGTGGCGCTCGACATATTTCCGTACTGCCGCAATACTTCTTTGGTATGGTCTATGTTCTTGCCCAGCCCGCCAAACAAGCCCTCAACGAGCTGAACGATCTTCTTCCCGCCGGGATGGAAGATGAGCTGGTCCACATCGGCTATGCCCAGACCGTTTTTTTCCAGGAAAGGATGGATGATCCTGTCAAAATGCTCGGCTATGGTATCTGGTACGGCCACGTCCAGTACCATCTGCAGACCGCTGTTGGTGAGTTTAAAGCCCATCATATGTTCGGCATCATAAAAATGGTACATCTCATCGGCCAGTATCTGCGGCCCCTCGTCATCGGGGTGCGAAGACAAGAGTACACAAGCCGCCCCGTCGCCAAAAATGGCCGCACTCACGATGTTGGCCATAGAATAGTCGTCCAACTGGAAGGTCGCCGTGGGCGATTCGTAGGCCACCACAGCGGCCCGTTTACCCGGGTTTGCCTTTAGAAAGTTGTGGGCATAGATCATCCCCGAAACCCCTGCTGCACAACCCATCTCGGTCACCGGCAGCCGAACCACATCATGTTTCAAAGCCAATCTATTGATCAGGTAAGCATCCAGCGAGGGAATCATGATCCCCGTACAGCTCACCGTAACGATATAGTCGAGGTCTTTGGCCTGCCAGCCGGCCTGCGACAAAGCCTTTTCCAGGCAGGAAGATGCCAGCTTGATGCCTTCCCTGGTGTAGATATCGTTGCGTTCTTCAAATGAGCTGCGTGTAAATACTTCTTCGGGCGACATGATGGAGTAGCGTTTATCGACCCCGGCGTTCTCAAAAATCTTCTTTACTTTCCGGATAAAGCGTTCGTCCTGTCCATCTAGCCAGCCGTCGAGCAAAGGCAGAATATCTGCGGTGTTTCGCGAAAAAGCGGGCAGCGCTTTAGCAACGGTCCTGATCTTTACATGCATAGTTATTCCTTATCGGTTGAGATGACCCATTGGTAGCGGAAAGCCCATTTCCAGCGGAGCAGATAATTCCTGACATTGAGTTTGTTGGTATAGTATAGCAAATCCTTCTTTTTAAAGCCTCTCAGTATCGAAATCAGGCCATCGTCGCGCGACATGGCGTTTAACCCGAACACGATGCAGACCAGCATAAAAAGATAGTAGGCCAGTTTACTTCGGTGCAGATCGTTTACCACCACGCCCATGGTAGCCTGTTTTTTCAATCCCCCCATTAGTTCCAGCAGTTCCGGATCCTTAAAGTGATGCAGGGTAAGGGTACACAAGATAACATCGTACTCCCGCTGTTGTTTAATTTCTTCGAAAATATCTGCACAGCGGTACTTGATGTTGGGATACCCTAAAGAAAGCGCCTCGGCATGGGCGACCGTAAAAGCATTGGCATCTACCCCGGTTAGATGCATGTTCAGACCCTTTTTAAGCCCATAATCAGCCAGCACCCTGAGCATATCCCCGTTGCCGCAACCCACATCAAGTATACGTATAGCTTTTCCTTGCTTTACGTCATACCGGTCTAGCAGCCAGCGCAATCCGCTTATGGTTACCGAATTGCCGCCCAGCAGGCGGTTAATGCTGGCCAGCTTGTCGAGCGCGTCGCGCAGTATCTCGCCTTCCATGGCAAAATCATCCATTATCTCGGCAGCATCACTGCGGTGTTTTGTGTTTACCAGCATAGGTTAAAAAGGTTTTCCGTGCGTTTGTTTAACAATGTAGGGAAGCAGCGGAGGGAAGCTAACCGCTGCGCTCATCGCCATATCGAAAAGTTTCTCGTTGCGCGCCAGCCGCGATAGCACGTGTCCGTTGCGCAGCCGGCGGCCAAACTGCCTCTTCCATCCGGCATCATAGGCAGTCTCCAGTTCCTCTCTGCTCAGCTCCCCACGCAAAAACGAGGTGCATAACTCCGAACAGATCTTGGCGCCGTGTATGGCCATCGCCATGCCATTACCGCAAAGCGGATGGATAAGTCCGGCTGTGTCGCCCACCATCAGCATATGCTGCCAAACAGGTTCCTTCCGATCAAAACTGATCTGGCTTATGGTCAACGGCTGATCAAATAAGGGCTTTGCATGCTGAAATATATCCTTCAGATGCCGGTTCTGGTGCAGCACGCCGCTGTTAAAGGCAGTTATATTTTTATATTTTTTGAAAGAATCATAGTCGGCCAGGTAACAGATATTCAACCGCCCGTCTTCCACTTTGGAAACCCCGCAATAGCCGCCCCTAAAATGATGCAGCGCTACCGTTTCCGGATCGCAGTCGCCCGCATAGTGCGCCTTAACAGCCAACCAGGGCGAAGCATGGCGGATGAAGGGGCGTGCTAATTGCTGATCAAGTACAGACCGTTTGCCATAAGCCCCGATGGCCAGTCGACCCCTGAACTCGCCGTGTTCTTTGGTCGACACCACGAAGCCATCATCCTCAAACCTGACTGCGGTAACAGTGTCGGTCAGTAGGTTTGCGCCAGCCGACCCGGCCTTATGATAAAGGAATTCATCCAGCTTATACCGGCTAATCCCAAGACCGCCAAGCGGCAAATCGCAGCTTACTGAGCGACCGTTCAGGGCGGTCAGCTTTAGCCTGGAAAGTTTTTGTGGGCCAAGAGATAGCGGGTCGGCCCCTAAGCCCTGCAGATAGGGAAGAACTTCGTTCGATATATATTCTCCGCAAACCTTGTGCTGAGGATAGGTGTTCTTCTCAACAAGCAATACAGAAAAGCCAGCAGCCCTCAGATGGATGGCGCAGGTCAGGCCTGCCAGTCCACCGCCAATAATAATGATGTCATGTGCTGTGTGCATAAGGTATACTGCTTAGCAACAAACGGCGTACCGTTAAAATGCGACCTAATTGGAGCTGATCAGGTAATGTATTTCATACTGTTATACTATTACTATTATACAGCTATAAAACTGCTTTTACACTGGTTTAAGCAGACTAATACCAGTCTGATAGCAGTCTGATACCAGTCTAAAAGCAGTCTGATTTGCAAACGCAAATGCCCTCGACTGGCCGTTGTATACCCCAGCATTGTCCTTAAATTTTTCCTGCGTATCTTTGCGGCTCAAAATCTTTATGAATAGTAAATTTATACGGCTTCTCCTGCTGGCCATCCATGTCACGATAGGGACCGCGCTGGCGCAAACGGCCGACAACAGCAATCCTTCTCCGCTGAAATTTCCGGTTCCAAAAGGAATCAGCAATCAGCTTTTTTATCTGCAAAGGGATCCGAATATTAATACCATCATCTGCGAACTTAATGTGGATGCCGCGGGTAATGTAAACCGGAAAGAACCGGTGCATGTGTACTGGCTCCGGTATAGTGAGGACGGCAAGAAGGCTGAGCTGAATTATATACAGCGCAAGTTTGCCTACGGCATTCAGACAAGGGAACTGGGTAAGGATTATTACGAGCTGAAGTTTGTATCGCGGAAGGAGCAGCCCTTATATCTGCAGCGTTCGGCGGAAGACAATAAGTTTCATGTGTACATCAATGTCAATAAAAAGAAGATAATCCTGGAGCGTATTTTCCTGAGGATACAGGGTGGATCTTTCTGGCTTCCGGATGTTAAATATGTGGAACTGAAAGGGGTAGATGCAAACACAAAGGCAGCGGTAATTGAGCGCATAAAAGTATAGCAGAACCGAAGCTCTGCTATACGAATGTTATTTTATTGGCCGGGCGTTTAATTTTCCAGCAGACCTGCTGCGGCGCTGTCCAGAAACCAGGTCGTGCTGCCGTCTATGGGGTCGATAAGCTGAGCAGGACAGTGCTCGGTGTCCTTTTTGCCTTCTATAACCTTTTTCACGGCTTCGGCTTTCCCTTCGCCGAAGACCAAGAATGCAATGTTTTTTGCTTTGTTGATGAGCGGTGCCGTAAAACTGATACGGTAGGTGGAAAGTTTGTCGACGAATACTGAATCGACTTCTGCCTGCCGGTTTTTGAGGATCGTTGTCTCCGGAAAGAGAGAGGCTGTATGTGCATCATCGCCCATGCCAAGCAAGACCAGGTCGAACGCCAAGTCTTCGCCCGCGAAGTGGTTGATTATTGCTTTGGTATATTCTATCGCGGCCTTTTCAGGCGCCAGTTTTGTATTTACGTAAAAGATGTGGTCTTCAGGTATTTGCAGCGGATCGAGTAGCGCCCTTTTGGCCATGAGGCCGTTGTAACTTTCATGATCGGGCATCACATTCCGTTCGTCGCCGAAAAAGAAATACACTTTTGTCCAGTCAATCCGGTCTTTATGTTCTGTAGCCAGCAGTTCGTAAAGTGCTTTCGGAGAGTTGCCGCCGGTAAGCACAAAGTTGAACCGCCCGTTTTCTGCGATGGCGTTGCTGGCGATTTCTGCAATGTAATCGATCAGATCTTCAAAGAGTTCTGAGGGTGTGTTGTATATGAGGATGTTCATGTCTGCATGTTTGGTATACGCGTTAGTCTTTGTTGAGCGGCAGGGTAAACCAATGGAAACCATCGCGGGCAATCAGCGCCTCGGCGTCTTCCGGGCCCCAGGAGTCGGCCGTGTAATTCGGGAAGCTGAGTGATTTTTTGTTTTCCCAGGCGTTGATGACCGGCATGAGGAGTTCCCATGCGGCTTCTACCTGATCTGCCCGCATAAACTGGGTCTGATCGCCCGTCATCACGTCGAGCAACAGCGTCTCGTATGCCTCAGGCGCTTCCGAAGTGTAGGTGCCTTTATAGTCGAACACCATATCCACCGGGTTCAGCACCATGTCGAGTCCCGGACGTTTGGCCTGAACCTGCAAACGAATGCTCATTTCTGGTTGTATACTGATAATCAATCGGTTTTGTTGCCAGTGTTCTGTAACTGCAGCCGGAAATATGTGATGCGGAACATCTTTAAACTGAATGGTGATCAGCGAGGAAGTCTGAAAAAGACGTTTACCGGTACGCACGTAGAACGGGATTCCCTGCCAGCGCCAGTTGTCCACAAAAAACTTAATAGCAGCAAAGGTTTCGGTGTTGGAATCTGGGTCTACACCATGTTCGTGGCGGTAACCAGGCACTTCCTTGCCTTCTACCCAACCTTTGGTGTACTGTCCGCGTACGGTGCTGAAGCGGATGTCGTCCGGACCGAAAGGCCGCATGGCTTTAAGGACGTCTACTTTCTTATTCCTTATCTCGTCGGCGTCAAAGTTGACCGGTGTTTCCATACCTATAAGGCAAAGTAATTGCAGCAGGTGATTCTGGATCATGTCGCGCAGGGCACCGGCACTTTCGTAGTATCCGCCCCTGTCGCCCACGCCAAGTTGCTCTGTTACTGATATTTGTATATGGTCAATATAGGTGCGGTTCCATAGTGGCTCCAGGAAGGAGTTGGCGAAACGGAAGGCCATAATGTTTTGTACGGTCTCCTTACCGAGGTAGTGATCGATACGGTAGATCTGCTTCTCGGTGAAGATGCTGGTAAGGATATTGTTCAGTTCCCTGGCTGTTTCAAGGTCGCGGCCGAAAGGTTTTTCGATCACGATGCGGCAGTTTTCTTCGTCGCCCACCAGCTTGTATTTATCCAGGCATTTCGCGATGAGCGGGAACAGGTTTGGTGCTACCGCGAGGTAATAAATAACTTTGGTCTGTGCACCGAAATCTTCGCGCAACTGTTCGATCCTTGATTTCAGGTCGCCAAATGTATCCGGCGCTTCTACGTCGACCGGTGTATAATACACATTGCCTGCAAATTTCTCCCATTTGGCTGCTTTAACCTTGCCAGATCTGGAGAAGCTGTTGACGCCCTCCATCAAGGTATCTCTGAATTTATCGTCGTTGAGCGGGCGACGTGCGGTGCCGATAATCGCAAATTTTTGAGGCATGTAGCCGTCGGCATACAAATTATACAGTGCAGGCGCAAGTTTGCGCATATTCAAGTCGCCAGTACCACCAAAGATGACTACAATGGTTGGATTAACGTTGAGGCTGGTTTTCATTCGTGTATTTTATATAGTGGTGTTGCAATTTAAAGGTTCTCTTCGTTCCAATCGGCATGGAAAATACCCTCTTCGTCGATACGCTCAAACGTGTGTGCACCGAAGAAGTCGCGCTGCGCCTGAGTCAGGTTGAGCGGCGACTTATCCGTCCGCATCGAATCGAAATAAGTCAGCGCCGAAGCGAAGCAGGGCACCGCTATACCCATTGACATCGCGGTGATTACCACGTTGCGCGTGGCAGGCAGGATATCTTTGAGCTGCTGCTGTACGCTGCTGTCGGTATAAAGATGGGTCAGTTCAGGCTGTTTTTTATAAGCCTGGTAGATGTCTTCCAGTAAACCAGCGCGAATGATACATCCGCCGCGCCAGATCTGTGATATTTCTTTGAGGTTGAGTTCGTACTTAAACTCGTCAGACGCCGCCTCCAAAAGGTGAAGCCCCTGAGCATAAGAGGTTACCATTGCAAAATACAGCGCCCGCTCGAGTTGGTCTTCAAATGCTTGCGGATCTGCAACAGTGGTGTGTTCTTCTGGAAATACTTCGTTCAGCGCGGAGCGGAGCGACTTGTATTTCGACAGATCGCGTGCACTCACAGACTCGTTTATGGTTGGTATGGGCAGTTGAAGGTCCATAGATACCTGAGAAGTCCATTTTCCTGTGCCTTTTGACTTGGCCACATCGCGAATCATGTCGACCAGGAACGCACCGGTTTTTTTATCCTTAAACTTAAAGATGTCGCGCGTTACTTCCAGCAGGAAGGATTGCAGTCTGCCTTCGTTCCATTTTTTGAAAACAGCATAGATCTGGTCGTTATCGTACTTCAGCGTCTTTCTTAGCAGGTCGTAAGTTTCTGCCAGAATCTGCATCATTGCATACTCGATCCCGTTGTGCACCATCTTCACGAAATGCCCCGAAGCACCAGGCCCGATATACGTTACGCAAGGATCGCCATTTACTTTAGCGGAAACTGCTTCAAGAATAGGCTTTACGGCGTTGTAAGCTTCCTTATCGCCACCCGGCATCATGCTGGGTCCGAAACGCGCACCTTCTTCGCCGCCGGAAATACCCATGCCAAAGAAGTGGATGCCCTGTGCAACGAGCTGCTGATCGCGACGGCTGGTATCTGTAAAATGCGAGTTGCCACTGTCTATGATCATATCGCCTTTTTCGAGCAGAGGCGTCAGCTCTTCGATTACACTGTCGACTATTTTACCCGCAGGTACCAGCAGCATAATCCTGCGTGGGAGTTCCAGGCTTTGTACAAAATCTTCCAGCGAGCTGTAGGCTTTAAGGTTATGTGCTTTTCCGTCTTCTTCAAGCTTTGCCAGCATTCTGGCGTCTTTGTCGTAGCCGGTTACCTGAAAACCATTGTCGGCCATGTTGAGCAGAAGGTTTCGGCCCATGGTTCCAAGGCCGATCATTCCTAAAGTATATTTGTTGTTCATGTTCAGTATGTAGCGGATGATGTTAGTTTTCGCTCTTCTTAGGGTATGTAGTATATATAAGGTATCGTTCGTCGGCCTGCCAGAGTTTTGCACCGCCTTTGATGCCGTCCCTGTTGTTTACAATCCGGATATTATCATCCAGATCGAGCGTGATGTGTTTTGCGTTTCCGCCGCCTATATATAAGGTCTCGTAGTTAAACACGGTCTTGTATGTTTTGATGATCAGTTCGAGCCGATCGTTCCAGTCTTTCTTGCCGATTTTCTCGAGTGCTTTGGTGCCGATATAGTCGTCATAGTCTTTGGTCTTAGATACCGGAAAGTGTGCGAGCTCCAAATGGGGGAGCAGGTCGCCGTCATATACCAGCGCTGTTCCAAAGCCTGTACCCAGCGTAACGACAATTTCAAACCCCTTTCCGGATACAATACCCAGAGCCGCCTGGTCGGCATCGTTTACCAACCGCACTGGTTTGTCCAGAAGATCACTTACCTGTTGGGCAAGGTCGATTTCCTGCCACTTGTTCTTAGCCAGGTTGGGTGCAGTAAAGACCATCCCCGATTTGACGTAGCCCGGAAAGCCGATGGACACTTTGTCGAAGGGATGTTCGAGCCCGGCGACAAGCTCTGCAATCGTTTTTAGTACGGCCTCTGGCGTGGACTTCTTTGGTGTGGGCAATTTACTGAACGCTGACAGCAACTCTCCGTTTGAGCTCAACACCCCGGCTTTGACGCTCGTTCCGCCGACGTCGATGGATAAAACATTACTACTGTTTGGTTTCATGATTCAAAATAACAAATTTCCTTTCATTAATCTAGTGCCGTTGTCGTATTTAGTGTATATATATAAGGTATATTTGACGGGTAGGCAACAATGCAAAATTATCGATTGAACTGGAGGGATTTTGTTAGTATTTATTTTTTATAATTTTTTTGCAAAAATTTGGATTATGGTTTTTCTTTCGTAATATTGTTACTGATAATCGATTTAGCACCATAAAGGATTATCGGGAGAAACCAAATAGATTACCTAATTAAAAAGCCAAACTATGAACCAAACTTTTACTCAAAAACTTGGGAGTGCATGTTTAACTCCTACTCACTTTTTTTTAGGACGTTGCCTTATGATATAGGGAAGAGGTATTGGCTGTCGGTCTGGTTGTACCGTAGCTAAAACGTTTTAAAATATTTCAAATTATTCGATATAAGTTGGTCTGCTGCTTCCGGTGCGGATTTTTCTGTTATCTGGTGATTTCAAATAGAATCTAATACAAACAAATAAATATCAGTTTTCAATCAGTTAATACTTAATTACCTGTTATGCGCATTATTGCAACTATGACTTTTTTGGGTGTGTTGTGTACAACGACATGCTCATTCGGCAATACGGCTAGGTCTGCCTGTGTTTCGAATAACTTCTCTTTCAGGGGGAGCTTTCAAGAACAGACAGATGCTTCTGGAAAAGATACCAGTGGCACGGACACCGGTACCGTAGGCGTTACGCCCATTAAGAAATCTCTTTTAAAGAGACTGGAGTCTAAGAGTGGTAACCTTGATCCAAAGAAGCTCGCTATTTTTCCTGCTGTTACTTTGCAGCAGTATTTAAAAGGAGAGGCTGCAGGTCTTTATGTTCAGGAATCTACCGGCGAACCTGGTGCACCACAGACCATGTTCATCCGCGGAACTTCTCAGCCACTTCTTTCTCAGCGTGAGGTATTCCAGTCGCAGCCCCTGGTAATCCTTGACGGAATTCCGCTTACTGCCGAGCATCCCTATGCGTTAGATATACAGCAATACAAATTTGAGCGGATTGGTCCGGGTACCGACCCGCTTTCGATCATTAATATGGACAATATTGAGTCGGTTCAGGTGTTGAAAGACATCTCGGCAACCGCAATCTATGGTCCGAAGGCGGTTAACGGCGTTATTTTGTTAACCTCTAAACCAGCTACAACGAAAAGAAAGATCACTTTCGATTCGTATGTTGGGATGGCTACTCCAAATGCGGTAACCACAGTTAACGGTAATTTCGAAAATCAGTTCAGAAGACAGTTTTACGACAGATATACCGGTAATGGAAGCTATTCGGATAATGACGTATATCCGTTGTACTTGAGTGATTCATTAAATAATGCTTATTACGGTCCGGCGAACTGGGACGAGCAATATTATAATAGCGGACTTGCTTACGGAGCAAATGCAGCGATCTCGGGTGGTACGAGCCGTGCAAACTTCCGTTTCTCTTTCGGAGCACTTCAAAATCAAGGCGTTGCAGATGATACAGGGATTGAGCGTTATAACACGAGGTTCCTGGTTAATATGCAGCCTATAGAATGGCTGACCATGTCTGCAATGGTGAATGCATCCGTATTAAACCGCGACCGCAACAGAAATTTAAGAGACAGGTTTGCGCAGGTTAACTATCTGCCAGACTTGAGTTCGCCGCTCGCACCGAACAAAGACAGGTATAATACTTACCTTGCTGAGTTCGATAAAGGCTTCGACGAGAATAAAACGAATGCTGTTCAAGGTTACTTCCAGTTTGCTTTCAACTTTGATAAGTTAAAGATTACCAGTACATTAGGGGCTGATTACAATGAAGGTTACCGTGATATCTTCTTTGCGAGGACCTTACTTCAGAATTCAAACTATGCATCTAACTACTATGGATATAGCCAGCGTGCTATGATCGATAATGTCGCATCTTATGATCTTGAGTTAAATGATGACAACAAATTCAACTTCCAGTTGGGAGCTTCTTTCCAGTTTGATTCGTATAAATATCAGTACGCATATGCTTACAGGGGTTCTAACGATTATATTAAGATCAACCTGCTAAATGCAGACGCACTTTCAGGTAGTTTCTTGAATCCTAGTGTTTTTTCAAGAGAGCTAACCTATAAATTTCTGGACAGAACTCGTAATAATCTGATTTCTTTCAACGCACGTGCTACTTATGAATTCAAAGAAAAGTACACGATCTCTGCAATGTTGAGAAATGATGGAACCTCTAACCAGCAACCTACGAGCAGATGGTTCTTATCCCCAGTGGTTTCGGCGGGATGGGATATGAAGAAAGAATTTTTTGAGCAGGAGATTGCAGTGTCTAGCCTGAATATGCGTGCAAGTGCCGGTCGCTTAGGTCGTTATGAGCACTTTGATAACTATTCTCAAGGTCCCCAGTACACCGCTTATATAGGGTTTACCGGTAACGTGATCACTCCTGGTTATAATGGGTTTTCTGTTTTGACCCGGCCTTACAGCACCGGAAATGTTGGTTATAATATAGATTGGGCATACCAGGACCAGCTCAGTCTTGGTGTTGATGCCGGTTTTGCTGAAGACCGCATCAGAGCTTCGGTTGACGTTTATATAAAAGAAGATAAAAACATGCTGTTAGGGCTACCTGCAGCTGCTGAATACGGTTATACTTCTTTGATAAGGAATGGGATGAACATTCGTAACAGTGGTGTTGAGGTGTCATTAGGGGCAACTGTTTTACCTTCTACTAAAACCGTTTCATGGACTACTGCTTTAAATGTTAACTATAATAGAAACGAGTTAACTGCGCTTCCGGGTGGTTTAAAGGAGATCGTTATAGGTGATCGCATGCTACGGGTTGGTGAGAGTGTTGGTAGTTACTGGCTGTTAACAAACGATGGCATGTATAACGCTGATGGTGACGTTCCTGCAGTTGGAGGTGTAAAAAGGCGCTATAACGGTATTGAGATGAAAGCCGGTGATCCGAACTGGAGAGATATCAATGGTGACAACCTTATTGATAACCAAGATCGTACGATTCAAGGAAATTCTCTACCTCTTTTCGCAGGTGGATTTAACAACACTTTCGGATATAAGAAGTGGTCGCTTGATTTGAATTTCTATTACAATTTTGGACGTGACCTGATTAATCAGGATATGGCAAACCGTTTTGACTTTGTTAATCGCGAGGGTCAGAATAACATCAACTCTGTTCGTGAGATTACTTTCTGGGAGAAGAGAGGGGAGTATTCTAAATACCCGCTTTATAACCCCTGGAGTTCGGTTGCACCTTTCCAGGCTAACCAGGATCTGTTCCTGGAAAACGGTTCGTTTGTCAAATTACGTACGTTATCACTTGGTTACGACCTGACCGAGGTGATGAAGAAGAAGTCTGCGAACGTAGCCAGGTTCTATGTTTACGGTAGCGTGAATAATGTATTTACGCTAACTAAATATACTGGTCAGGACCCTGAACTGGTAAACTATACAGGTTACGATTCAGGCTACGGAATTCAGCTTCCAAGAACATATTTACTTGGAGTTAAATTGGATTTTTAATCGGACTGAGCTATATAAATAATAACGATCAATTAAAATTGAGAAAATGAAGAGAATAATTTTACTGAGCTTAGTTTCTTTCGGACTTCTTGCTGGAGGTTGTAATAAGACACTCGACGTTGATTCGACGCGTGTGGTGAATGAAGCCAACTACTGGAAGTCTATCGAAGACGCCAGGGCCGGAATTATGGGGGTTTACGGATTAACCAGGGCAGCATTGGCCGATAACAATGGCCACTGGATTTATGGGGACGTTCGTTTAGGTAATTTTGATGCGCCTATCCGTCAAGATCTTAAGGCCATAATCAGGAATGATTTGAATGCTCAATATCCTGTAGTGGAGCAGCTTTCAAATTGGAGAAGATTTTATGCAATTATTAATGCCGCCAACATTTTCTTGGAAAGGATTCCTGAAGTCAGGGCGCAAGATCCAAGATATACGGAGAATAATATGAATGTAGACATCGCACAGGTGCGCTTCCTGCGTGCTTATGCGTATTTCTACATGGTTAGAATTTGGGGAGATGTTCCTTTTATTGTAAGTTCAAGAGAAGGAACCTTTGAGAACCAGCCACGTACAGATCAAAAAGCGATTTTAGATTTTGTGCAGGCTGAAATGACTGCAGCAGCTGCGGTGCTTCCTTATCGTTACAGTGCTGAAGATATTCAGCAACCAGGCAACTACTATGGCGTAGGGTCGGGTCGCTGGGATGGTGCGCTGGTTAGGAAAGCGTCGGCCTGGGCTATCTTAGCGCAAGTTGCAGCATGGCAAGGTAAGTATGCGGATGTTTCCACGTATACTACCTTGGTTATCAACGACATGAATAAGGCTGGTTTGAGCTATATTTCCACAGATGAGCTGACAAGGCCTCAGGGGATTTTTTATGACAAAAAAATAAATCAGTTGCTGGCATTTGGCTTCATATGGGGTCATCAGGATGCTACTTTTACGGGTAATATTGAGTCTTTGACCCTTGCTGAGCCTGTGGTTAATAAGAGCATTCCGGATATCTTTGTGCCAAAGGATTCTATCCTTTCTATCTTCAGAGAGCCTAACGACGGCCGTTTTAACATAGATACTACTGGTATTACCCGTTCAGATAAATATTTTGTGAACTTTCAGGGCCGTTATCCTGTATTCAGCAAGATAAAAGTGGTTCAGAACGGATCTTCATCACCAAACGATGCTAATTTCAGATTGTTCTCCAGTGCTATTCTTGTAACACGTCTTGAAGACGTTACTCTGTTGAGAGCTGAGGCGTTTGCTGTACTTGGAGAAACTACCCGTGCGATTGAAGATCTTAATGCGGTCAGACAGCGCCGGTATAACGTGGATCAGATGGGACTCAATAACCCGAATGCAGATCAGTTCGTTCGCTACAGCGAGCCTAGGCATGGTTCTGTATTTGAGGCAGTTTTCAAGGAACGTCAGAAGGAATTTATGGGAGAGGGTCACCATTTTTATGATCTCGTGAGATATCATAAAGTAAAGCGCAAGGATCCCGTTTGGCTTAACTTGATTAACAGTGGAGGGATCTACTGGCCGATCTCAAGGCAAATTCTGGCTCAGAATCCTTTGCTTACCCAAAACTCTTATTGGAAATAAACTAAACATTAATAGGCATGAAGAGATCAAATTTTAAATCAAGGTATGTAGTGGCATTATTGTTTGGTGCCCTATTGATCCAATTTGGGTGTAAAAAGGAAGACACCTATAAAAAGGCTGTCGATATAACGATGGAGGTAAATATGAACACTTACGACTATCTGAAGAGTAAGCCGGGTGTATATGATTCCTTATTATATGTAATAGACAGAATGGGTCTAACGGAGACACTAAAAAGCGGAGAGGTTACACTTTTCGCACCATCCAATGAAAGTTTTCGTATAGCGATCCGCAACCTTAACGATGTACGTAAGGCGCAGAGTAAGCCAGCTATGTTTCTAGGTACGATTGCCACGGGCCCGACAGATAATATGTTGCCCAGGGAAAAGCCTAAGGCCAGAGCAGATAAAGAACATTTGGATACGATGATCAATATGTATATTGTTGAAGGCCTTCATACTGCTGGGGAGTTTGCTCTGGGCGATGGCTTGCCGCTTACCGCAAATAAGGTAGGTTACCCTATGCACGGTAAACGTGTATTTGCTGATGCTCAAGGCTGGAAAGGTGGAGGCTCAGAAGTTATTGAGTTCTCCAATACAAAACGCAGCGTGTTTGTTCCTCAGTGGGCCAAAACCACCACCACCTCAGTGAATATAAAGACCACTAACGGTATCGTCCATTTGCTTGAACCTGATCACGTGTTTGGATTTGATGAGTTTGTTACGAGGCTGACTCTAATACCTCCGCCAACCAATTTATTCCTTGATCCGAGAGGTGGAAAAACAAAATTGTATATAGATTGGGACAATTCTGGTAGTTTCGATGGTTCCGTAAACCCGGGCGAGAAATTCATCTGGTCGTACGATGGTAACTATCTTACCAAAATGGTTGCGTCATTCAGCCAGGCCAATAACAAGGTTTATTTCCTGTGGAGCCCGGTAGATCCGCTGGCGGAAGTTGACGGCAGGCCTTTGATTGCCAACTCCTATACAATTACGTCTGCAAACGATTCGAAGATCTATCAGGATCGTGATCCAAAAGCGTGGGTTGTTGAGGGAACAAACGATCAGCCTAACCTGAATGATCTTCGGGATAATAATAACATTAACTGGGTTATCCTAGATACCCGTCAGGATCAGGAGTTCACTACGAACTATCAGCGTAAGATATACGATTTCAAAAATACTGTGCCATATAAGCATTACAGAATTACATTCTTGCAGACGTTTGCAGCGGGCAGTATGCTTCAGCTTTCTGAATGGACATTTAACTACAGAGAGGAATTATAATTAGATGGCTTTGAATAAACTAAACATAACTATGCAAATGCAATTAAAACATAAAGCTGCGGTTCTGATGTTATCGGTGGTTGCTTTCAGCGGGTGTCGTAAAATTTTCGACATACCAGAGGAGAAGGATTACTTTAGTCAGAACGCTGATTATACTGTCAGAACATTCGAGCCCATACTAGGACGTACTACGGTTTTTAACCGCTCTTTCGAGGAGGATAACTCAACTTATCCAATGAAGTTTGAGTTGATCAACCCCAGATTCGGAGACGGACGTCCGGCTGAGGATATGGTTACCAAACGAGATGTGCTCGTATGGACACAGGAGTACACCGGACAGGAGAAGAGTCTGGCTGAGATTGAGGCCAAGCGTAAGATTGAGAACCGCCCTGTGGTTGAAATCAGAAGCAATGGAGACCTCATTGTGTGGAATTCAGCAACCAGGGATCTTATTACTCCAAGAGATTCAGCTCAATATGACTTTATTCAGAAGCAACGTTTCTTTGATGTTCGCGTAAGTAATTCAGGTGGAAGTAAGGTTATTCGTGACCTTAAATTCTGGCCTTGGAGAGAGCGGCCTTATGAGACCGATGACGCGAGCGACATAAACCCGTATACAGGTGCGCGTAACACCACTACGCCTGGAGGTAGTACTTTTATATTAATGTATCCATCTATCAGTAATGTATTTCGAGAGTCGGACAGCAGACCGATGGAAACTGTGAGAGACAGGGTTACGACACGTATTGAAAAGATCGGCGAAGGTAGCTCACTAACGTTTCGCTTCCTTGACAGGCTAGGTAATCCTATTAATCCAGCTAGGTTTAATATGACCAAATGGGATCAGCTCGTTCATGGTTTCAATATGGAGATGACTCCCGAGTATGTTAAATATGATGTGGCGTATCCTATTCCTTTAGCGAGGATTCCAACGCGGTTTACTCAAGGCGGTGTTAACGGGTCTGGCGACCGCGCCCATGTGGAATTTAGCTACTCAAGAATAGGTTTTGGTAACGTTGTGGTTATCGGTACAATCGCCGAGAACTTCAGCATCTACGAAAAAGGTGACTGGCGGATCACATTTAGGTTTGAGACCGTGAATCCTAAGTTTACAAACGACTAGAATCTTAATGATAAAAATTAATACAATGAAAAGATATATTATTTTGCTATCAATTTTTTTCAGTTGCGTATTCGTATGCAAAGATTTGATGGCGCAAACCAAAAAGGTGACCGTTACCGGTACTGTGTATGACGCAGCGACCCGGGAAACGTTGCCGAGCGCGAATATTTACATCGGAAATCCGCCGAAACCGTTAGCTGCGACGAACGCTAATGGAGGGTTCTCTTTGGTCGTAGATGAGGGTTCAAGACTGATGTTTAGTTATACGGGTTACGAAAATAAGTATGTAACCGTGACTGCAGCCAATGCACGTTTAACTATTCTTTTGAGCGAGAACAAGAATCAGATGGACGAGGTGGTAATCCGCGGATATCAGAAACGTACCAGGGATGTAACTACCGGTTCATCATATATTGTAACTGGTAAAGAGATTCAGGACGTTCCTGTAGCTAACATTGAGCAGTTGCTTCAAGGTAAAGTTGCGGGTCTGAACATCCAGAACAACACTGGTGCTCCGGGTTTGAGGGGATCCGTTTCAATACGTGGTCTTTCAACCATCGCTACTCAAGGTTCTGGTGATGAAAAATTCCTTCAGCCAACTTCTCCTTTGTATGTAATTGATGGTGTACCTATGGATGCAGACCGCGCTTCAGAATTCGGTTTCCAGCAACAAGGTTCTGGCGTTAGTCCACTGTCAATGATTCCTCAGGAAGATATCGCCAGTATCGAAGTATTGAAAGATGCGACTGCTACTGCGCTTTACGGTTCAAGGGGCGCTTATGGCGTTATTTTGATCCAGACTGTCCGCGGACAATCGGAGACTCCGCGCGTTCGTTACACAGGAAGGGCGTTCTTGAGTAAGACACCTAAACTAAGGGAAACTTACGGCGGTGTGTCTGAGCGTAATATCAAAACACAACAGATTCTTGATTATGCTTTAATCGGAGACTACTGGAGAATCAACCGCACACCATATTTGTCGGACAGTTTGAACGCTTACTATAACAACTCAACCGACTGGCAGGGTATCTATTATCAGGATACTTATAATATGACCCACAACATTGCTATCGATGGGGGTAACGAGCAGTTTAACTATAAAACCAACGTCGGATACTTCTCTCAGTCGGGTGTAATTAAAAACACCGGATATGACCGTTATAGCATGAACCTGAACATGGAATATAAGCCGTCTACACGCTTACGATTCTTTGGAGCGCTGATGGGTGCTTTAACAAACATCGAAAAAGCTGATGGTGTTGGTTTGCTGCAAACTGGTGTTGCTGCCAACGGACAAACCTCTTCTTTGCTTCCTGGTCCGTCATTCTTTACCGCGAGCAGCCAGCAGTTGGCTGCACTACGTATACGTAACGATGCTGGTCCTAAGTACGTTAAAGCTAACATGGAGGCATCGTATCAGCTTATAGAGGGATTGACCCTGACTACCTTTGGAAGTTATGATTACAATCAGGATCATGAAGACCGTTACACTCCAGCTATTGCTAACCAGCAATTTGCACGTTTAAGCGCATACAATAGCTATACATCTGTTCTATATAACCGTAACAGTGTTGTTTATGCTAAACCGATCAATGATGATCATAGTTTCAGCGTCAACTTGTTCAGTGAGATGTTCATCCGTAACGGAAAAGCCAGTCAGACCCGGCTGGACAGGCTGCCAAATGACCAGTTTGAAGGACCACTTGGGTATGATGGTTTTGAATCCAGAGGTGGTGGTATCCTTGCCGGAAGTTTCCTGAACCAAAATACAGTGTCTCTTGCAGCGGCTATTGGTTATGATTTTAAAAAGAAATACGTTCTTGATCTGACTTATCGCGTAGATGGTTCATCAGATGCGGGTAACGAAGACCCGTATACGGTAAACCCATCCGTTGGTTTTAAATGGAACTTTCACAAAGAGAGCTTTTTCGGCTTTGCTAAAGACTGGCTTACCTATGGTGACGTTCGTTTAACGGCAGGTCGTAACATCTTCCCGATCGGTACCTTACAGGAAATCTACGGTCGCTATGAGCCAAGAGGATTCTATAACAACAACCCGAGCATTGGTATTGCGTTTGATAACGTACCTAACCCGTTGCTAAAACCAAAAGTAGTTACACAGTACAACCTTGGTTTAGACCTTGGATTGTTTAATGGAAAATTAGACCTGATTTTTGATACATATTATAAGCAGGTTGATAACGAGAAGTTCGACGTAATACTGCCAAACACGCTTGTATTCCAGAAATACATTAGTAATGATGCAGCCCTCGCCAACTATGGTTACGAGCTTTCATTGACAAGCAGACCACTTTCTAAAGACAGCAAGGTAAACTGGACAGTGATGGTAAACGGTGCCTGGAACTCAGACATTCTTACCCAGCTTCCTGCACAGTATGGTGGCCAGTTCATTGATTGGGATGGAGGTGAGTTTAATCAGAATTTGGCGAAACGTGTAGGTCGTAACGCCTTGGCTAACTACCTGATCGTTAATCAGGGTGTTTATGCCAATACTTCAGACGTACCTATCGATCCGGTTACAGGTGTTAGATACCGCAATAATAACCCGCTGGACCATAGGGCGTCATTCCAGGGTGGAGACGCGAGGTTCTTAGATGCAAATAGTGACTATGTTCTGGATGAGCGTGATTACCAGGTTTCTGGAAGTACCCAGCCTACACTGAGCGGTGGTTTGTCTAACACGGTTAGTTATAAAAACTTCTCGGTAAACGTTTATGCTTCTTACACCGCGCAACGTTCTATTTTGAACAACGCATTAGCACGTCGTCTAAGATTAATGAACAATCCTTTCAGTCAGGATGCCGTAGTTCCAATAGACAGACTCAACGTATGGAGAACACCTGGTCAGGTGGCTAAATATGCGAATGCTTATGACTATGCACATAACGCATTTACGAATCCTTTCCGTTTTGATCAGACTTTATGGGAAGAAGAAGGTGCATATTTCAAAATCAACGAGGTTACACTTTCATACAGCTTTGATAAGAAACTTGCCAAGCGTTTCGGACTCAACAGCTTCAGGCCGTATGTGAACGCGCAGAACCTGGTTACTTTCTCAGGTTACTCAGGGCCTAACGCAGAAAACGTGACCGCAATTGGTCGTGATGCGTCTAACGGTTATCCTGTACCGCGTATATATACATTTGGTGTAACAGCAGAATTTTAATAGAGGGGAATAAAGGATATGAAAAAATTAGTTATTTATTTATCGCTGCTGGTAGTCGCCAGCCAATATGGATGTAAGAAGTTTCTTGACATTACGCCTATTGACAAGCTTACAGGGAATAATTTTTATCAGACTGTAGACGACGTTGAGGCAAACATTACGGACATGTACAGCACGCTTTACAACAAGTATGCACAGACTGCGACCGCCGCTATCACAGGTGAAGCCCGTTCAGGCGAGGTTATCCCTGCAAACCAAGCCAGTGAGGTAGATCGCTGGGCCGGTCGTGTAGGTGGGCATACGCGTATAGCTCCAAACCCTAACGGTAACACAACTCCGCAAACCATTCCAGGTAGTTCTTATAATGATTACACCGGAATCGAGGAATTACTGGATCCAAGCCGCCCATGGGCTAACTCGGTGTATAATTTCCGGTCTATCATGAACTGGAATGCTTACTATCAGGTCATTCAATCAGCCAATATCTTGGTCAGCAAACTAGAGGAAGGCATTCCAGGGTTGAACGCTAACCAAACCAGACAATATGTTGCTGAAGCTAAGTTCATTCGCAATTTTTGTTATCTGACTTTGGTTCGTCTGTATGGCGATGTAGTTTACTATACAAAAGCTTTCCAGAAAGATCCGCTGCCTAGAGAGAATATGGTTAGTGTAGTGAACAAGTGTATCGCTGATATGAAAGCTAGCTATAAGGACCTTCCTCGGGGATATAGTAATCCTTCGCTTCGCGGTGTAAGAGCTACACAAGGAGCTGCAATGGGTCTTATGATGCATCTTAATATGTGGAATGCAGGTTTTGATCTTAATAATCGTGTGAATTATTGGAATGAAACGGCAGCTTTAGGAGAAGAGCTGATTAGCAGTAACGACTTTAGGCTATTGCCTATATCTGAATGGAGCACTGTTACAAAAGGCCGTTCTGAAGAGAGTTTATTCGAGTTGTTCAACACGATCAACTATAATATTGGCGTTGGTTTAACGGCTAACCCTCGCGATTTTGGTTATTCATTTACCCATTTCCCTTACCGGAGACCTGAGTATGTAAGCCGTTATAACTTCAACATCTTCACAGAAGAATATATGCGGAAGCTATATCCGGATCAGACAGCTCCAGACC